>JAZQIV010000178.1:0-4751 GCA_045541305.1 Acutalibacteraceae bacterium | reverse complement strand
GTGCCGACGGCAATGGAGCTCTCGGCAAACACCTACACAGCGGTGAGTGTGATTGGGCGGATTATTAACAACACGGTTGGGTATATCCGTATTACGGAGTTTAACAACGTGACGCCGTTGCAGTTTAAAACGGTGTACAATGACCTGACGCAGCAGGGTGCGTTGTATTTCTTGTTTGACGTGCGCAACAACGTGGGCGGTCAGCTGTCCGCTGTGCAGGAAATTCTGGACTATTTGTTGCCGCGCGGGCCGTACGTTAACTGTGAAAAGAAGAGCGGAACGGTGGCGTTCAGCGCAACGGATACTTATGAAATGACCGCGCCGTCGGTGACGCTGGTGAACGGCAATACCATTGGTGAAGCGGAGCTGTTTGCCGGGGTGTTGCAGGATCAGGGCAAGACCCGCTTGGTGGGTACATCCACGCAGGGAAAAGCCGTTGTGCAGGAATATGCCACCATTCAATCGGATAAAGGCGCCGTGCGCTTGTCGGTTGGTGTGCTGTACCGCTTACGTGGCGGGGACAGCTGGAAAGACGTGGGGTTGTTGCCGGAAACCACGGCAGACTTAGCGTATGAAAAGCAGGTGTATTTTAACCTATTGACCGATGAGGAGGATACGCAGCTGCAAGCGGCACTGGAGGTGCTGAGCAGCACTTCGTATTTGCCGATTGTGAATGCAGAGGCGAACAAGACGACTGTCGTTACCACTACGAAAGCAGCATCCTAAAGCAAAGCCGCGTGCACAAGCTTGTGTACGCGGCTTTTTAAATGTTACATAAAAATATCAAAAAAGGTATGTTCACATGGCTTCTCTGTATGATACAATAAAAAAGTAAAAAATTGGGGAAAGGTGGCCAAAAAATGGCGGCGACGTATTTGACGTATTCCTACGATCAACTGAAAACGTTTTGTGAGGATTGCTTTGGCAGCTTTGGCTTTACGAAGGCAGAAAGCGAGATCATCACCGACGTGTTGTTGCTTTCGGATTTGTATGGCATTGAATCTCACGGTATGCAGCGGTTGGCGCGGTATCACAAAGGGATCGAAAAGGGCTTAATCAAAGTAGATGCCAAGCCGGAGGTGGTGTTTGAAACGCCGGTTTCGGCGGTGATCGAGGGCCACGATGGCATGGGGCAGCTGATTTCCCACAAAGCGATGTCGATCGCGATCGAAAAAGCGAAGAAAAGCGGTGTGGCGATCGTGACGGTGCGCAATTCCAATCACTTCGGCATTGCGGGATATTACGCCAAAATGGCGTGCGATGCCGGCTTTATCGGCATGGCGATGACCAACAGCGAAGCGATCATGGTGCCCACCTTTGGGCGTTTAGCAATGCTGGGCAGTAACCCCATTGCGGTGGCGATGCCGGCGCAGCCGTATGATTTCTTCTTTGATGCTTCCACCACGGTGGTAACGCGCGGCAAGCTGGAAATTTACAACAAGCTCGGTAAGCCGTTGCCGGAAGGCTGGGCACTGAATGCCAGCGGTAAGGGCTCCACCGATGCCAAGGACGTGCTGCAAAACATTGTGGCGAAAAACGGCGGCGGCATCATGCCGCTGGGTGGCGAGACCGAGCAATTGGGCAGCCATAAGGGCTACGGTTACGGTATGTTCTGCGAAATTTTCTGCTCGATTTTGTCGATGGGTCTTACCTCTAACCACACACATACCGGCGGCAAAGGCGGCACGTGCCACGGCTTTATTGCGATCGATCCGAAAATTTTCGGTGATGCGGGCGATATTAAGGAGCATTTGTCCACGTTTTCGCAGGAGCTGCGCGATTCGCCCAAGAGCGAGGGCGCAACCCGCATTTACACGCACGGCGAGAAAGAAATCTTTGCCAAGGCCGATCGGTTGAAAAACGGCATTGCCGTGAACATCAACACGGTGGCGGAAATGTTTGATATGTGTCGGTACGTCGGCTTAGATCCCGTGAAATATCTGGGCGACGTGACGTTTGACGGTACGACAAGCAGCTCGTATCAGTAAGGAGTGTGTGGGATGGATATCAAGGAAAAAGCATTACAGCAGCATTACGAGTGGAAGGGCAAGATTGAAGTCGTGTCCCGCACGCCGGTGAAAAACCGCGAGCAGTTATCCATTGCGTATACGCCGGGTGTTGCCGAGCCGTGCTTAGCAATCAATAAGGATTATGACAAGTCGTTTGAACTCACCCGTCGCTGGAATATGGTGGCGGTGATCACCGACGGTACAGCGGTGTTAGGCCTTGGTGATATTGGGCCGGAAGCGGGCATGCCGGTGATGGAAGGCAAGTGTGTGTTGTTCAAAGAGTTTGCCGACGTGGATGCGTTCCCGCTTTGCTTGCGCACGAAAGACGTAGATGAACTGGTGCGCACCATCTATTTGCTGTCCGGCAGCTTTGGCGGTATCAATCTGGAGGATATCGCGGCGCCGCGTTGCTTTGAAATCGAGCGGCGGTTGAAGGAAATCTGCGACATTCCGGTGTTTCACGACGATCAGCACGGCACGGCGGTTGTGGTTGGTGCGGCGTTGCTCAACGCGTTGCGCTTGACCAAAAAAGAAATCGGCGAAGTGAAGTGTGTGATAAACGGTGCCGGTTCGGCCGGCATTGCAATCGGCAAACACCTGCTCAAGCTGGGCGTTAGGCACCTGACGATGTGCGACCGCTTTGGTATTGTGTGCGAGGGGGATGAGCAGTTAAATCCCGCGCAGGCGGACATGAGCCGCGTGACCAACCGTCAAAAGCAGGTGGGCACGCTGGCGGATGCCATGAAAGGCGCGGACGTGTTCATCGGGGTTTCGGCGCCGAATTGTGTGACCGAGGAAATGGTACAGTCCATGAACAGCGATGCGATCGTGTTCCCGATGGCGAATCCCGTTCCCGAGATCATGCCCGATAAGGCAAAAGCCGCGGGTGCGCGCGTGGTGGGCACGGGTCGTTCGGATTTCCCGAACCAGATCAACAACGTGATGGCGTTCCCCGGCATCTTCCGCGGTGCGTTGGACGTGCGGGCTTCAGATATCAACGAGGAAATGCAGATGGCAGCTTCGCTGGCGATTGCTTCGTTGGTATCGGACGAGGAATTGAGCGAGGAGTATATCATGCCGTTTGCGTTTGATGAGCGCATCGGCAAAACGGTTGCCGAAAAAGTGGCACAGGCTGCCCGCGATACCGGTGTGGCGAGAATTTAAGAGCAAATCAAAAGACGCGCGCCCCCTTATGGAGTCGCGTGTCTTTGTTTGTGGAGAACTGCTGTAGGGCGGGAGTTTATCCCCAGCTCAAACGGAACGGACAAATCCGTTCCCTACGGTACACGAACTTGGGTTATTGATGGGGAGGAGACCGCACCTCTACGATTGTGGTATTGTAGGGAAGGTATTTATGCCTTCCGCAACGGGAATCGGTAAAAGCAAATCGGTGTGAAAAGATAAAAATGAGCCTAACACATCCGTGTCAGGCTCATTTTGTTACTTATTATCCGCTCGACCAAGCATATAATCAATTGAAATGTTATAAAAATCAGCAAGTTTTATTAACACCGCCGTTGGGATGTCGTTTTCACCGGTCTCGTATTTGGAATATCCCGTTTGAGACATGCCGAGTAATTCTGCAATTTGCTTTTGTGTCATGTTTTTTTCTTCACGAAGATCGCGGATTCGCTCAAACATGTCCATTCACCTCGAATCTATTATATAATAAACTTAAAAACACATTGGCTTTTAACCTGAATAGGTTAAAATAATTTTTGAGGTGATAGAGTTGAGACGGATGTTATGCGATATTTGGCATGGAAATATTGTGCCGGCAGAACAGTGTGGGGAACGGGACGAGAATATTGCACAGTTGGAGTTGTTGATTGAACAGAACAGAGCTGCTCTGTTGCATAGGTTGCCGGAAACGCAAAAGGATATTTTTGAAAAGTATGTCGATTGTGTTGAGGAGTACGTGACGTTGCTCACAGAGCAAGCCTTTTGCGAGGGAGCTCGGTTTTCCGGTAGATTTTTGGTGGAAACGGTTACGTAACACGCACGGTGGCGGATTTCTGCCCGGGATACCGGCGTCGCCGGAATTTAAAAGAACGCGAGCCCTAAACGGGTTCGCGTTCTTTTTTATGCCAACAATTGCTTCCAACGATACCAATGCGGGCGCGCTACGTTCATTTCGCGGCAAGCGTCCGTGATGGTGATTTCACCGGCTTCCTGACGAGCGACATATTCCAAAAAATCCGCCGGTATTTCTTTGCGTGGGCGGCCTTCGTGGTAGTCCTCTCTCAGTCGTGCCAAAGCTTTTCCGGCTTGTGTGCGTTCCACAATGCAGTCGCGTTCGAACTGTGCAAATGCCAGCATGACGGTTAACAGCATATTGCCCATGGGCGTGTTTTCAATTAAGCCCATGTTCAAAATGTGCACGTTTACGCCTTTGTTCATCAGCATTTCAACGACTTCCAATCCTTCTCTGGCAGTTCGCGCGAAGCGGTCAAGCTTGCAGACGACCAGGGTGTCACTCTCTTCTAACATATTTAACACCTTGTTAAACTCGGGTCGATTCATTTTTGTGCCGGTGTAGGCCTCTAATATGATTTCGCTGCAGCCGGCTTCGGTTAGCTTGATGCGTTGCTCCTTCAGTCCGTTGCCGTCGCGTTCTTGACCTTTTGTGGATACACGGCCGTATCCGATGCGTTTTCCCATGTTGTTTTTCCTCCCGGTTTTATGATGTTCGATGGTATCACAGAATATCCCGTTTGTTAAGAAAATTTGTACGAAACTTTT
>JAZQIV010000177.1:0-7764 GCA_045541305.1 Acutalibacteraceae bacterium | reverse complement strand
CCCTCAAAAAACAGGGCCTGAAAGCGGTGGATCTTACAAACATTGCGGAAAACTGCTATTCGAATTACTTTGAAGATGACACCGCGCACCGCACGGTTGGCTTGAACAACGTGGTGGAGGTTCTCAAAGCGTATCGGGATGCCGGTATCAAAGTGACGGTGCAAAACGCTAACGCGTACGCGTTGCCGTATGTGGACGTTGTCACGGATGTTCCCACGGCTTCCAGCGGTTATGATATTTTTGATGAAGACGTTCCGTTCTATCAAGCGGTGCTGCACGGCTATGTTCCGTATACCACCCGTTCCGTCACCCAGACGCCCAATCCGGACGTTACCTATCTGACGGCGGTGGAGAGTGGTTCGCAGCTGCAATACAACGCCATTTACGCCAATTCCGGCGATCTGTTTGACACCGAGTACAACTACTTGTACGGTTCCACCTGGACGCTGTGGAAAGATGCGGCGGCCGAACAGTACGCGGAATACTATCCGTTGCTCAACAAGGTGCACGATCAACCGATCGTAGGCCACGCGCAGGTTGCTGAAAACGTGTTTGTCACGGAATATCAGAACGGCGTGAAGGTAGCGGTCAACTACACCAAAGCGGATGTGGTTGTGGAAGGCAACACCGTGCCGGCGCGCGGTTTTTGTGAATGGGAGGTGAGCGCATGAAACTGAAACGTCGTCTTTCGCTGACACAGCGGCAGTCCTGGGTGGGTCGTTGTTTCGTGCTCCCGTTCTATCTCGGCTTTTTGTTCTTCTATTTAGGGCCGATTTTCCAATCCGTTCGTTTCGCGTTTTCGGACGTTGAAATTCTGAACGGTGCGTTAGCAGTCCATTTCAACTCGTTTAAGAACTTTGACACCATTTTCAACGTTGACCCGAACTACAAAACGCAGTTGATTGCGACCGTCACCAAATTGCTGTGGCAGGTGCCGGTTATCATCATTGCCAGTTTGTTCATTGCATTGATCCTCAAATCAAAATTTCACGGCAGAACGGTGGTGCGCGGCGTTTTCTTCCTGCCCGTCGTTTTGGCAGGCGGTATTGTGATGTCCATCATCCAAAACGATACCGTTTCCATGCAGGTCATGAACGGCAGCATGGTATCGTCGGGCACCATGGTGGACAGCAACGGTTTGAAAGACCTGCTTGTCAACATGGGCCTCGGCAGCGAGATCACCGGTTTTATCAATACGATCTACAGCAACCTGTTCAATCTGCTGTGGAAAGCCGGCGTGCAGATGATTATCTTCCTGTCCGGCTTGCAAAGCATTCCCGGCTCGCTGTACGAAGCGTCCTCCATTGAAGGCGCAACGGCCTGGGAAGATTTTTGGAAGATCACCATTCCCATGATCGGGCCTATCATCATGCTCAACATTTTCTATACGATCATCGAGAGCTTTATGGATAGCAGCAATGCGGTCATGCAGAAGGTTGTCGCGGAGTTCGGCAACGTAAACCTCGGTCTGGCATCGGCAATGGCATGGGTGTATTTTCTGATTGCTGCCGCCATTCTTGGCATTGTTGCGTTCGCGTTCCGCCGCGTTAACGTCAAATCGTAAGGGGGTAAGGGATAATGAAACAGAAAAACGGTACCTCCTCGTTGATTTTGCGTCGGCGCCTGCTCAGCGGCTCCGTCAGCATTGTACGCGCACTCTTCTTGATCGGTCTTTGCTATTTGTTCTTGTTCCCGATCTTCTACCTGCTGCTCGGTGCGCTGTCCACCCCCGAATCGCTGCTGAATCCTAACGTTGTGTGGATCCCCGGCGAATTCACCCTGGAAAACATCAAATACGCCGTTGAACGTATCCAGTTCTTCGATGCGGCGTGGCTGAGCCTGAAAAACACCGTGTTCGGCACGCTCGCTTCGCTGATCTCGTGCTCGCTGGTCGGTTACGGCTTTGCGCGTTACGATTTCGCCGAAAAGAAAGTGGCGTTTTTGCTGGTGATCCTCACCATCATCATCCCGCCGCAAACCATGCTGATCACGCAGTTCTTGCAATACAAATCCTTTGATTTCGGCGGTATTTTGGGCCTGTTCGGCGTGGAGATCAACCTGCTCTCCACCTCGTGGGTGTTTGTGCTTCCCGCGTTGTTTGCGTGCGGTTTGCGCAACGGTCTGTTCATCTTCATTTTCCGCCAGTTCTTCTTAGGACTGCCCAAGGACTTGGAAGAAGCGGCGTGGGTGGATGGCTGCAACCCGCTGAAAACCTTTATCCGCATTATCATTCCCAGTGCGGGCAACGGCATTGTCACGGTTTCGCTTTTCTCCTTTGTGTGGCATTGGAATGACTACTATTATTCCGAAATGCTGTACATCAGCGAGCTCAAGCCGCTCATCCCCATGATGTACGTGGCGCGTGCCAAGCTTTCGGCCAGTATGAACGCCGGCGGTGAGGATGCGCTGAACACGCGCGGCATCTTATCGGCGGCCGGCTTGCTCACCATCATCGTTCCCATGGCTCTGTATCTGTTGCTGCAGCGCCAATTTGTGGAAAGTATCGAGCGTACCGGTATCGTCGGATAACCGCGATTTACAAGATATGGTGTGTGGTTGCACGCTGCGAATACTGCTAATAGTACGCACAAAATTTATGCAAAAAACCGCACAAATTTTATGAAAAGTGTCTTGCAAAATGGCGGGGGGTTTGGTATACTGGTTTCGTAGGATTTTCTGCCTTGTTATCGGCAGAGCAAAGCAAACAGAAAAACGACAGAAAAGAGGAAACAACATGCTTATCAAGCGTCTGGCTGCTCTTTTGTTGGCGGTTCTTCTGCTGGTCACGTTCTTAACGGCGTGCGAGGTTGAAGTGACGGTCAAGGAGGACGGCACCACCACGACCACCACGCAGGCGGCCGGTGAGGGCGATGCGACCACCAACGGTCGCGGCACCACAACCACCAAGGGTGGCTACACCACCAACTCCCGTCCCAATGTAGATGGCTACGTTGGTCAGGAGGTTACGCTGAAAAAGGGCACCGTGTCCTGCACCATTGATCCGGCTACCGGTAAGAAATGGAATTTTGGCGGCAAAACCTATACCTTTGCTTCCATCAACGGCACCGATAAATATCGCGCCATGGTGAAAGAGTACGAAAAAGCGTATAACGTAAAAATCCAGATCGAAGCCCCCGGCATGGACGTGTATCTGGAAAAGGTTGCTTCGCAGCAGGCGGCCAACGCGGCGTACGATATCCTGTACATCTACGATACCTGGTTCCCGCAGGAAATCACCCGCGGCCTGGTTCAACCGTTTGATCCGTACATCACCACCGCGGACTTGTGGGATCCGGTCAAAAAAGAAGGCTTCTCCATGTCTCAGTTGCAGGGCCTTGCTTGGAACAACAACGCGTATTGCGCGGCCGGTGCTTACCACTCCGGTTGTACCGGTATCTTCTATAACAAGAAGATGCTCAAGCAAGCCGGTCAGCCCGATCTGCTGGATCTGTACTACAAGGGCCAGCTGACCTGGGAAAAGTTGTATGAAATCGGTTCCAAGATCAACGATCCTGCCAAGAACGTGTATTTCATCAACAACTTCTCCAACTACTACAACGGTGCGTTCTGCATCTCTTACGGTACGGACTTTGTTAAGATCGAAAAAGGCGTTGTGAAAGAGAACCTTTCCGACAAACAGTTGACCACGGCGTTGCAGATGTTCCAGAAATTCACCGCCGGTGAAGGTCGCCTTGTTGATCGCACCGCCAAAGCGGACGAAAGCAACGGCTTGGAAGCGTTTGAGCAGGGCACCACGGCTGCGGTGATCGCATGGCCGGCTTCCTGGACTCACGTTAAAAATGCCGTGGACGGCAAATCGGTTGCGTTCGATAAGGACATCAAGAACATCGGTTGGTGTCCGTTGCCGGAGCAGAATGCAGCGAAAGTCAACGTTATGGGTTCCTTCGGCGGCACCGCCATCGGCACCTACACCAGCCAGCCCTACGTGGCGGTCACGCTGGCTCACTGGAACTCCATTTACAACATTGAAGGTGCTTATGTTGACGGCATGAACGCGGATATCAAAAAGATCTCCTGCGAGCTGCTCGACAAAGACAACTTCAAAGCAGCGGTTTCCGGTTTTGCTTCCTCCGCCGGTGAGGTGCAGGGTATCCGCAATAACATCTGCCGTGCGGTTGCCGGCGGCGGCGATATCGCCTCCACCTTGAAAGCGTATAAGAAGAATCTGCAGCGTGTGTTGGATGCCGCCACCGGGGCGTAATGCCAACCTTGCGTACGAAACTTTTGAGTTTTCAACAAAGCGGAAGCGGGAATGGTAACATTTCCCGCTTCCGCACACCCCGTTTAAGGACATTCCCCGAAACGGATCGTTTTCGGGTAGTTATATAAACGCAGATACCCTTTTTCCAAGGCGCTGCATGAACATGCAGTAAACTGATAAGGAGGGAACACCCCTATGAAAACAACATTTTCTCGTTTTCTGGCTGTAACGATGGCATTGGTGCTCGTGCTCACATGCATGATCTCCGGCTTTGCCGTCTCGGTTGCAGCAGAAGACACAGCAACCGAACCCACGTTCGGTGTCAACTTGTTTACTAACAAGACGTACACCAAAACCTTGTCTGTCGAAAAAGACATGTACCAACCGCAACAGACGGATGGTACCGGCAACAAGTTGTACGATCCGGAAGGCAATCCGCTTCTCCACGATTATTTGGTGGGTAATGACCGCGGCCTGAACTTCGCATTGGACGAAGCTTTGGTTCAAGGTCTGCGCTATGTTGTGCGTTTTGAAGCCAAAGGTTTGCCGGCTTCCGTTTCGCCGATGCCCGGTAAATGGGGCCAGAACGTCGTCACCCAAGAATCCACTGACTGGGTAACCTATCAGACTGCGTTTACAGTTGGCACCATGTCTGACTACAACAAGTTATGGGTTTCGTTGACGTTGGAACAACAAGCGTTGGATGCAACCGGTACTTTTGAAATGCGCAATGTTGAGCTGCTGTATGCTCCCGCTGATGGCCGCTTCAACCTCGTTCCTGACAGCGGTTTTGACAATGCCGGCACGTTCGGCATCGTGCAAGCGCAGGTCGCAGCCGGCGGTGCGAAAATCGTGAAAGATCCGTTTGGTTCTGATAACAGGGTTATGCACCTGATCAAGGGCGGCGCAGGCGATAACTACAACAGCTTGCCCAGCATTTTTGACGAACTGGATTACACCAAAGCGTTTAAGATCAAAATGCGCCTCTACGGTTATTTCCGTTTTGACAACTGGGGCGGCCAAGATAAATACATGAACAACCCCGGTGCTTCACAATCCAGTGGTCAGTATACTTGTTATCAGTCTCCCAATGGTTGGACCACCATCGAGTTCTTCATCGATATGAAGAACAACTTCAACTACTTGTGCTTTAACAACTGCAACGCGTCCAGCACTTCGGTGGATACTTATATCGACGATGTTGAGATCTATGAGATCAGCCCCGAGAAATCTACCTCGTGGACTGTTCAGCCCACCACCAAAGTGGATGCTGTTGGTGGCCCGCTCGATATGAATGCTTATGCTATCGTGACTGAGCCTGCTAACTCCTCGCCATACGGCGATCGTGACACCTCTATTAGTGGCTATATTAGCGATGCTAACCTGAACACCGGCTTTACCTGGACGATCGAGGGCGGTAAGACGAATTATTACGATTCCACTGCCAAAACCTTCACAGGTACGGAAATCGATGCGTTGACCGCCACCACCGCCGGCCGTGCGACCTTGGCAGCACCGAACGCCGGTGGTGCCACCCAGTATTCTCTGGCAAATGTCAATCCGACGTTGACGGTTACCGACGGTACCCAGACTCTGACCACCAAGGTGGAATGGGAATACACCAGCCATCCGCTTAAGCACGGCGACTTTGAACTTGGTTCCACCGGCTGGGGTGGCAGCAACTCCTCCGGCGGTACCACCGGCCGCATCGTTTCCGGAAACGGTGTAGACGGCTCTTATGGTTACCAGATTACCACCGGTACGTTGTATGCTAACCAGTCTTTCTTTGTGAAACCCAACAGCACTTATCGCGTGACCGCGAAGGTCAAGAGCGCCGGTGCCGGTGTTTCCATGAGCGCCTATTCCGGCGGTCCTTACAACCTGACTTATAACAAACCCAGCGTTGAAGCCGCTGACCTGCCGGATACCGGTTGGTATACCATTACCGGTTCCATCGTGACCGGTGATGCGCCGGCTTGGGGCTCCAACTCCTTCAACATTGGTGGCAAAAGTACCAGTGCCGATGTTCCGGCGTATATCGACGATATCGTTGTGGAACTCGTGGATGAGAGCATGGATGTTATTGTCGGCGGTGATTTTGATGCTGCCAACGCCGGTACTGTTCGTGCAGAAGCGTTCAACAGCGGCCTGACCTTTGACCACATCCTGCCCGGCGAAATCGAGGGCGGCATCGGCGGTAACACTTCCGGTATGCTCAAAGTGAACCCCGGCATTAAAGCTTCGGATGCCACCTCCACGTTCTATCCGGTTGGTTTTGACTGTTTCAAACCGTTCCACGTGTATGAAATCAGCTTCAAACACTATGGTGATGCCGGTACGTTTACCGCTATCACCTGGTCGCAGTCCATCGTGGCTGCCGGCGGCGGCACCAAGACGATGAAAGCGAGTACCGAATGGACCGAGTATAAACTGGTCTTTGTTCCGGGTTCCGGTATCACGAACAACGGTAACTGGTCCTATTTGTTTGACCTTGCGTCTCCGAATGCGACCGAAGCCTACTATATTGACGATTTCTCGGTGAAAGAGGTACAGACCACCTATTTGATGCGTGGTTATGAGAAGAGCGAGTTGCAGGATCAGGTCAACCTGAAATACGGTACTCTGAACCTGTACAAAGGTTACACCCAGTACACCAACGGCAACATTGGTATCATTGAACCCGGCACGAAGATGACGGTTACGGTGGCTCCGAGCGCCGGCTATCTGCCGATTCCGGGCACGCTGGAACTCGTGACATTGTCCGGCAAACGCACCCCGATCCTCAACTCGGCACTGGCCGGCATGTCCGAGAGCAAAGGTAATGAATTTACCTTTGTGACTACCGATGAGACTGCGTACGTGACCTGCGAGTTTGCCAAGATTGAAACGCAGGGTTATCAGTGGGGTACCATTGCTTCCGCTGTGCGTCGTGACGAGGGTGTGATAAACGGCATGCGTTTCCTGAACCGTTTGTACATTGACGGTTTGGATTGGAGCGCAAGCGAGTTGAAGACCACCGTTGATGGTGTGGAATACACCATTATGGAGATCGGTGCGAAGGCCCGTGTGTATGATGCAGCGGCTACCACCACCTTGTTTGAAGATACCACGGTCATGAAGGGTATCTGCTACGAAGACGGTAACCCGAACGTGAAGGTAACCGACTACACGCAACAGTATTTCGACTTCACGGTTGTGATTCCGATTGCGGAAAATGCTGACCATAACGTGAAATACGAATGTGGCTCGTACATGGTGTTGAAGCCCGCTGAGGGCGAGACTATCACGGTGTACACCACCGCGATGGTAGATAGTGTGGCGGCGGCTGTCGGCCGTGGCGCGTAAGGAAAAGAAAGGGGAAGACGAATCATGAAAACTTATCAGAAACCTCTTTTGGAAGTTGTCGATATGACGGCTGATCGCGCGATTGCCGCGTTAAGACCGGTTCAGAGTGAGATCGAACTGGAAGACAGCAGCAACGAAGAATAAGTGCTAAAACACAAAGAAGCCCCTCCAACCACGGTTGGAGGGGCTTTTTACGT
>JAZQIV010000176.1:0-67859 GCA_045541305.1 Acutalibacteraceae bacterium | reverse complement strand
ACAATCTGTATACGAATGCCCCCAGAAACAAGGCCAGTACGCCCTCTGGCCCGCTCCTATCGGCGGAATATCGGCCGCTTTGAATTTTGCCCGAATCTCAGCATAGCCAAAGTGAAAGGTGAAACCCGTCTTGCCTTTTTTACTGTAAGAAGCAATACCGGTTCCTTTTCTCTCTGCTCTTTGTTTAACCGTCAGAATGGATTCTTCCCAATCATAGTCTACCCCTATCTCCAAAGGCTTACGACCGTACGGTTGATCCGAATACCATTTATACCCCACATTACCGGTAGCCTGTGTGTCAATGGTAGATAAAGAATCAAAGTCATCGTAGAAAACAAGTGAGGTCATCCCCGCTTTGGCAGCTGCTTCCGGAGGCATAATTTTTTTCATAAAAATCCCCTTTCTTTTTACAGAAAAGGGGAATCTGCTGAGCAAAATTCCCCTTTTCTGTAAGTCACTCTGTTTATTGTTTGATCTTGATAGATTTTCTTTTCACGAGCACTACAGAAAGGACAATCGCACCGACTGCTAAGACTGCCACGGGGATCACGATCCATAACCAAATCCTACCATCGGCCGGTTCCACGCTTACGGGCGGAGTATTGTCAATTGGATCACTCGGATCCGCGTTGTTATCCCCCCCGTCATCGGGAAGCGGATTGTCCGGCACTTCATTATCGGGATTTGTGTCTCCGCCGACCTGGTCATCCGTACCGTCTGTCGGATTGTCGGGAGAAACTTCATTTTCTCCTCCATTTACATCGACATTCCCCTCAAACATGTTGCTCTCGCTTACCGTAAAGCTCGAACCGTCCCAAACAGCGTATAGCATTAAATTTTCGCCTTCACTGATTTCGACCGAATAGGTCGATTCGATCTCGTTTCCTACTTCATCATAAATATAAATTTTGTAGGTGCCGGGTTCAATGTCTTTAAACGAGAAATTGCCTTCAGCATCCGTAGATTCCACCAAATAACCCGGTTGCATCAAAATCCAGCCGTCGGAGATGGTGTTACCATATTGGTCGAATAATTTGCCGGTTACGGTTGTAGTTTTCGTTTCGGTTGGATCTTGTACTCCGTCTTGAATGTTAGAATCACCCGATTCCCCGTTACCGGACTGCCAAACGCGAACGTAATCTACTTCCATGGGCCAGTTTGTATCAGCGCCCAAAATGATCGTTGCGCCATGTTCATCCAACGGACTGAACATACCTTTGTATATGGCTCTTGTACCTGCCGGTGAAGAGTAATCATCCTCGCTGTACAACAATCTGTGCACAACTTCACCGTTCAAATACCACGTAAGGGAGCCTTTTTCCCAAAGAACGCCCAATATCTGGTAATCTTTACCCGGCCACGCGGCACCACCCGCTGCAGATGCCCACCATTCTTCGGTTTTGTCACTCAATCGGCGATCGTGGACCGTAAATGCGCCGCCATATTTGACCGCCTCAAAGAAATCCAATTCCACCGAGCGATCCATTTCACTATGATACGCCGCTTTCGGAATTGACCAAATTGCCGGCCAATATTTTGTTTTCGGAATCGTCGGATCATAACGGAACCGTACTTCCAAATATCCGAACGTATAATCAAAACCTACTCGTGATTTCGTACTATATGTCGGGAGTGCGAAGGTGGAAGGTGTTGCGATTTTAATAGCCGAATCCTGTACGGAATAATCGTTGGAAGAGGTGTTGGGTCTTGCATACGGAATGTCTGTATACCATTTGTACCCAACTCCGCCGGTCGCATTCACATCGATCGTCGCTAAACTATCAAAGTCATCACTGAAAGTGAGTGTGTTATAACCGGCACTTGCCGCAGGTTCAGGGATTTGCAATTTCGTCTCTGCTACGTGGACGTTTTTGTTAAGATAATCATTCGCCGTATTCACGTCAAGCGTAACCACGCTGGAATCTAACACGGCCGAAATTGTATGTGATCCCTGTATTGCTTCCCAATCCACGTTCAAGAACACGACTTCACTGCCGCCGGCAGGCAACGGTTCCGCCGTCTTTTCGGTTGCGAGCAACACGCCGTCTACCATAAATTTCACATGTACACCTTTGGGGGCCTCTTGATCCTCGGATACATTTGTCACGGTAGCGGCAACCGATACCTTTTCACCGGGTTTTGGCCACTCGTTCGTGGTCGTTAATTCGGTTACAGCCAAATCAATGGTAGAATCCACCACCGTCACCTCAGCGGTAGCTGTTATGCCGTTCACAGAGGTAGCTGTAATAGTGGTTTTGCCCGCAAAAATCGGTGTAATAATACAGGAACCGACCGCACCGCCCGGTGCAACCGTTGCCACGCCTTCGTTACTACTGGTCCATGTCAGCGTTTTATCGGAATTAGCAGGTAAAATGGTTGCATTCAGGCTGGCAACCGTAGCGGAACCGATTCGAACCGCCAGTGTTTCGGGCTGAATGGTAACCGAAGTAACATCACTTTCTTCAGCTCTCACCAAAGAAAGGTCATCGATAAAAACATCTCCGTTTCCGGCACCGGCGATTAACGTCAAGTCCCAGCCTATCGCACCCTTACCATTACTCGTAACAATAAAGGATGCTTGTTTCCATTCACCATCTGTTTTTTCCAGAGTTGTTTCTTTTACCATTGGATTATACGAATTCGGGTAAGATGCATTCGTATATCCAAAAATCACGCGCAGATAGCTGGGTCCTGTAGTCCGATACCAAAAACTCAATTCGTACGGCTTATTTTTTTCCATGAGCCAAGCAAGCGATTTGCTATAGCGGTTGACAACCGACGTATTGGTTCCGGTGATTTTCATACCCCAGCCGGGGGTTCCTCCTACTTCGCGGCCTACACCTTCAACGACCATATCGTTGTTGGTCCAATAATCAAGGCCGCCACCAAATTCAAAGTCGCCGTTGGGGAATAAATTGTGAACCCCGTCTTTTGTCTTTAATGAAACATCATCAATATAGATAACGCCTACACCTTTGGTGGATTTAAAGTAAAAATCAAACCCTGTGCTACCGATTCCGTTGCCCTGCACAATCATGGAAATCTGTTTCCACTCACCATCGGTGGAAGGCAACATGGAATTCGCAGCTATCATTCCATTTGGACTATACGGATATGATGTACTGGTATCGCCAAAATTTAATCGTAATCTCGTGGTAGCATCCACGGATGTTTTATACCAAAAGCTCAGTTCATAGGTGGTACCCGGTGTCATTTTGGCAGCCAATTCTTTACGATACCGTACGGTAAGCTCTTTGGAATCCGATCCGGTGATCTTCAAACCGCTTCCGGGCGGGGTTCCGTAACCCATTCCGTTTTCAATCATCGAACCTGCCGGAAGCAGCCAACTGTCATCACCAATCTCAAAATTTCCGTTAATAAAAAGATTGGATAAGTCAACCGGCACTTCGGGTATGACAGTAATTGTGGCCGTATCGGTCAGTCCGTTTGTTGTCTTTGCTGTTATCGTAACGGTGCCCACAGCAACCGGCGTGATGTTACACTGCGTAATGCCGACACCCGCCGAAACTTTCGCAATGGTTTCATCGCTACTCGTCCACGTGACCAGTTGATCGGCATCATCCGGAAGAACGACTGCCGATAGAGAAGCCTTGGCACCTGAATTCAGCGCAACTGACATGGCTTTCGGGCTGATAGTAATGGATTCCGCAGGCTTGCCGTCTAATTGTTTCAGCACAATATTATCCACGCAGAACTCGCCAACCGATTTCGTGACCGTAAAGCAGAATTGACTTTTTGTACGATTCGAGGGAACTTCTGTGCTCCGACTGGTGACTCGGTAGGAAACATACGTCCATTCATTAGTTCGCTCTAACTGGGTGTCACCCAGCATAAGATTATCGGGAATGCCAAATTGAACAGAAGGCTTCGCCGTACCATTTCCGCCGGTTTTATACCAAAAGCTCAACTCATACGGTTTGCCAACGTTCATGACCTCAATCAATGGCATTTGATAGCGGGCGAATACCGTGGTATCGGTCATTTCAGCAGGCGCTACACGAAAACCGCCTGTACTATCTTTACCGACACCTGCAGCAGCTTCAATATAGCTTCCGTTTGAACCATCTCGCCAAAGCTGCTGGTCTTCAAAATTCTCAAAATCTCCGTTTTTAACAAGGTTAATTTCGGTCGCCGGCGGTTCCCCGCCTTCGCCTCCACCGTTTTCGTCATCGCCGTAGACTTTTTTCATCAAAGAAAAATTATCAAGATATAATTCCGTGGACGACATCAAGGTGAAAATAAGCTCCTGCACCTTGTTGTTGGACGGTGTACCATTGCTCATCACTTCATAGGATATATGTGTCCAATCAGCGGCAGAATCCAGAAGCGTTGTGCTGTCATTCAACATAACGTTATCGTTGGTTCCAAAAAATTTGAGCTTCGGCTTTTTGCTATTGGAAACCACGCCAACCGTTTTATAGTCAAAACTCAGCTTGTAAGCAACACCGGTTTCCATCAAGCTGATGAGTTGCTTATTATACTTTGCCATTTTGGCAGCAGTGCTATCGTTCACAATACGCAAGCACGATGTTCCGTCCACACCTACGTTTTCCGCAATTGAAACGGTGGTGCCGGCAGTAAAGGTCCAATAGGGTGTATAGTCGCTATCCTCGTCAAAATTTCCGTTTTCGACAATATTTGTTGCAGGTAATGGCGGCTGCTGACCTTCGCCTCCGCCGTTTCCGTTATCACCGGACACCTTTTTTGTCAAAGAAAAATTGTCAAAATACAATTCCGTGGATGCCAGTATGGTGAAGATTAACTCTTGTATTTTATTGCCGGAGGGCGTACCGTTGCTCGTCACTTCGTAGGATACGTGTGTCCAATCGGCAGCAGAATCCAGAAGGGTCGTGCTGTCGTTGAGCATGATATTTTCGCTGGTTCCGAAAAATTTGAGCTTTGGTTTTTTGCTGTTGGAAACTACACCAACCGTTTTGTAGTCAAAACTCAACTCGTAAGCAACACCGGTTTCCATCAAACTGATAAGTTTCTTGTTATACTTTGCCATTTTGGCAGCAGTCGTGTCGTTCACAATATGTAAGCATGGAGTTCCGTCCACGCCTGCATTTTCCGCAATGGAAACGGTGGTGCCGGTTGTGAAGGTCCAATAATTCGAATAATCTTCATCGAAAGTTCCGTTTTCAAACAGGTTTTGTGTCTCGGTCGCACCTACGTGAAAAAGGGAAATGGGAAATCCAACCACCATCAAAGCGGATAAAATTATGCATAAAAATTTACGAAAATTCGTTTTCATAACGAGTTCTCCTTTCCTCACAACACCATCTACGGTCCTATGAGTTCTTTTCAAAAATACTCTGCGCTATCTTTTGAAAATGAATTAGCCAACCATTCCCACTCGCTCAATACTTTCTACAAAATAGCGTTGGGTTACGGTATATAATGCCAACGGAACGGTAATCGCCAGCAAAGCTGCCGACGCGAGGACACCCCGTGCATTCAGTGCGTCATTGCCGCCGCGATTCATCATGTTCGCCAATTCCGTTTTGACAATGGCAAGCTGCGGAATCAATGGCTTTGTTCCGGAAGCAAACATCATGTCCGAAGTGTAAAAATCGTTCCAATGCCACACGAAAGAAAACAACAAGACCGTAATAAACGCCGGAACAGCTACCGGAACGATAATTCTGACAAACGTTCTGAGTGCATTGCTTCCGTCGACACGTGCTGCTTCTTCTAAATCTTTCGGGATTCCCAAAAAGAATTGCCTGAAAATAAAGATAAACAATCCATCTCGCAATCCAACGCCCAACATGGCAGGAAGCAAAAATACCCAAGGTGTGTTCAGAAGATCCACACTTGAAAAATTTAAAATCGGTTCAAGGACGCCCAAAATACCGCCAAAATCAAAATACCGGAATTGCAGATACTGAGATATAAGCATCGTCTGCGGCGGCACAATAATGTTGAGGATAACAATGGCAAATAAGACTTTTTTCTCGGCGAATTGAAACCGTGCAAAACCATATCCGATCAAAGAACACGATACTAAGGAAGCTATCGTTCCGAGTAAGGTATTACACAAACTGAGTAACGCTGACCGTGAAAACTCTAACTCAACAAAAGCTGTTTTAAAATTTGCCAATGTGAGTTGATCGGGCAACCAGACCACATTCGGGTCAGCCATTGCTTCGGGCGCCGACACTGCGGACAATATTAGGTAAAAAATAGGGAATAAAAACAAATAGCATAGGCCAAGCAATAACAGCGTTCGAAGGGAAACAACGATTGCACGCGTACTGCGGCGTCTGGCTACCAGCCAGTTCGGTTTTCTAAACGGTTTACCGCAAGCCATGCGCCCGCCTCCCTTCATTTTTATCGTCAAATCGGCTGAATATAATGGAAACAATCGCCAATATAACGGCAACAATTAGAAAATACGTCCACGCCATGGAGGAAGCCAGCCCCAGACGTAAGCCTTGCAAGGAAGTCATGATTTTTACCATGATTTGGTTGTTCGAATCCACGAAGCTTTCTATGACCGTAAAAAAGATATTGATCAGTATCATTGGTTTGATCATGGGAATGGTAATTTTCCAAAAGTCTTCCCATGCAGTGGCACCTTCAACTGCCGATGCCTCATAGAGCGTGGGAGAAATACTTTGCAGCGCCGCCAAAAAGATGACAATTTGTATACCCGATTTCCAAAGCACGGTGAAAATATTATTATAAATCCTACTGAACAACGTAACGATCTTCGATCCCAACCCTAAGTTCACCAAAAAATCATTCAGGGCAGACGTTTCTACTACCGCACCGGAAGAAACCAGGTTCCCTTCCATGACATTACGTGCGGCCTCATCAAAGTTCACAATCGATAATAAAAAGCCGGATGCCAGTATGACGGGTAAAAAGAACACGCTTCTGACAAAGGTGCGTCCCACAAATTTTGATTTTAAAATCACCGCAATAAATAAGCTGGCAATAATAATAACCGGAACCTGCCAAAGTAAGTTGGTGATGCTTTCAACAAGTAACCGTGTGAAATTGGGGTCCGCTTTAAAAATAACCCTGAAATTCTCCAACCCAATAAAATTGGTTGCATATCCGCTTGAGTCCATTTTAACATCAGCAAAGGAAAACAATAAAGACTGCACAAAAGGGGTTACCACAAAAAAGATCAAACCGATATACAGTGGTAAAACGAAGAGTCTGCCGGTCCAAGCACTTTTTTGGGCCAATGTCATTTTCTTGGATTTTAGTTTCATCGAATCCCCTCCCCCACATAAAATCCTAATGCCGATACGGTTTGCCCGTTAATGGTTACTGCTTCTTCATTGTAATTGACAATCACTTGCGTCGAATCTTCATAGGTGGTTAGATACACATCGTCCAATACCTCTTCATGCCTGACAATTGTTTTATCGTATACCTTTTTAAGCAACGGTGCATACCGGCTGTACCGATCTGATGCTGACTTTGCCCATAACGAGTACGCCGAATTATAAAATGTATTGTATTGCGTATCCTTTAACAAAATAGTATCTTCGTAGGTTCCGGTATACATGAGTTCGCTTCCGGTCTCAACAGCTGCTAAATATGCCTTGGTTACGTCAGGTACATTGCCCAAAGAGGCCGTGGTATACGGCACATAACCGTGCAACACAATTTGATAGAAAGGAACGTCGTAATCAAAAATATCGTAACCGCTTGAAGAACCGGGGGCATTCACAATCAGATCGGCATACGGCAATACATAAGCATTACCGCCCTCAAACGCCAGATTTACTCCGTTCTTTTTATAGTGGGAGATCACCTGCTCACAATACTTTGAAAATGGCACGCGAGAACCTTTAGAGCCAAGATCCGAATAGCACAAATCCCCCAATGTGCTAAAACTCATGGCGGTAAGAGCTTGCGATTTCACCGACTCCAAATACCGTAAACCCACATCCGATAATTTAGAGGGAGTTAACAAACGTGTGGGAACGCTGTCTAAAGATTTTTCATACACGGAAAGCATGTAGGAATTTTGATAAATAATTTTATCAAAGATATTGTGAATAGCATCCGCATCTTTTTTAATGCCGTTTCCACCTGCGGAAAAGTTTAGGAAATCAACATCCGGATATAAAGAATAGCCTTTGGTACCCACATAATCCCTAAGAGCGGTAAAGCTTTTAGTGCCTCCGAGCGCTTTTAAAGGAGCGGCAGATACCGGAACCTTTTTATTCTCTAACCCGTTGTTGCTCCAACCCAAATAACGAATTGAGAAAGAATCAACGTTAAGGGCAGATAACGTCTCCATAATTTCAACCGCTTGCTCAAAATCGGTAAGAACCAGACGCTTCGTATAAGGGATTCCCAAGAAGGATGACTGAACTTCTACGCCACCGATTAAATCGAGATGAAAAGCCGGCTTGCTTTCTTGCTTAGTCAGCCCTTTTTCGTTAATTAAATAGTTGCGGTAAACACCGGCCATACCTACATAATCGGCGTCTTCTCCGCTCAAGGTGTAATACCGAACCTCATAAGAATCAAGATCGGCCGGGGTCTGTGACAATTTACCGACATTTTTCTTGTTGAAGATATTGTATTGGTTAGACAGCAATCGAACATGAAATTTGCTGCTGATTCCGTTGTACCCGCAACTGCTGTTACCGTTCAGAACGGTAATGGATGAATCACCATCACCCTTTGTAATTAGGCCCATTAACGCCTCACCGTTACTGACCGTTCCAAAAACCGGTAAACGTATGGTTTCTTTATAGGTAACACGGGTAGGCACATCATCTATCAAATCGTTCCCATACACCCTAACGTCATAAGGCGCATTCATCTTGACTTGATTATTAAAATTGACAATTGCGCCGCTTCCGTCGGGAACGAACAAATATCCTTGATCGTCCCAGTTTCCTGCGCCAAACGTCGGCAAAAGATTAATCGCCGTCAACAAGCCGACGCCGTTTTCAGTGATACTGTCCATCTCGACTTTTGCGTTCAAATAGTCATTCTCCAAGGTGTACTCGACCGGAATGGTAATACCAAGTGTTACAAAGTTATATGTAACTCGAATACCTTCTTCAATCAGCTGAACGGCAATGCCGCCGTTGTCGATACATTCGGTTAAACTGTTCGCCGTCTGGACATATTCGGTTATCGATTCGTCTTCTTTGTAAATATACTCGATCACCATTTGTGAGCGAACATCCAACCGTTTTGAACCGGTTGTGATACTATCCAAGTCCGCATCAGCGGGAACACTATACCACTTATGAGCGCTCTGTAACGATTCAATATAAAAATGGCCGGTTTTCATATCTGCATAAAGTGCCGAATCGTCATTTTTACATACAAAAACGTAATTTAGAGATCCGTCCCAAGGTTCAGCATCCGTTTGCACGGTGGTATCAATGTCTTGGTTAACCTTTTGACCTTGCTCATTCTCTGTCACCGGAGAGCAAGCAACCAAGGAGAAAAGGATAAAAGATGAAAGAAATGCACAGAACCAATTTTTAAAAATTCTTTTCATTTTATCCCCTCCCCCATTTGAAAATTGCTTCGGTGATGATTGAGTCAAAGAAACTTCCGGTCTGCTGTAATAAGCTAAAGAACATCGCAATCAGGAAAACGATAATAGCCATTCCAAGCAGCGTCATAATAATGGCGAAAACGGTTTGAAACACGGTATACTCATGGATACAATACATGCCACATATCAGCAACAGAATAGACCAAAGCAGCCCGACGGTAACAAGGATATCCAAGAAAGCGTATTCTTGCAAAACCAAGAAATTCGATAAAACAACCTTCAGTACGGTGCAGCCTAACCACGGCACCATTGCGTACGAGGTAACGATTGTGATTTCTTTTAAACTGCCATTTCCGTTCAGCAACGTACACACAGACCAGTTTGCAACAATAAACAGAACAAGCAGACCAACCGTCTGAAGCAGCATGATAAAGATGTTGTAGTCCGATATTCTGTTGGTGTTGAAAAGATACCCCGTGCTGAAAAAACTAAAAGTGGTAACTGCAAACACCGCCACTATCAAGATAAACGCAACTTTTAACGAACCGATTTTTCGCGTCTTAACTTGATAAAAGCCGTCTAATGGGTGAAAAAGCGTGTATAACGGGAAAGCGTATTTCGTTTCCCATTTAGAATATCCATTAGAAGTTGTTGTAACGACCTTGGCTTTTTTAACAGCAAGTAGCTTTAAAACACCTAAAACCGCAACCACGAAAATGATAAGCGGGATTGTGAGATTTTTAAGGGTAATTCTGCGATATTCACGGAACGCTTCCGAGTAACCTTCAGTATGGTTCGCCAACTTAAAGCAGCGCATCGCCTCTTTATAATTGCCCTGCACATCGTACACAAGGCCCATGCCATAATACGCTTGCTCATTATTGGTGTTTAGGGAAAGTAATTCCTCAAATTCATTCAGTGAACTTTCAAATTCATTTTTTTGCAATTTCAGTATTGCATTGCGATATTGAGTTGCATAAGCAGTCGGAGCAAAAACATGAATACAGTTCTTCCCCGAATCTGCTACGTATACTTTATCCCCACTCGATACGATTGCCGTGGGTTGCCCAAAGCATCCACTTTGATCTCCGTACGAACCGAAAACGCTGATCAGCTGGCCGTCTTGAGTATATTGAAAGACCTTTGCACGTCCGGTATCCAACAAATTGAGGAATCCCCGGTTGTCAACATCAATATCCCCAAAAGTGGTAATTACGGTACTATCTACAGACTTTCGGTCCCATTCTAAATCTCCGAAAATGATTCCGCTTGTCAGTGTGTCCTTATCAAGATAATTCAATTTCCGAATCATTCCGGCACCTATAGTAGAGGAACCGGAACTTATTGTTGCCGAATAAATAAACCCGTTATCATCAATATCAAAATTTGAAATCGTAATCGGTGTTGATTTTACTAAACCATCCAGCTGCTCTTGCGTTAAAAAGCGGCGAAGAAAATAGTTCATAACGACTTCGCTGGTTTTCACGACCGGATTACTACCGAAATATTTTTCAAATTCACCGTTTTCATTAAATACGAATGCGCCCAAATTGCAACTTTTAGCAATGGCATATAAATAGTTGTTTTCATCGATGATGAGTTTACTCACATCAAAAGGTAATTCACTGCTTTGATCGGTTTGTTCCGGTTTGGTAATCATTTGACGAAACGAACCATCACCGTTAAATACCAGTATTCGTTCACGTTCGGTATCCGCAATATAGACTGTGCCATCATGAGCCACAGTAAAACCTTCCGCTCCGGAAAAATCGAAAATCTCCCCGTTTTCATCCTGGAATTCTTGCATAACACCTTTCAAATGAAAATGGGTATCCAAGATAACAATTCTGCTATTCCCACTATCCAATACATAGAGCGTATCCTTGTCATCGAAAAATAGATCGGTAGGGGTTTCGAACGATTTGTCCAACCCAAGTGATTCACCGGTTATTTTTTCGACTACAGTATAGCCAACGGGAGCGGGGATAGATTCGCTGTATTGGTTGTAATCGTAGGTTGTATAGGGAACAAACAAATTCGGTTGAGCCGACACAGCGGGAACGGAAGTAATAGCCAAAACGGCAAGAAAAGAAACACAGTATTTCAAAAATTTTCGCAGCATGATACCGCCTCCTTTTAGCAATTACTTCAATCCCGAATGTGCCATCGTTTCGGTAATGGAACTTTGTGATATCAAGAAAACCGTTACAGGTAAAATCATCATCACAACCCCTACCGCCGCACCTGCGCCTGCACGAGCAATACCCGCTGCCGTAATGGATGATAAAACGGCAGGGAGCTGTTTCAGATTTTCCGTGTAGATATAGGAACCGGAGCTCCCCCAAAACGATTGGAAGGAAAAGATGATAACAGTCAGCCACGCCGCTTTCACGCTCGGCATGACGATTTTGAAAAATATTTTATATTCGCCTGCACCGTCAATCCTGGCAGCTTCCAATATGGAATCCGGTATGGCAGACGAAATG
Source organism: Acutalibacteraceae bacterium (assembly GCA_045541305.1). Classification (GTDB taxonomy): domain Bacteria; phylum Bacillota; class Clostridia; order Oscillospirales; family Acutalibacteraceae; genus RGIG3009. The sequence goes on along the minus strand of JAZQIV010000176.1, from coordinate 55,862 downwards.
AATTGTTTCATCAAAAAAACGCCCATCGTTCCTGCAAATGCCGGCAAAAAGAGTGCCCAATACGTATCGATTAACCCAAGTTTGGCGATCACAATATACCGAGGCATGGCTGTCACTTCGGCATTAAACAAAAGAGCCCAAACGATCAGATTGGAAATCAATATACGTCCGGAAAATTTCCCCTTGGCCAAAGGATACGCCGCCAGTGAAGAAAGGAACACATACGTGACGGTTCCAACAATTGCGACAAATAAACTATTAAACAGATATCGACCAAACGGAACATCCAATGTTTCCGCCAATTGAAAAATGGATTTGAAGTTTTCCAGTGTCGGATTGATCACGAAGAAACGAGGCGGATAAACAAAAAGCTCTTCAATCGGTTTGAATGCCTGCACGAGTGAATAAAACACCGGAAGGAACATAAAGGCAGACATTAACGTTAGAAAAACCGCAATGGCGAATGTGCCGGCTTTGGAACGCGACAAGACAACTTGTTTGTATTTGAAAAATATCGTATTACGGAGTGATTTTTTAATTTTTGCAATCATCGAAAAACCCCTTAAACCGAAACTTTGTTTAATGCCTTCTTCGTTAAGCTCCACGAAACCAACATCATGAAGAAGAGCAAGACGGCAGCAGCAGATGCAAAACCCATTTCATAACGAATGTTCGCATAATCCGAAATGTATAATAAAATCGTGTGCGTCGAATACCTGGTACTGGGCATACCGGTAAGTGCCCTGTTAATTCCGCCCACAGAAAAGGCACTGGAAATGGACATGACCGCACCGAACAGTAAAAATTCTTTCATCTGCGGGAACGTAACGTAGTAGAGCTCCTGCCAGCGATTTTTCAACCCGTCGATGGCCGCCGCTTCAAAATACGTTCTATCCAGTGATTGCAATCCCGAAATAAACGAAAGGAATCCTGCGCCAAAACTTTGCCAGATAATAACCACGGCACAAATCGTGAGATTATAAGCGGGATTAGTTAACCATCCGATCGGGTCGGAAAGAATGCCCAACTTTAACAAAACGTCATTTAAAAGTCCTCTGCTGTCTTGTGAGAATATGTATTGCCAAATTAAAAAAGCATTACCACCTAAAGCGGGCAAATAAATGAAAAAGGTAAAGATCATTCTTGTACGGCGCCTAAACTCATTCACAAGCCAAGCCACAACAAAACTAAGAATGTAACCGATAGGACCCGTAACCAGCGCCAAAACCAGGGTGTTTTTTAGAGCGATCATAAAAACGTCGTCTTCAAACAACATGCGCATGTAATTGTCTAAGCCAACGAAGCTTGGCATTTGCATCATGTTAAAATCTGTAAAACTTAATACCATAGCGGTTATCACCGGTATTACGGTAAACAGAATAAACAAAATCAGAAAAGGCGCTAACATGGTATAATGAGCGATACTGCTTTTGGATCTTTCTGAGGATAGGTTTCGAGTTCTTTTTTTCATCCCTACAATCATCCTTTCGGAGATGATACCATTAAAAATGTAACTTAATCGAGCTTAAACTCTTTGCGTTTTCGCTGTATCTCTTTGTTAATTTGACGATTATACATCGATAACGCACGACGTGGGGTTTCACCATCATCCAAAGTAGCACGAAGAGCATTTGTTAAGGAACGAACGAGCATATAATCCCCCGGTACGGGAAGAACATTTTTCAAACTTTTCGATTGTTGTTGTAAAAGTTGTAATTCATCACTCGTCCAGCCGATATTTTCAAACGCTTCTACACTTGCAGGAGCATAACGAGCAGCAACGCCTAATGTTGCTTCCAGTTCTTTGCCGTACCGCAATTGAGAAGTTGGGCTAGCCCACCACTTAAGAAACGCAAATGCTTCACTTGTAACGTCTCGCTTGCTTGTGGAATCGGCGAGAATTACAGCACCTGTTCCGCTGGCCGGAACCGTGCGGTCAATCGTACCGTCCTCCCGTTTTGTCCCCGGATAAGGAGCCATTGCCCAAAGACCGTTTAATTCCGGAGCTGCTGCTACCAGCTGATTATAGGTGGTATAGTCTGATAAACCCAGCGGAACATCACCCGTCCTGAAACGGCTGAAAAAGTCCACACTTCTGGCAACACCGAATTCCGCATACAGTTTCGCCCAGTCTTCAAACGACTCATACGCTTCCGGCGTATCGAACAGGGTTGCCGTGAGCGATTCATTATAATAATCGCCACCCTTTTGCAACAAAAAGCTTTGGAACAAGCCGATACTCCCCGACACACCTACAGCAGTGGTACTGGACTCGGGAATGCTCACATTCATATTGTTGTATTGCAATTTTTGCAGCACTGAATAAAACTCATCCCACGTATCGGGAGGAGAAATGTTTAATTCCGAGAATATGTCTGTGCGATAAAACAGCATCGGGAAACTCAACGTTTCGGGAACGGCATATACCCCGTTGTTATATCGAAAGCGAGTCCAAGCCGCTTCCTGGAACCAATCTTTCATTTCAAGTTCAACATTAAACTCAGGCTTCGCTAAATCCACCAATACGCCTCGTGCAGAAAGATTGATGACATGGTCCGGCGAAATCATCAACGCAATATCCGGACCTTTCCCCGCCATTGTTGCCTGAATCAAGGTATCTCCGGTATCAACTAAACTTAATTTTACCGGGATCTTTGTTTCTTGTGTAAAAGAGTCCTTGATCATGGTCGTTAAAATTTGCAACTGATCCCGTCCGGTGGTGACCCAAACTTTAAGTTCCTTCGATTCATCGGCGAAAGGGTTGTCGGTACTGTAATCGTTTATAAAAGACCCGATAAACTTCGAAAAATTGAATGCAAACGACTCCCAAAAGCTTTCGTTCGCTTTGGGTAACTCTTGGTCTTCAGATAAGAAATATAAGCAATCCAATTCAAGCGGTTGTTCACCGAAAGACAATAACAAAGAACTCAGACTTTCAATGTTGGATTTAAAAGTACCCAGTTTTTCAGTTACTCTGTGAGGCGTGTCGATAAACTCCTGCAGGATCTCGATCGTTTTGTTCAGCGTGGCTGTTTGTGCATTCACTGCACCCGTCAACTGCATAGTTGCATTCAATGCGCTTGTGATCCGATCCAATTCCTCTTGAAGGCGATCGGAAAGATCGGGAATTTCGGTTTCAAGAGAATAATCTCGGTATACGTCCGGAGACACACCGGTTACGAATATAATCTTACGGTAGACCTCATTCAGATTTAAAACAGATTTTTGTATCTGTCTGAAAACCTCACACAGCTTACCCGAGGAACACGTTAGCGTAATTTCATCGCCACTTTTGAGATATACCTGAAACGGTGCTTCATCCCCCAACACCTTGATATACCAATCTGAATTATATTTAAATTCGATGTTTTCGGCTTCCTTGAACGGCACTTCTCCATTGATGGATAAGGTGCGATACGAGTGCATGCCCTGATTCATATTTTGTCTTGCTCGGAATGCAAGGGTATATAAGCCGTTTTGAGGAACTGTTACCTTCCAAGTGATAAACTGTCCCGGCGTGTCCCAGTTCTCTTGACCGATCACATTCAAGCGAGATATAAAAGGATCGTTTGGTTGTGTGGCTATGCTGCTCTTATCCGTCAGCGCATACAACATCGCACTGTTTTTTTCAAATGAGTTTTCTGCTTCAAAGCGATATGTAATATTGGATACTTTGTCAGACTCACCATATTGAGCAATATATTCCTCATAACTCAGGATCTCTTCGGGGGCACTCAAGCGAATACAAGCGATCGCCATGCTCTCACGGGTAACTCTCAGTTTCAATGTATGGCTGCCGGCCTTACTGTAAAATAAATAGGGGTTTTCAAACTTGCCGGAGGTGTCACAAAGTTTCGTATCGATCCATCGAACTTTTTCAATCTGCGTCGGGCGCAGATCATTCCCTTGCTCGTCTTGCTTTATTTCAGTTTTGTCTTTCCAAATACGCGGAAGATCAAATGTGCGCAACTCGGCAAACGGAATTTCGTTATCCAGATACAAGCCCGCCGTTATGTTCAACCCCGTACCTTCCAACGGAAAGTATTCAAGACTGATGTTATAAATCCCGTCGTCGGGAACTTCAAAAGTCCATTCGCACCATTCAGTATCCTTGCCGATCACCACTGCTGCTTTGTTATCAAACTCTTGAATGTCAAGCATTCCGTTATCGGTAGCGGTAATATTATCGCAGGTTATGTCGATCGGCGATTGTAAAAAAGATTGTTCGGAGATACCGGCACAGTAATCCTCATAACCGTATAGTGCCTGTTCATCGGCGGGTTGCATCCCCTCTTGCGGCAGCTGATTCGCCGCAACATGTGTGAAGGGTACCCCCGTCATACATAATACGGTCACTAAAAGTGCGGCTACTATTCTTTTCATCACTATACGGTACTGTAATTTCATCGCATAATCCTCACAATCAACAGAATAATCAGGTAACGAAACGCTTGTAATACTCTTCACAATAATCTAAGTTGATCAGTTTTTCCCGCAAGTCTTGAAAAGTGTAATAGTATTGGTTACTTGCTTCAAAACCGATGCGGGAGTCTTTTGAACGCAAAACAAGTAACCGCTTAACGATTCCACGCTCCTTGCGAATGGCTTCAATAAGTGCGTTTGTATCGCCCTTTTCTCGACAACGAACAAAACGGATATGGTTAAGAGCAGAGGAGGCGTGACAATAAAAGCCTTCCGCCATATTTCGAAATTCATGAACATTTCTATCGCTCACAAACGTATTGGTTTCAAGAATCTCCAAGCCTTTTTCCCAAAGAGTAACCATCCTGTAAAACTGTTCTTCCAATTGCTCTTCTGTAAAGGAGCCGCACCAGTTTTTGATATCATCGTAGGGAAACCCAACCATGGTAGCCTCCCTTTGGGTTGGCACAACATAAAAAGGTGCCATAGGACCGTAGTTTTGCGGTCCGAAATACAACGTCTTTACATGGAATGGGAACTCACGAAAGGCTTGGGAAAATTTGCGTTCCGCCTTACAAATCAACTGTGCAGCGGCACCGTACTTTTCTTGCAAAAACCGATTCAGCACAGTTTCCTTCGGCAAATCGTTATCCAATAATTGGCAAACCAACTCCGTAATAGGAGAGGGACTGCCCCCCAAGGTCCACGTGAGCATAAAATCTTTGATTTCGTTTTCTTTCACTTTTTCAACATGCTCCGCAACTAAGCTGAACACCGGTATAAACGGAGTCGCCGACATCTCCCAGCTACAGTTAATCTGGATTTTTGCCATGGGACATAACCCTTTATCTTTCGCTGCCTCCCACCGTTTTCGTGCAACGTTGCCGGGACCGATTTTAGAAATAGAGTAATCAATAACCTCTCCCTTGATTCCATTGAGTACAAACGGCATTTTTTCTTCGCTAACGGACAAAACGGCTTGGTTTTCATTTAGAAGACAAATCGTCTCCGTGTCCCAGTTCGAATTCCAACCCCACGTGTGAACAATTGCGAGCGCGTCAGGGTTAGCACGATGTGCACCTTTTGCCATTCGATTATGCAATTCTGCCTGGATTTCCGCTGTGGATCGGTCTTTGCAACGAGGACATGTTTGTTGTACCGAGAAATCGCGAGAAGCACAATTTGTAAAGTTTTCCGAATAACTGATATGAAAATATCCTGCTAACTCCGGCACACTTTTGAACAAACTTTCCATGGTATTCTCAAGGTAATCCAACACCTCTTCCGAGGATGAACATAGACAGGAGGTGGATCGGAAAGTCGCCCCTTTCAAATGAGGGAATTCCTCATAGAAACTCTCGCTCATCGGACGAGGTTCATTCAAATACAAATATGTTCCAATACCATATTTGCGTGCTCTGACTGCTAATCTCCGCAGTGCCTCTACACGCTTTTCCCAGTTTTCTGACAGGGATAAATCCCACTTATAGGGTTGAATTTGGTATAAAACAGCGTGTATCCAGATTCCGTTAATGCCGCAACGGGCATATTCCTGCAACAAGTGATCCGGATAGGGGTCCAAACTTTCATCCAGTAAAGCATCTCCATAAACAGCTGAATACGAATATACCAGTCGAAGATGGCGGCTTTTTGTCGTAACATTTTGGGCAACAGATTGCTTTTTTTTCTCTAAAAATTCAAAAGCGTTCTCTTTTAGGTTTGCCCACGGTTTTGTGATATCGGCAATATGTTTGATTTGTAAAAGCTCTTGCTCAGAGAGCGTCGAAAGACGGGGACGCTCTACTTTCGGCTTATAGCGTCCCATTTTGACAAACATGAAGTCATCTTCTTTCAATATAAAAGACAACTGTTCTTCATTCATATCGAGCAGACACAACAATTGGTCAATTTCGCAAAGATTCCAGTTGTTGCGTATAATTGTCAAGTAACCGCGACGTATCCAGTTCGGGTCTATGTAAGGATCAGCGTCCAACCCCAATAACTCGGCAATTTTGCATACCGCTCCCTCGGTTGATTCCAAAGCCTTGGCAATACGTGCGACGGGAATCATGCCCCAGTTGCGCCAAATCAGTGCAACAGCCGGTGAAGGAAAATGTTCGATTTTAGGTGCGCACAAGGCATTGCCCGTTATATCAAGGTTCATCATACGTCTGCTCCCGGCTTACAAAGATTTCTTCCAATTGACATCATACCGACGATGTTTTCAGACATAATCGGATAAGGTGAATGTCTTTTTTTCTCGAGTGATTTTTTAATGAATACTGAACCTCCGGTTCACCCAAGACAGCGGCTCTTGCATCATCCACCAATAGATAGTGAGCGTTCTCGGTATGGCCGATTGTTTCCACAACTTCGCCGGGCACAAAACACCCCTTTAAAGTGGTGACGTCAACATAGGCAATACCGGTAGAACCGTATCCCGATACCTCTATCGAAACTGCTGACGGTGAACTATCCGCAGGGATCGGGAACGCATATGAAAAGTACGGATTTTTGAAATCGTGTGCTTTAAATTTCGCATTTGCCACTTCCATATCCGCTCTATCTTCAAAATGCAATGTGATTTTTGTTTTAACAGAGCTGGTCTGATCGGGATAGGCAAAGTGTACATCCAATCGTCCTATCTCTCCAAAATCAGAGGATTGTACATCCTCTATAATCTGATCGATTGCGATAAAAGCACGTTTGTACTTTGCGTCCAAATCCGGAGACGGCATCCCGGGACGAACGGATTCCCATAACTCTTTTTGTCGTTGATACAATGCATGCAATCGCTCCTTGCAATCGACCAATTCCGCTAATAAAGCGGGAATATCCGTTTTGCGTTCACCGGTACGGAATTCGAAGAAACGATAAGCGAGCAAGCTGATACGATACGAGATTCTAAAAAACTGAATGCGTCCGAGTACCGCATCAATGTATTGCTTCTGGCTGTCGGTTGCATGGAAATCCAACAATTTGCTTTCAACCAACATACAGATTTCATCCTGTCGATGATCATCCAAGCAGGGCAATTCAATGGCCTTGCGAACCCCTGAGAAGAGAGGATTTTTTAATCTTGTGGAAAGTCCGATGCTAAGAACTTCAGCCAATTCATGGGAACCGACTAAGATTTCGGTTGCTCGCACCAGGCGCTCGGCAGACGGTAACAACGTATCGTCATTCCACAGCATGCCCGCATACATGATGATCGGATAAATGAGTGTGAGCTGTTCAGCGGACATTTCCCAAATTGTCAGCAGCATCCCCGTCGGATTATGACGTTCAGCATAATCCGTGAAAGTATCAATGTTCGCAACACTAAAGAACGTTGCGCCGAAATACGAAAAGCCAAGATCCTCGTACAACTTAAAAGAATCTTCACGTTTTCGATTGTTAAACTGCCCTTCCGGCCGACGGTCGATAAAATTGTAATGCCATGAGCAGATAATAATATCACGAGGAAGTTCTTGCAGTATCTGTGGATATTCCTCAAACATATCATCCCATATCAGCATCCGCTTGCCTTTTGAAGATAAAAGATGATGGGTATGGAGCATATGCTGCAAGAATATATTGCCCATGCCCTCTTTTTCTGCTATCGGCTTGCATAAATCGCAGTAACCGATATCAAACACCTCGTCGTACCCTGCATGGAAATAAGCAGAAGGAAACAATTCGGCAATTTCCGTTAAATACGTATCGAAAAACTCATAGGTCTCACGCTTGGAGGGGCAGACGTCTTTATATGGTGCCTGACCCGCCTCGGTAAAGCACCCCTCAATATTTCCGTGCAGTTCCGCAAGATGAGCCAGTTCGGGATGCCGCATAAACCGTTCCACATGTCCCAGTCCGGAAACAATCGGCACAAGTTCCAATCCCAGCTTATCGGCATATTCCACCATTTGCCTGATTTGCTCCGGCAGATAACTTTCACTATCCGGAGAATAAGGATAGGATTTTGTTTTGATCCGATCTTCCAGATAGAGAAAAACCATGTTCATTCCCGCAACATGCGCCACATCGAAAAACCGAAAAACGGTCGGCATGGTTTCGATTTGTCTGGCTAAATCTATCTGCACAGCACGCTTAACATTTACATCCATACGCTTGATCCCCTACTACAAGATAATCCTCTCAAACAGGCACACTCATATATTCCGTATTTTCAGGTCCGGTATTATGATTTTCTACGATCAAAACTTTCGCATCCCTGCTCACAAATATCTGATGCCAAACGCCTTTTCTGATATTATAGATCTTTCCCGTTTCCATTTTATACACTGTTTTGTGTTCTCCGACAATCAACGTGCCTTCCCCGCGAATTAAAACGAACACCTCGTCTGTTAACAGATGGCGTTCCATACGAGTGAAATTCGCTTCGTCAAATCGCGGCGCATAGTTCAGAAACGCTACTCGCCACGATTCAAAATTCATCGTTTTGTGATAGCCTTCATCCACATAGTCTAAAATTTCAATATCATTCATCATTCTCAACTACCAACACACTCTTCGAACAGACCGTCGTCTTTTGTCCATAAACATTGATGTCAACAGCTTCCTCACAGTTGTTCCACAAGGCAACAATAAAACGGTTCTTATACCGGTATTTGGCCGCAAATACGTTTGGCGGAAGCACCAAATCACAGGCAGATTCATATCGACCAAGATAGAAGAATTCGAAATACTTATCCTTCAGCTCTAATAAATATTTGACATGTGCGCCATAATCGGGTACGGCAGATATATCCACCGCTCTTCCCCGATAGATGGAGACATCAAAAATGAGGCCGGTCACAAATGCATAGTTCAAATGCTCCTGATAGTCCCACCGATCATCGTGAATCAGTCGATTGGATATCACACATTCGGGGAAAGTATGACGAAACAGATCGGGGAAATAATCGGGATTATATGCACGCGCATATTTGTACCACATTCCCGCCCCACAACCGTGAATAAAATCCATTTTTGCAGAAATTCTATCCACTACGCCTTCGGTGCCGATTCCTTTTCCTTCCGGCAGCAAGCTTCGTATATAGTCTACGTTCCGCTCTCTGTAATGCGGTTCTTCATCTACTCGGTTTTGATGCGGATGACTGTCGTCAAAGCACAACTTATACATACCGCATAGCTGGTCATAAAAAATGGCATCTGCACCGAACCCCAGTTTCAATTTGGCGTTTTGGGCTAATTTTTCTCGCCACTCATCCGTTGCGTGGCAGCCGGAAGCGAAGGATTTATACCCGAAATTTCGTAACGTTGTGCCGTTGTTGGAAAAACGATAATGTTCGCGGTAGTCATTACCATCGATATCTTTTGAGCAGATTCTGTGCCCAATTTCTTTATAATAATCCGTCTTAACGTCGATAAGGTTACCGTTGGTATACAAAATCACCTTACCGCCAAGAGCATGAATTTCTTCGATTGCTTTTTTGAGTTCCTCTTCTCCCCCTAAAGCAGGATCGGCTTCGTATTCCGGATAATGATTGTCAAAGCAACCTTTCCACCATCCGAAAACAAGGAGCGCATTGATTCCGTATTGTTGACCGTGTTTGTAGATTTCGGGTAACTGAGAATAGGTAAAATGAACATCCCCGTGCTGGTGTTTTAAAATGATTCTTTGCCAGCCGGTCATGTCTTTTATCCAGTCAACGTGCGGAACATCGGAATACCACGTGTTTTGGGACCATTGTTTGTAAAAGCTTGAGCCATCACGCCAGTCCCCATCAAAAACGGCGATAACACTATCTCCGCAGTGAAGCTTTTCGCCTTTTTTCAAAGCGATATATTGACCTATTGTTGTAATAAGCTTGGATTGGGAATCTCGCGGTCCGGTTCCAATGGAAAAATTATGTATTCTGAAAAATTCATCGTGTTTACCGACATAGATAAAATTTGCCCCGCTTTGGATGCCGATCCAGGGCATGGACAGTGCCGCTGCCGAAAAGGCAGAACTCGGATACGTAGCCGAAAACCAAATGTTTTTATAGTCCGCAGACATATACTCGGTGTGAAAATTCGTTTCCACAAACTTCCGCGGATTTTTGTATCGTCTGCCTAACCCATCCGGCACATACAAAATTTCATCCTCTGTATTTGAGGATATGGTATCGAAATCAATAAAAGGGAGTTGCACTTCATTCACACGGATATCATCACGATTTTCAATATCTGAACTAAAATGCAACACTCCGTCAACCGCTGTGATATATATGGTGAACGGTATATCGTACCGCTGCATATCTTCAGCGATAACGCCGTCATAAACAATCGTTACGGTATCCTTCCCTTTTTTTACATGCGTAGGAATTTGGGCAGAGGAATACACCCCTATTTCTCGGTTTTCACCATTATCGAGAAACATTCTCCAAAAATCTCCGCCACCGGTCAATATCGGATGGAATTCGTCACTCCAAAACGTAAAACTTCCGTTTTGACAAATGTCAAATTGTAAATTGCGAATGTTTCCCATCATGATTACCTTCCCTCTTTACCGTAATCCGCTTTGCAAGAATTGATGTAATTCTCACAAAGCGGATTACAGTTTGTGTTGAATTTTCGCTTAACCAAGAGGATCTGAGTTGTTTCTGTTTGAAGGACTTATCAGTAAAGTCCTCCGGCAAAGCCATCCGGTTTTGAAGAAAAAATATTTTCCATCACCACAGAAGAGGTCGTACCGGTTCCTGTTTCAGTAGACTTCTGATTTGATGTCTTGCCGCTGGTCAAATCCTGAGATGTAGCTGCTGTGGTCGTGGTAATGGCGGACGAATCACGGTCACCGCCCGCACAGCCTGCCAACGTAAGGCAGGCTAACAGTAACATACCGAATACTATTCCCTTCAAAAAGGTCCCTCCTTTTTTATAAGAGACAGTAACTGTTTGGCACGGCACATCTGCCGGCGATCATTCCGCATCATCGTCTACCAAATCTTCGGAATTGTAAATAACACCGGAAAAAATATTGTTGGCAATCATTTCCCGACTGCTAAATGAGGTAATGATGATATCCGGTTGAATATATATTTTTTTCAAGCAAACCACTCCTATCCCATTACAAACTATCGAAATATGCACGATTTCGTTTGACAAACGCCCACACCTTTGCGATATCAGCAGCAGCGATATCCACTGTGCCTCCGCTAATATCCGCCGAATCATACGTTACATTAGAATAATTATTAATCAAATCTTTTGCCATTGCCCGTTTGATTTGATTGGTAGATTTGACATACGTCTCCTCGGAATAAATCGTCTGCTCGACGTTCTCCGCATCCTTGTACTTGATATACGACCGCACGGCAATCTTCACGCCGCCGCTGATACTCGTCGAATTGGGGAACACGGCGTAGTAGGAACCCACTGTGAGAACTTCCCCTTTGGCGCGAGCCGGACTTCCGAGGTTTTCCGTTCCCAAAGTCAAATCTGTGCCGTTCAACAACTGATACGGATGGGCAATGGTCCCGTATTCTACCACGGAACATCCTTCCGGAACAGCAACTGCCGGCGCATCCGTCTTAATGGCGAGAGTCCCGTCGGGATAGGCGGTGTTGTTCTCATCGGCAATATACAGCGTGGCACCCGAAACCTCACCTACTGTCGGTGCCGGCGGTATAACCTCCGCCACTTTCTTTTTCAAGACGAGATTGTCGAGGGACATGGTGGTCCCTGCAGCAAGTTGAAACGTTAAATTACCCGAAGTAGAATTCGTAGTCATAGCGTTCGCAATGGCAACATCATAGGACACATGCCGCCACGCATCGGTTGCCTCCAAAGTCGTATCGCTCAGTGCAACACAACTGCTACCATGTTTCAATGCAAATTTCGTGTCTTTATTCAGCTTATAATCAAAGCTCAATTCATACGTTACCCCTGCTTGCATCAGGCCCAGCAACGCTCTGTTGTATTTTAAGTAACTGCCGGTATGTGTCATTACCCAGCCGCGACCCGCTTCTTGACTCGCTTGTACCGCCGTGCTGCCGCCCAGCCAGTACGAAAAATAATCGGCACCAAATTCAAAGTCACCGTTCATCACCAGATTAGTGGATGTAACAGCATTCGTGGGTACAAGACTGATATCGTCTACATAGTAGGTTCCGCTGGCACCCGGCGCCTGCAACCGAAAATATCCGTTTTCCGTTGTTTCGATATTGTTGGTAACGTACAGCGTCATTTTTTTCCACGCGCCGTTTGTAGGCGGAAGTTCGGAATCTTTCGCAATCACACCACCGATACTGCTGGATGTTTGCATAAAGGACAATTTAAAAAGATGGTTTACAGCGGTGGGAATATTGTCGGTTTTATACCAAAAGCTCAGCTCATACGGTTGCCCTACCGTCATTTGGGAAAGCAGAGCATTCTTGTACTGGATATACTGACTTTGTGTTAGTTTAATACAGGCTCCGCCATCATGTCCTGCGGTCTGGTCGACGACACCGCCGGTCGTCCACGCGGTTTTGGTAGTCAACAAACCGTCAGCACCAAAAAGGTTTATGGTTCCGCTATCCGCTAACACATCCATATCCAGGTGAAAAAAGGGAATGCCCACTACAAGTGCCACTGCCAAGATCAACGATAACAATTTGCGAGTGCTTATTTTCATAGTAGTTGCTCCTTTCATACTCATCTTGACACTTATTTCGTTGCGTCGTCGATGATGTTTTGCAAAGATTTTTTATATGCCGAAAGGACCTGGGCGATGTTCTTTCCGCTGACAACCTGTTTGACAATATTGGCTTGCACGTCTTGTACACTGCCAAAAGACGATTTTAAACCCCAGTACGGTGCGTAAAGATCATCCTCGCCAACGATGTTATAGAACATTTGTCTAACCTTATCCGGCATAGATTTTTGGTCGATTTCCAGAAGGTTGTGCGTACTATCGAATTTCGCCAATGCAATTGCCGCAAGAGGTTCTTCGGTTCCGTTACCGGCACAGTAACCCATCCAGCTCCAAATGATACCCTTATATTTATTGGAGTTTTCCTTAACGGACGGCATGGGAACAACACCTAAATTGTTTACATCCTTCGCAAATGCATTCGACTCTTTTGCCTGGTTGTACAGCGGTTGCCATGCAGAAGAACTGTAAATGATACACGCCGTTTTACCGTTCATCAAAGCCGCATCCATACTGGCGGTCGGATGGATAATTTGCGTAGTACCTCTGGACATTTTTTGCAACAGGTTTAATGCATTATAGAGCTTTGTGTCGGATAAGTTCTCTTTCATATATCCATTTTCGACTTTAATGTAGTCCGTGTCGAAAGTGGCAGGTACAGAGAACGAAATACGTTGCATAAGATTTCCGCACATATAGAAGTCTTTGGAAGGATCAGTCAAAAGAGCACCGTATTCTTGGAACTTATCCCAAGTCCATTTGCCCTTTTCCCACAGCTCATAAGGGTCTGTCAATCGTTCATCTTTGAATACCTTTTTATTGTAGTACATAACAGTCGGCGACGACAAACCGGCACCGGCAACACCGTAAATGTTACCTTTCCAGGATAACCCTTCCATAGAGCTGGTCAGAAAGCCACCTTTTTTCGGATTGGAGCCATCCCAGATATCGGCAGTCGTAAGATACTTCTGTAACGGAACAGCACAGTTTGCAATCACCAAGCTGGGATAAGTCGTTTGGCTGTTCATCATCAAAATATCAAACGGCTTTCCGGCTACCATTGCCGCCGCAACCGCTTGCGTATAGTTGGCGTTATCATATCGAGTAACTTCAACCTTACAGTTAAATTCTTTTCCGAATTCCGCAAGCATCTGGCGATAGGTTTCACTGTCGGGGCCTGCCATCGTAAAGGTTTTTCCACCAAAATCCAGGCCTTCTTCCGCACCCTTTGTACCGGGACGCAGCTTGATACTTGTACCGATAAAACCAGCCCCGACGGATGCGCCTGTTTGCGTTTTTGTGGTGCTCGTCGTTTTGGTAACGCCTGAACCCGAAGCACTGGTTTTCCCAGTACCGCTTGTCGCTTTGGTGCTGCCGGTTCCTTCGTCCCCGGATGCGTCTGCGTCGGTTGAAGTAGTTTGCTGATCACTTCCGTCTGCCTGGGAACCGGTGGTGGTTGTAGTCACAGGATCGGGCGTATTGGGCTTACCGCAAGCCGTTAAAGACAGCAGCAGACACAGCACCACCAAGACCGCCAATAATGACCGCATTTTCATAAGATCAATCTCCTTTTTTGTATAATCGCATAGTAAACTGGCGTATCATGTAACCTTTTAATTTTACACTCCCCTTTATCATAAACATTCTGTTTTGCAAACTTTTTCAAGACGGCACTAATCCTGGCGAATCAATTCACGATGTTCGTCGGTGTACCGGCCAGATATTGTTTTAGATTTTCCAAGGAATATGAGATAAGTCTTTGTCTGCACTCCAAGGCTGCCCAGCTGATATGTGGCGTGATAAAGCAGTTTTTCGCTTTGAGAAGCGGGTTATCCATGTCAATCGGTTCTTTTCGCACGGCATCCAGCCCCGCAGCATACACTTTACCTCTATTTAACGCATCCGCAAGGTCTTGTTCAACAATGAGTGCGCCTCGGCTGTTATTAATAAGGATAACGCCATCCTTCATTTTAGCGATTGTATCCTTGTTGATAAGATTCTCTGTTTCGGGGAACAGTGGGCAATGAAGAGCTATGACATCAGACTTTTCAAACAATGTATCCAAATCCGTATATTGACAGTTTTCGTTTACCAGGCTCTCGTTTTGAAACGAATCGTATGCTAACACCTTCATCCCAAAGGCTTGGGCGACCCTTGAAGTTATCTGTCCAATTCTTCCAAGTCCGATAATCCCCATTGTTTTGTTTTCCAACTCAATGCTGGGATAATCCCAAAAACACCAGTCACCCTCATCTCGTTTTCGGCCTTTGCGCACCTCGGCATCATGGTGAGCAACACGGTTGGTAATCTCCATTAACAGTGCAATAGCGTGTTGTCCGATAGCTTCCGTTCCGTACGAGGGGACGTTAGAAACAGAGATTCCCATTTCTCGAGCAGCTTTAATATCGACTGCATTATATCCGGTAGCAATGATGGAGATAAATTTAAGGTTGGGACATTTTTCAAGATCGGCCCGTGTCACTTTGCTCTTGTTTAAAAAGGCAATATCCGCATCGCCGATTCTTTCCCCAACATCGGCATCTTTATCGTATTCATACCGAACGACCTCACCATACCGGTCGAACCCACTCCAATCGATTTCGCCCGGGTTTTCAGTCGGATAGTCTAATATAACAATTTTCATTACCGTCCTCGCTTTCCGAAGATATCATCAAAACGTATTATCTTATATCGGATAGGACATCCATTTCTTGATTAAAACCTCTCATAAAGAAATCTTTGTCGCAACCCGTCCAAAGAACATTGCATCCCATATCGCGATATTTTTGCGCCAAAACCTCATCATCGCAAAAAATACCACAGGATTTACCATAAGAGTTGCTAATGTCGAAGATTTTTTGTATTGCAGATATCATTTCAGGGCTCTTGATATCGCGCGGTGTCCCCACCATGATCGAAAGATCGTAGGGACCGATCATAACCGCACTTATGTACTTACCGTATTTCTCCAACATGCGAGGCAGTATTTCGATACCTTTTGGCGATTCAATTTGCGGAAACAAAAAACGCGTTTTTGAAAAATCGTTGTATTGTTCTCCTTTCCTGAATTGTCCAAATCCACCGGCACCCTTTCTGCCATCGGGATAGAAAAGTAACGCGTCAACCGCCGTGCGTAACTGTTCTAAACTCTCCGTACGAGGGACCATGACACCGTCAGCACCCATATCAATCGCTTTGGCAATCAGGTGATATTCTGCATCCTGTGCGCGCAAAAAGGCAGGCAAACCAATAAGGCGGCAAATTTGAAGTTGGGAAACGACGTTTTGCGTATCAAAAATGCCGTGCTCACAATCAAACAGCACAAAATCCAAGTCATCTCTATTCATCGCTTCCAGAATAATCGTACTGGTCTGAACGGTCATAGTAGTACCGATAACTTTTTCCCTTTTTTCAAGCTTCTCTGCAAGGTTTATATACTTATTCATCATACACCTCAAACAAATTCTTTCACACTGAATATTTCTGGGAATTATGTGGAATTATCTGGAATCTTTCGTAAAACCACATTCAACCAGCCGTCTTGCCAAAACACCCGAAAGCCTTTTTGGGCGTTCCTGAACATAAAATGTAAAAATACTACACGTTCAGTATACAGGATTCGGACGACATTTGTTTAAGTATGCTGTATGATTTTTTAAAAATCCTGTATTTTGATATGCTGCGGATTTTCGTCATGCATCCTTTGTCAAATCTCAGGCACAAAAAATACGAAAGCGAAGCAAAAATCCACTCCGCCAAACGGTAGAGTGGATTTCAATTGATGGCACACAATTACCAAAATAGCGTCAACTTCCTTTAATAGGTATAAGTGTGCAGTTTAGATGTTGTATCGATTCATTTTACGATATTTATTTGGAGAAATACCAACGTTCCGCTTGAAACAGTCGCAAAAATAGCTCATGGAAAAGAAACCGCATTTTTCGGAAACCACCTGCAAATTCCAGTCTGTTTCGGTCAGCATTTTTTTAGCTTCCCGCAATCGCACTTTAATTAAATAGGAATTCGGTGTATCGCCCAAATGTTTTACGAAGAGCTTCTGTAATAGCGATTCACTGATATTGCCAAGTCCTGCCAGTTCCTTGACAGTCATTTTTTCAGCGAAGTTGTTTTCAATATGTGACAGTGCTATGTTCAGCGAGGTTGGGAAACTTGAGTGAAATTGCTTTTGCTTTGTTTGATAGATTTCGTACAGAATATCGATAATGAGGGCCGTTTCTTTAAGACCGAAATAATTCTCTTGCGCTTTATAAAGTATATCTAATTCTTTAATTTTTTGCGACAATTTTTCATAATTACAATAATCGTAAAGTCCGTTGATTTCTTGCATCAGAGAAATGATTTGCTCATCATCGGTCTCGAAATGTAAATAATAGCATGAAAAAGGTAAAATGCTATATCGCTTATCGCCGGGGGATGCGACCAAGATTGCACCTTTTTTTATCGGCAACTTTTCGCCGTTCAAGTGTGCGATACCGCCATCTCTCCGATACAAATCGATCTCGAACGTGGTGACTACTCGTTCAGTTGAGCGCTCTAAATTGCCGAATATTCTTTCGCTTCTAAAAAGACCGGCGCCTAGATTTCTAAGCATATTTCAACCTCCTGAAATACAGTATTTTTAAAAAATCATACAGTATACTTAAACAAAACTCCTTGAAGTATTATATACTGAATTATACAGTTTTTTCTTATTTTTTCAAGAGCGAAAGAACGAGGTTGAAAATGAAAGTCGTTTGGTTAGGGCAAGCCGGCCTTTTATTGGATTTTGCGGGCATAAAAGTGATGGTGGATCCTTATCTGTCAAACAGTGTGGAAAAAATAAATCCCCGCAATTACCGTCGGCAACCCATTGACGCGCATTTTTTCGAGATAAAACCCGACATACTGGTTTTAACGCATAACCACCTGGATCACACCGATCCCGAAACATTGAATGTTATTTTAAGCAAGCACGAAAACATTTGTGTTTTGGCTTCGGGGAACGCCTGGCAAGTCGCAAGGAAGCATGGCGCAACTCATAACTATGTGCTTTTTAATCGCGGCACGGTTTGGACAGAGAAGGGCATTACATTTGAAGCAGTCTATGCTGAACATAGCGACACAAGCGCCATCGGCGTCATCTTGTCATATGGCGATAAAACCTATTATATTGCCGGCGATACCTTATACAACGAAAAGGTTATTAACGATATCGGTACCAAACCCGATATTGCTTTTGTGCCGATAAACGGGGTGGGCAATAATATGAATATGCACGATGCGGAAACTTTCAGTAAAAAAATCGGTGCAAAATTGGTCGTTCCCATCCACTGGGGAATGTTTGACGAGATAAACCCAAATGATTTTCACGTCAACAACAAAATCATTCCTACCATTTACGAGGAGATAGTCATATGAAAATCACGGATGTTAAACCTTTTGTTGTCGATTGCTTCAGAACAAATTGGATTTTTGTAAAAGTGTATACCGATGAGGGCATCACCGGCGTGGGAGAAGGCACGTTGGAATACAAGGAAAAAGCCTTTTTAGGAGCGCTCGAGCATATTAAAGAATACCTGATCGGCAAAAACCCGCTTGAAATCGAAAAACATTATCATGATATTTATCGGAATGCATATTGGCGCGGAGGGCCCGTACTTATGTCTGCCTTATCCGCTGTTGAAGTAGCATTGTGGGATATTTTAGGTAAGCACCTTAATGTTCCGGTTTATCAGCTGTTAGGCGGTAAGGTGCACGATAAAGTACGCATTTATGTTAATGGTTGGTTTGCCGGAGCAAAAGAGCCTGAAGAATTTGCCGAAAAGGCAAAAATTGCGGTCAAACGCGGAGTGACTGCAATGAAGTGGGATCCGTTCGGCAAAAACTATATGAACATATCCAACGCTGAGCTAAACAAAGCACTTCGCAACGTGGCGGCTGTGCGCGAGGCTGTTGGCAATGAGGTCGATTTACTGATAGAGGGTCACGGCAGATTTGATGTACCCACCGGCATACGCATCGCCAAAGAATTGGAACAGTTCAAGCCCCTATTCTTTGAGGAACCCGTTCCACCCGATAATCTGGAAGCCCTCAAAGCAGTCCGAGAAAAGTCTCCTGTTGCGATTTCCGCCGGAGAACGGCTCTACAGCCGCCGAGATTACCGGGAATTGTTTGAACTGCGAGCTGCGGATTATATCCAACCCGATATTTCCCACGCAGGTGGCATTATGGAACTGAAAAAGATCGCCGCTCAAGCGGAGGCGCACTATATCCCCTTTGCCCCTCACAATCCTTCCGGCCCGGTTGCGAATGCGGCAACCCTTCAGCTCGCTGCTTGCTGTCCTAATTTTGAAATACTGGAGATCATGTATTCGGATGTTGAGTGGCGTAAAGATGTCACAAATGAAGAGTTGGAATATAAAGATGGGTATATCACGATCCCGGACAAGCCGGGCATTGGCATTGAAATCAACGAGGAAGAATGTCTAAAGCACCCTTATCAACCACATACATTGCGCCACTATACCGGTGCCTTAACGAATATTCGTCCCGCAAAGAGCGAGTTTTATTTTTAATTTCGATTGTTATTAAGCATATGAAAATATCAACGAGGTGTACCATGAATAAAGCAGTTTTTATTACAGGTGCTCAGTCCTGTACAGGTTACGGAATTGCCGAGTTCTTTGCGAAGCAAGGTTGGGACGTTTTTATCACCAGCCGCAAAGGAGAAGAGGCTGAAAAGTCTGCCAAGATTTTAGCGGACACATATGGCATTTTTTCAAAAGGCTACGAATGCAATATTCGCAATGAGCAACAAGTGATCGATATTTTTAACGATATCGATAAAACCGGTAGATTTGTTGAGACAATCGTATTAAACGCGGCAAATATGGGCTATGGTTCCGACCCCGCCAAGGGACTTGACTTCTTTACGCAAGACGTTCGTGATTTTCAAGAAGTGTTTGAAACAAACCTGGTTTGGAATTTTATGATGATTCGCCAGGCGGCAATCCGAATGAAAGAACATCATAAAGGTTCCATTGTGTTTTTAAGCTCAAACACCTCTTACAGAGCAATCCCAAACCGCGCAGCATATTCGGCTTCAAAAGGCGGTATCAACGCCTTTTCTAAAGCTTTAGCCGTCGATTTGGGACAATATGGCATCCGAAGCAACGTCGTACTGCCGGGAACCATAAAAACCGAACGTTGGTACGCCATGGGTAACAAACAAATCGTAAACGGAGAGTTAACCCCCATCGGCGACATTTCCGATTATGAAGATATTGCAAACGCCGTTTGGTATTTTGGTACGGATATGTCTAAAAACGTAACGGGTACAGAGCTTGTGGTTGACGGTGGTATGAGTTGTCAGCTATATCCTCAACTGCTAAACGATTTTAAGTGTAAACAACTTAATGAATAGTGGTATGCTATAGCTTTCTTTCTGTAGTCGCTTTCATTACAGGTGGTAGACGACTGCAAACAGCCCTTGAAATATCAAGGGCTGTTTGCAGTTATAATCGGAATCGCATTTGTTTATTCGTTCGTCATGCCGAATTCTTTAAAGAATGCAGTGATATCTTCAACCGTATTGTTATACCGTGATCTTTCGGCGGCAAAACCAATCAAATGATTTTTAACAGATATTTCAATATCTGCCGCACGGTATCCGGCATAATTGCCACTCAAATAATCGTACAACTCGGATATAATACCTTGATCGCCGCCTCCGTGACCGCTCATAATGCCTTCATCCAAACTTGAAACCTTTACGTTATGAAACTGTGCATCCGAGAACGTATAGAATGTGATCTCTTTATCCGACATGTTAGCATAAAGCTCTCCTTTGGTTCCGAAAATGCGAATATATCGGCCACCGCGGCCAAAACCGTTCATCGTTAAGGATGCCGTTGCCCCGCCTTCAAACTCCATATTCACAATTTGATGATCCACGACATCATTATTCGCACGGAACACACACAAACCATAATCCGTTGTATGAAGAGCAGCCAAGATCTCGTCGTCCGTCGGATCGTATTCCTTGGCAATGCCCTGTGCACACGCCGGCCTCAGCCATTGACTTTGACTGTGATGATAATAATAGACTTTTTTGCAATTGTACGGGCAAGTTTCTTCAATGGGACAACCGCCATCAATACAACGGGCCGGTGCTCCTTCCGGCGCATTTTCTTCTCTAAAATACGTTCGATTGCCAAATGATTGCACCTTTTTACACGGTTTGTCGATCAGCCATTGAAGAATATCAATATCGTGGCAGCATTTTGCTAACAACATCGGAGAAGTCTCTTTTTCGCTATGCCAGTTGCCCCGAACATAGCTGTGACTCTGATGGATAACGCCTACCGACTCTACGTGTATGACTGACATAACTTTACCAATCGTCCCGTCCATCACAAGTTTCTTAACCGTGTTGAAAAACGGAGTGTAACGTAACACGTGGCAAACCAGAACCTTGACACCTTTTTGTTTGGCGGCCAATGCAATATCCGCACATTGTTTAGCCGTCTGCGCAACGGGTTTTTCCAAGACGAGATTGTACCCTAATGCAATTGCTTTCAGCGCCGCCTCATAGTGCATGTTGTCCATGGTACAGATCAACGCAATATCCGCCATCTTTGGCTTGGACAAGATGTCCTCCCAAGAATAGAAGCAGCAATCATCCGATAGGTTATGCAGTTCTTGAATTTGTCTGCGTCGTCCTTCGTTTGGCTCGGCAACTGCAACCACCTTAAACTGATCGGGATGATTCTTCATAATTGTCGTATAGCTCGTCCCGCGCATACCTGCGCCAATCAGAATTACAGAAAATGTTTTCATACTGTCCTCCCGCATGTCGATGTTTGACTTCATGTTAGCATAAATCTAACATGAATAATAGGACGGACTTGCCGTTTGTCAGCATTTCTTTACCATTTTAAGAAAGGTGGTGTGTCCCCTTATGAGCAATACAATCAAAGAACTGGCAAAGGTTCACTATACGGCTACCGCAATTAAAGTGCTGCATTTTAACTATCAAGCACAATCGTCTTGTTTCAGAATACACTGGCATGACCGTATGGAGCTCTTATATATTCGGCAAGGCGAAATGATATTAGATTACGGTACAACCACTCTCACCGCTCATGCCGGCTCCCTGGTTATCATCCCACCAAAAATGTCGCACAAAGGGTACACGAAAACTCAAGAAGTTGACTACGATGTACTAATGTTTGATGTGCGTTCATTTTATAACAATACTGAAATCTGTAAAAATCTTCTACCAACCCTTTATGACGGCAGGGCAAAACTAAAGCCGATTACTTTAGATATGTTTACCATACAGTGCTTTCAAGAAATATGTAATTGTCATCACAAGGAATCGTTAGAGATCACCCACAAGATCTACCTCCTTCTCTTCCTCCTGCTTGAAAATAATCTTTTACAGCTGCAGGAGCGGCAGAAAAGTACGACAGTCCAAGAGATAGTGAATTATCTCGAACAAAACTTTAACCAAGATATGAATTCCGCCTTATTGAGCAATCAGTTTGGGTATTCGATAACACATCTCTATCGAATGTTCAAAGAAGCTATCGGTCTATCCCCTATCCAATATCTTAACATTTATCGCTTGGAACGGGCCTTTGAAAGAATCAAGCATACTGCCCTCTCCATTGGAGAAATCGCTGTAGAATGTGGTTTTTCTGATGCAAATTACTTCGCTCGATCATTCAAAAAACATTTCGGTTTTCCACCAACGTATTACAGGAAAAATACAAAATAGAGCACTACTATCAAGCTCCTTGTTTCATTCGTCGCCCCTCAAAAGCCAATCACTCTAATAAAATAAAGGCGTGGCAGGGGGCAAAGCGATTCGCTTTGTCCCCTTTCCCGCCTTCTTCTCTGCCCCACGTCGGCTATTTTTGTGCCAGTCCTAACAAACACCGCACGCGCATTTCTCCATATGCGAAAATTACGCTGCGCACCCCCCGACGGTAGGACCCTTGTTGTTTTAAAGAAGTGACCCCACGGGCTGCGCCGCGGTGAGATCTTGGGACTTCGATGGTGCGATATTGATTTTGAGGAAAACACCATCAGCATTGTCAACACGCGCGTACGGGTCAGCACCGATGTGGAAAAGCAGCCAAAGAACGAGGCCAGCCGCCGCACGTTTCCCTTGATCGCGTCTGTTAAAGAACATCTCCTCAAAGTCAAAGCGCAACAGGAAGAGAATCGCCGTGTGATGCGTGAGGCATACATGGACAGCGATTATGTGTACGTATGGGACAATGGGCAATTACCCGACATTGGTTACTTAAACCGAGCCCTCACAAAATTATTAAAGGCGAATGGGCTGCGCCACATTCGCCTGCACGATCTGCGGCATTCCACCGCCAGTTATTTGAATAAGTTAGGGTTCTCTCCCAAGGAAATTCAGATCTGGTTAGGGCATTCCGATATCAGCACCACGATGAACATTTACACCCATATTGATATCGGAATGAAAGTAGGAATGGCGGAAAAAATCAACACCCTTTTCGGGGATAAAATTTCGTGAGCCCCATTTTTAGAAGATTTTTAGAAAAACGGCAGAAAAAGAAGAGTTCCAAGATTGTAAAAAACCTTGAAACCCTTGCTACAACTGGTCCGAGTGACAGGTTACTGTACAGTGCGGTAATTACTTCTCGTCTTTGTAGGGGACGGCACCCTCGACGTCCCGTTAGCACCCATCTTGGGTTGTTACGAGTAACAAATGCGGCCTCTTGTCGTCTGCTTCGCATTCGCTTGCAGACGGAGGCTTGCGCACAGCGCTGCGCCATTTTCGGCGGCAAACTTGCCACCGGCAACTTTGCTATTCGCCGAAACCCTCTCGGGTTCAAGAGGCCGCTTGAATCTATCCATTGGACCATAAAAAAGAGGACTGACACAAGTCAGTCCTCTTTTTTATGGTCCGAGTGACAGGAGTCGAACCTGCGGCCTCTTGAACCCCATGGGCGAATAATATCATTTAAAACGCCATGTTTTTCGTTATCCAAAACCGAACAGCACCCCTGAAAACCCGCTTGAATACTAGGCTTTTCGAGGGTGCTGTACTTTTTTATTACACGATCACGAAAACATCCACAAATTTGATATTTCTAAAAACTTTTAGAAGATTTTTAGAAATCTTGCGCATTGTGGCAGAGTGTCGCCACACAGGTTAGGACTCTTCAATTACCGTTTCACGCACAATGCGCGCATCGGTAAAATAGTCGGTTTCATCGGTGCTGGTGGTGGAAAACTCCGAGATCACCGCACCGTCTTTGCCTGCCTGAAACCAGTGCAGGGTTTCGGGGTAAATCGTGTACTGTTCACCGGCATGCAGCACCACCTCGTGGAACACCGTCACATCTGTAGGCGGTAGTTTTCCCTGTATCGCATGGAGATTTCCCTCACCGCTCACGTACAAATACACCATACCGTAACGGCAGCGGAAGGTTTCCTCCTTGCCATTTTTTCCATAAGACGGTACATGCTTGTGCTCGGGACAGGTTTGATACGGAAGTAAAACCATTTCCTTGGCGCATACACGTTCTGTGTTAATATAGGTAAGCAACTGCAAGCCGACATTTTCCACGTCGTTCATGCCGAAATCCGCAACCTCGATGGATTGCTGTTCTTGTTTTGTTAACACAATGTGAGCTTTTTCGTAATAAGCCAGGGCTTTGCGTACCTGCTCATCATAAACTGAACGTTTCATACAATGCCTCCTTTATGCTTCCTCGCAAACTGTCAGCACGACTTTGCCGACATTTTCACCGCGTTCAAGAATGCTATGTGCTTCTTCCGCCTCAGTAATCGGCAAGACTTTGTAGACGGTGGGTCGAACCTCACCGCTTTCCACCTTGCTCCACACATCTTTGACAAGCGATGCCAGAATTTCTGCTTTCACCTTCGGTGTGCGGGAACGCAGTGTACTGCCAATGATGCGGACGTTACGAACATAAATGTTACGCAGATCCACTTTGGTCATATCCCCTGCCAAGGTTGCGATCATGATCCAACGACCGCCATGCTGCATATAAGGCAAGCATTGGCCCATCATCCGACCGCCGAGGCAGTCGATTGCCACATCGACCGGGTGACCCGCATCGAGCTGCTTTTTCAGTTCTGTGGCAATGTTTTGCGTGGAAGTGTTGATAATAACATCGGCGTTCAGATGCCGAATCGATTTTGCAATGTCATCCGACAAAACCGTTGTGATCACACGAATTCCGAATGCCTTTGCCATAGGAATCACAACACTCGCCAAACCGCTGGCACCCGCATGCATGAGCAAGGTGTTTCCTTTTTGGATTTTACCCTCGATAAACAAATTTAAATATGCCGTTGCAAAAGCCTCGGGCAATGCCGCAGCCTCCACCATGGATAAGCCATTGGGAATGGGCATGAGCATATCGTACTTGACCGCTACATACTCGGCATAGCCACCGCCGCCCAACAAGGCACAAACGCGGTCGCCGAGTTTCCAATTGGAAAGAGCCGGTACATCCGCACCCATTTGCTCGATAACCCCGGAAATTTCCAAGCCCATCCACTCAGGGCAACCGGGCGGGGGCGGATAATTGCCTTCGCGTTGCATCAAATCGGCACGGTTCAACGCCGCCGCATGTATTCTAACTAAAACCTCATCTTCCCGAATCACCGGATCGGGAACATCGGACCAATGCAATGCCCGATTTTCGTCTATTAAAACCGCTTTCACAGAAGTATATCCTCCTTCAGGTCAATATCAAAATCACACGCTTTGAGGATCAATTTGTGCAGGCCAAGCTCGTATTCATACGAATAGGGATTAACCTTTTCGCCGCGCACCATCGCTGCAAAATCCAACATCATTTCCTCGTATCGGCCGATCATCGGAATCGGTACAACTTCTTCTTTGATATCTTGAAAAATATCCTCCTTTGTCATGTGCGGCAACGAGATTGTCATTTTGGTTGGTTTTTCAAGTGGTTTGATTTCAACCGTACCGCCGCTTCCGCATAAGACAAACTGACGTCTGCCGAAACCGTTGACCTCGGTTGAATTCAAACGGATTGTCGCAACAAAATCACCATAGTCAAACACAACACAGCTGTTATCAATGGAATGATTGCCGTCAAGACCGGTGGACTTATTAAAGGTTACAACATTTTTCGGCATGCCGGCAAAACGATAGACCAAGTCCACTAAGTGACAACCCAAGAAAAACATGATACCCCCGGGGAATTGTTCCAGCCATTGGCGCTTTCCCGGCTCGTGTTCGGTACTCATCACCGTTTCAATGCCGGTCAATTTACCCAGTGTTCCGTTTTTGAACAAATCATAGGTATACTGAATAGCCGTATTATAACGATACATATAGCCAAGCTGTACCGTTAATCCTTTGGCTTTGGCAGATCGCAACAACTTTTCATAGGCAACAATATCAGCACCTGCCGGTTTATCCATGTGAATGTGCAAGCCGCGATCAATGCAACGCTGACCCGCCGACACCAAATCAAACTCGTGGCCTTCCACCAGAACGGCCTCCAGATCCGGAACGGCAAACAGTTCTTCCTCTGTCATCCACGTCACACCGGCATACTGCGGCATTTGAGATTTGACAGCTTGCGTTTCGGCATCCTCTGCCACCACACCCACCAGCTCAAACACTTCGGGATATTTTTGGATGGATTGTAAAATACCCCAGCTGTGGTCGTGCTTTGTGCCAAGATGCCCGATTTTAATTTTCCTCATATTTTCACCCTATCTCACAGCTTTGACCAATCGAATTGCACGGCTAATGGGAAGTTCTTATCGTTGAGCAGTCGGTCGTACACTTCAATGGCTTCATTCGGTGAATGCGTTTCGGAAATCATTTTTTGGAAGTTGACACGTCCGCCTTCGATCAGCTTGAAAATGCCCTGCATTTCATCTGTATAGCACCAATAACCGGGGTACGACTGGTACCACGGACGCACACCGGTGTGTGCACCCACCAAAACGATGCCCGGATAGTGTATTTTACGGTAATAATCAATTGAGAAATCGGAATCTCTGGTGCAGCCCAGCAACGACACACGCCCTTGACGTGCCATGCAATCCAGTACTTGATCCAACGCCTGCCCTTTACCGGTCACCTCGATTGCTACGTTACAGCCGTTTCCGTCGGTCAACGCTTTCACTTGTTCTTCAAAATCCGGCGCAAACGGATCAACGGCAAAATCCGCACCCAGTTCCAATGCTTGTGCGCGTCGTTCGGCAATCGGATCGGCGGCGATCACAGGATAAGCCCCCGCCGCCCGACAAAACTGAATGGCAAATTGGCCCAAGATACCCAGTCCCATTACGATGGCCGCTTCGCCCATTTCCAGCTTGGTTTTGCGCACACCTGCTGCGGAGAAGCTGGCGATCACGGTCATGGCCGCTTCCTGCATGGTGATGCAATCGCGATTGATCTTAATCACATTGCTCTTATGTAAATTACAATAATTTTTGTGGTATCCAATACAGACAACACGGTCACCTACCGCCACATGATCGATGCGTGCACCAACCTTTACCACAACACCGGAACCGCTATACCCCAACTCGCGCGGAAAAACGGCAACGGTATCTTCTTTTTTGATGCGCGCATCTACGTTGGGATCACCGAGCAGGTTCGCCCGCTCCGTGCCGGCGCTGATGGTCGTATATTCCATGCGTACGGTAACCTCTTCCTCGCCCGGTTCCGGCAAGTCAACGTCGACCAGTTCCACAACCCGCGGGGCGGTGAATAAAATCTGTTTTGCTTTCATGATGGCTTCTCCCCTTTATTACAGATGCTTCAAGATTTCTTGGTTGAGCGCATAACGGAACTTGGAAAGGATCGCATCGTCACACGGGTACTCGGAAAACGTGATCCCGGGCAACTGTGTTTCCAACCATTGTAAAGTTTGTGCGCGACCGATCAATTGCTCTAACAGGGTCAGTGCACGATAATCCTGTAATCCTTCATGGAATACGACAAGACGTAACGATTCGATACAGCCGTCCTCTGTCGGGTACACCGAGAAGGCATCGCCCGACGGGAACGCACGATCCGCATCGGTAACGTGATACGGATCAATGGGGTATCGCGATAACCGACAATTGTAAAAATTATAACCCCAATGTAAAAAGCCCATGAGGTTAAACTTATAGCTTTGAATTCCCAAAATGCGATTACGGCAAGAAGGCATGGCCATGAATCGATTGCTAACGTCTTTATACTGACCGCAACAATAATACCCCCACAGAGGGGTGATGCCTTGATCCAAAAACGGTTGGATATGGTCGATTGCCACAACCGGATAGATAACCTCGCTTCGTTTGGCCACCTCCAGCGAAGACAAAGCATCCATGAGCGGATAATTTGGCAGCAACGCCTTCAGCTCAGCAACCGCTGAGCAATAGGGACCCATATCGGTGACACTCGGTTCATCGGACGCGTGGAAAAGACAACGGTCTGCGATGTTTTTCTGATGCAAAAACTGATCCAGCTTCGGCAAAAAATTACGCAAAAACGCACGGTATTCCTCCCCGTCCGCCTGCGTTTCCCAACCGAAAATCCGTTGCTCGCGGCCATCGATAACTGCCATGACTTTCGGTGCTGCTTTGGCACCCCATTGCGTGAAAAGATGTCCCATTTCAAAATGGGTGATCCCGCATTCCAGACACAGGTCGATAAAACGTTCCAGACGCTCAAAGCCATAGGTATACCGACCGTTATCGCAATAGATATCGACCAGCTGACAGGTCATGCGCTCTAACCCTTCCGCAATATCCAACGGCGGGGTAACCAACGGGGTCAAGATGGTGTTAACACCGTAATCGGCCGCCATCTGCACATACTGCCGAAGCAGGTGCCAATACTCTTCCGAGAACATAGCAACATGATGCGTGTGCGCAATACAATCGTGATGCAACCATTGCGTAAACAAGAGCCGTTGCTCCGGCAACGCTTGGGGGTACACCTCAATGTCGACCGTTACCGTTTCGGTTTCCTCTGCGCAGGACAGTTCGATCTCAACGGTGTGTTTGCCTGCCGGCAAATCGTTGCCACAGACCATGAACCACAACGTGCTGCGGCGCCCCGGAATCACCGGAAGCTCATGATAACGCAACGGTTGCAAAATATCCGGAACCAGCCGAGGCTCGGTAAACAGATAGTGATCGTCATGCTCGGAATAACACGGAAACGTGCATGGCACCATATCTACCTCACGGACG
The DNA here is from genome assembly GCA_045541305.1 of Acutalibacteraceae bacterium. GTDB lineage: Bacteria > Bacillota > Clostridia > Oscillospirales > Acutalibacteraceae > RGIG3009. The sequence continues at coordinate 26,569 of JAZQIV010000176.1, read as the reverse complement.
GTCACGTACGGTGCCAACGCCGACTTTACGGACAAGGACAACCAGCACGGTTCCATGGTCAGATTTCCGTCGTAGAGGTAGCTGATCTGAAAAGATAACCGCTCGTTTGAAAACATGGTAAGCGGACAGTCCAGCCCCTTAGGGGCCGGACTGTTCCACTCAATCTTTTTCAGCGAATCGGCAATCGTTGCAATTAGTTTCGGCATTGCCTTTCTCCCTTACATTAAAACGCGTTTTTATTTACCCAAATAGTCCAGTGCGCTATCGATTTTCGGCTTGAGCTCATTCGCCAGAGTGCTCCAAGGAGTACCGTTGTACAAGCTGGTAACCGCCGGCCAATACACATCGTTGATCGTGGAAACGCCAAGAGAATATGCCGGAACCAAAAGGCTTTCGTTTGCTTGCTTGTAAATCGCTTTGAAGGCTTCGGAATGCTTTTCGGCCTGATGCATCTTCGAAACCGTTTCTTCCTTCAACGAATCGCTAAGCGCCATCATCGTGATGAACGCCTTGGCACATTCGATATTTTTTGTGCCTTTGCCGATACCGTAACCGCTGATACCGACATGACTGCGGTACGGGCTGCTCACATCCATACGCGGGAACATGACCATATCTACAGAACCGTTTGCGATCATGTTCTGCAACGTCTTATCCGAGGAAGCAAGCCACGAGCCTTCGTACAGCATGGCAATCTTGCCTTGTTTAAACATGTTAACTGCCGTATCCGAGGAATTCTTCGGCACCGCACCGGAGGTCTGAATCGCGGACAGGAAGTTCATAGCCTTGGTAACCTCAGCCGACATGACGTTGTTCGTGATTCCTTGGTTGGTAACGGTGATCAAATCAGTGTTCGCGCTTGCCAATGCGGCATAACACAAGTTAGCGCCGTTCGCAAAGCCATAAACACCGGCGCGATCATCCGTGACGTCTTCCGCCGCTTTCTTGAAGGTGTCCCAAGTCCAGTTATTGGCCTTAAAGAGTTCGTCGGGCGAAGTGACACCGGCATTGGTGAAAACGGTTTTGTTGTACCAAATATAACGGTCTACCGAGATTTGCGGGATAAAATAGCTTTTGCCTCCCCATACGTATGGAGCCATGGAATCCTTGACGTTTTTCCAAACAGCACTGCTCATGTCAATGTGATCTTCCAAGGGTTCCAGCAGGTTCTTATACAAAATGGTCGGGAAATCCTGATTGCGGAATTGGTAGATGTCCGGAGGTGACTGTGCCAATACCGCCGCCTGGAGTTTCACTGCAAGATCGTTAAAATCATAGGTCATGAACTTGATCTTGCCGTTGGCATACTTTTTGAAGTTTGAACTCAACAGTTTACCACCGGTAGAGTTGGCGGAACCGTGCGTCATGATCGTAACGGTTTTTCCGTTAACATTGATCTCCTTCATCGTATCTTCCACGTCCACGGCAACGGTCGTCGTTGTCTTGCCGGAAGAAGACGATGTTTTGCCGGTAGTCGTTTTATCCGATGCGGGATTCTTAGTGGTTGTTGCACCGGATGCTGTGCCCTGCGAGCCCTCACCGTCAGACGGTGTATCCTCAAAAGACATGTCCGGATTCGTCGTAGTTGTGGTGTTTTCCACGTCACCCGAATCTTGCGGTCCACAAGCAGTGACTGTCATCAATAAGCACACCGCCAACAGGATAGCCAAACAGCGTAAACCTTTCTTCATAAAAAGACCTCCTTAGATTGTGTGTATGGTATGTGTTGCCACTTAACCAACAATGCCGGTACGTTCAATACTTTCCGTAAAGAAGCGTTGGAATATCAAATAGATACTCAAGGGAAAAATAATGGCCAAAAGTGCACCCGCCTGCATATACGGTGCTGTCAGGATGCGATCGAACTGGTGTATGCCGAGTTGGCTGATACTGGTTTGTAAGTTTCGCAACACGGAAGATACGATGTTCAGTTCTGAGAAAAACATGCCGGTATAATAATAATCGTTCCAGTAAAACACAAAAGAAAATAACGAAACCGTTAAAAATGCGGCACCGGAGCACGGAATCACAATTTTGACAAACATCCGCAGGATACCGCAACCGTCCACCGCTGCCGCGTCCTCCAAATCGCGAGGCAAACCTCGGAAGAATTGGCGGAAAATGTAGATGAACAACCCGCCGCGGATACCATTGGCAAACAATGCCGGGATGAACATAACAAGCGGGCTGTCATACAGATTGACCGTCCACGCACCGTCGCTAAACAACCGTCCCAACTGTCCGATAAACATAAAATCAAAATACCGCATATCAACGAACAGCGGAATGATGATTGTCTGCGGCGGCACTAAAATTGTCAGCAGGACACCGCCAAATAACAAATTCTTGTATTTGAAGTTAAAGCGAGCAAAACCGTAACCGGTCAATGCGCAGGAAACCATCTGCAACAGCGAACTGGTAATGCAGATGTAAATGGTGTTCCAGATCGCCTCGCCGTAGTTCATCAGGTTCCACACTTCCATAATGCTCTTGAAAGTGGGAGCGCGAGGCAACCAGACAACCGACGGATCAAACATGGAGGACGGTGTGCGCAACGCCATACTCAGCATGTAGATCAGCGGATACAACAGCACGAACGACAAGCTGATCAGCAAAGCATACCGAGCAAACGCCCACAAAACCTGCACAGGTTTTTGTCGTGTTTTGATATCGCGGTCACGCAACGGACTCCGTTGCCCATCGGACACACGCGCTTTCGTAAATACACGAAACATACCGTCCCTCCTTAATCAACAGAATAAAAGACAAAACGACTCATCAGTTTATATACGGCACCGATAAAGACCAGCACGCAAACGAAATAGATAACCGCCATGGTAGAGCTGTACGACGTTTGCAGATTACGGGAAAGCTCATCGATGTAACTCATCAATTTGTTATTGGAATCCACGAACGAATCGATGATCGTATAGACAACGCTGAGCAGGATCATAGGCGAAATCATGGGAATGGTGATCTTCCAGAAGTTGATCCAGCCTGACGCCCCCTCGACCGACGAAGCCTCGTAAACGCTGGCGGGAATCGTCTGCAAAGCCGCAATGAAGAGCAGAATTTGAATACCCGATTTCCAAAGGAGATCAAAAATGGAGTTAGCGGCATCAATCAGCCATGTACTGAGCGCTGTCGGCACGTTCATCCGTTCCAGCACAACATCAATACTGCTGACGCTCATCATGGCGGAACTGCCGCCCTCCATCATGTAGGAGGACATAGTTTCGCCTTTCAAAATACCGATCACCAAACCTGTTGCCACAATGACCGGCACAAAAAACACGCCGCGGAAAAAGGTTCTTCCCACAAACTTCTGGTTCAAAATGACCGCCACCAACAAGCTGACTGCTACGATGATGGGGACATTCATCACTAAATCCAAAAAGGAATTGAATAACCGTTGTAAGAATTCCGGGTCTTCCAGGAATAGGCGTCGGTAGTTTTCAAGGCCCACAAAACTCAAAACGTATCCTTCGGCACCGAGTTCGGGACTGGCGACCGTGTAGACCATGATCATAATGAGCGGCCGCAGGAAAAATACGATAAACCCGACAAACCACATCGCGATAAAACCGTAACCGAAAAGCGAACGGCGCTTTTCATAAGAAAGCTTCTTACGCAGCTTCCCAGTTGTTTGTGTTGTTGTTCGCATGTTTCCACCACCTATTTCACAATCAGCCACGATTTGGCCGATACCGTTCCGTACACGGTATCAACGGACGATTGATTGTAATTCACAACCGCTTTTTTACCGGAACGGAAGGTCGTACAGTATACACCTGCCGACAGCTGTTCGTGTGCGATCATTTCACGGGAACCGATTTCCGTGAAGATCTGTTGCAATTGGTTTTGCCGTTCGGTCAGTACGGATTTCCACAAATCGAAATTCGTGCCGTACAGATGATCAAGCGGCGTATCAATGACCGCATCGGCATTTTCATATACCAACGTGCCTTTCATACCTGCGCCGGTTTCTACCGATTTTAAGAAGAAATCCTCCTCCATGGCATCGCCGATGTTAAACGCGGTAAGCGAAAATTCTTTTTGCCCGCTCACAACCAGCTGATAGAAAGGAACGTTGTAGCTGATAATATCCAATTCGGAGTTCCCGAACGGGATATCCGTCAACACGGAAGCATTTTTGAGTGCATAGGCGTTGGGGGCGTATACAGCGCCGCTCAACTGTGCCAAGGTTTCCTGCATATAATCGACAGACTGTGTGCGTGTGACATAGTGCTTTTCGTCATAATTGGCGGGCAACACCGTTCCCACATCAACCGTTGCAATACCGACGCCGGACAGTTTGCCCACCGAGGCTGCATACTGCGCACTCTTTTTCACAAACAGCTCCGGACGCATCACAAAACGGTCCTTCACCGTTAAATCCTTATAGTAAGTGCTGGGCTTATACGAAATCTGAATCAAGGGATTGCGATCGTAGCGCTTGGCGGCGTGGAAGAAACGGCTGAACCCGTTACCGCCGCTGGTGATATTCATCGGCTGATAGGTTAAAAACGTCTGCCCCGCCGTTTCGACAAGTCCGGCGAGTGCCTTTTTGCCACCCATTCCGCTTGCGAAACGAACCTTGTTTTGCAGCTTACCTTTTGCTTGTGCACTATCGGTATTGCGCAACAGCACAATAGTATCGTCTGCCCCTTGCTCGGTAAAATACCGTACCATTTCCTCTGCTTGGGAAAAACTTGTCATCGGCGTATAGCGCTGAATCGGAATACCCAAAAAGTGGGTTTGTTTCATAACGCCGCCATACAATTCCAAGTACAGGGGCGGCATGGCCGCGACCTCGGTTGCTTGCAGCTGTTTGGTATCCGACAAATACTGGCGATAACGTTGTGCCATGCCACTGTAGCCGGCCTGTGCATCCAGGAAATAATAGGTCATCTCACACAGATCGGTCTGCTTATTCTCCAGGTCGAATTGCTCATTGGACGCAGTCCACATTGTGTTGCTTTGGCCAAGTGAGATAACACCGGCGTTACGGACTGTGTATGAAGTATAGATATTATTTTGCGAATTGTACAAGCCGGATACATATGCATTGATACCGGCTACTGCGTCACCACCCGTAATGATTCCCAAAAAGCCGCCATCCTCACGGGAAAGCCCGTAAACCGGCAAATGTACCTGTTCACCTTTATGGGATTGGGAGTCTTTAGCAAAGCCGAGATCTTCCCCGTATATGCGCTCCACGTACGGCTGGTGCGCATTTGCATTGGCAAACTCAATCACGCCACCCGATCCGTCAGACACCAACAAATATCCGGATTCCCCCTTGCCGGCACTGCCGAAGTACGGCAAAAGGGAAATATCCATCACATAATTGCCGCCCTGCTCCACAATTTCATCCGTTTTGATATAGGCCTTGAACGCATCGTTGTGCAATTCCACATACAGCGCTAAGGCAATCTTGAGATTGGAAAAACGGTAGATCAGTTTTGCGCCGTTTTCGATTTCGCGCACCAGCACCTCAACGTCGTTGTCTTTACCGACAAAACTGTTTACAACCGCGCTTCTGGCGTTCAACTCGCTATCGTAGTAATAGAACAACAATTGCGCGTTTAAGGCCATTTTGGCGGCACCGCGTGATTCTTCATCCGTAAACCGATCTTGCGGATTTGAAAACCATTTGGTGCCGTTCGCCTTTTGCTCGATGTAAAATTCGCCAGCGTAGGTGCCGTTTTTGACAACGTACAGCGCCAATGCAGAGGTTTCACCCATTTTTTCGAACTGACGCCCTTCAATAAATGTGGGTTCGTCGGCATCACTATCATCCAATATGAGCGGTGTGGAACCGCTTGCTAATACGGATCCGGATAGGCCCGTCAGTAAAAACAACGAAATTGCAGTCACCAATAAAGCTAAGCGTTTTGCAAGTGACTTCCATCCGTTACGCTTCATCTGTGTACCTCCTATCCCGACATTAAACCCTAAACAATATTTCTGTAACCAACGTGAGCGCAAATACAAAAATTTGTCTTAACAAACTATAGACCAATACCAACAGGAACAACAATAGCAGCGAAACCAGCACAATCAAAACAGTAGCCGCTACGGCGCGTTTGAAAGTGTATTGCTGCATCAGCCGCACGGAGGTGAATAATAAAAACACCGAATATAACAGACCCGCTGTCAGGACCATGTCGGTGAGAGCGCCCTCTTCCAACACCAAAATGTTGCTCAAAATGACCGATACGTACAGTGCGATGATATACGGAACCAGCGCATAGCAAGTACCCATCCACGCCTGCTTAAAGGTACCCTCACCCCACAGCAAAGTACTGACGATCCAGTTCGATACGGTGAGCAACAAAATCAAACCGAGCGAGAAGGCCAAAACCAAGAAAATATTGAACTCGGACGGCTTGTTCTGGTTAAAAATGAAGCCTGTTGCCTGGCTTTCCAACGCCGTTGCCAACACCAATAATGCCGCAACCGCAAAAGAGCCAACCAGGGCGCTTTTACTCTTGTTATAAAACAGATCCTCAAAGAAATTGAGGGGGTGCGTCAGCGTGTGGCTGATATATAAACTCTTTTCACGCGGACCGTATCCGCGTTTTTCGTAAATACGTTGCTTGATCTTGGTATGCATCAACGCATAGGTTACCAACGCGATCAGTGCAATCGCCAGCACAGGGAAAAAGATTTTGAGCAACTCGGACCGGTAAAAGCGGAAGGCGCTGGAATAACCGGTTCGATCCTGTCCCAGCTTGAAGTAGTGCAGGGCTTCTTTATACTGTTCTTTCTGCATCAGTACACGCCCGATGCTGGAGTTCGCCAGTTCGCTGTTGGAATTATAGCGCAACACTTCCCGCCAAGATTCCAAGCACTCATCAAACCGACCGGCGCTCTGTTGCATGACCGCTTTTCGCACAACCGCACCGTACTGTGTCGGTGTGAAAACAGTGATCGAATTCTTTGCTTCGTCCAACACCAACACGCTGTCGCCGACACTTTCAATCGCAATCGGTTTTACAAAAGTCCCCTTTTGTTCGTCAATACCACCGAACACTGTCAAAAGATCGCTGTCCTGATTGTATTGGAACACACGACCGCGTGTGGCATCCAACGCATTGATGAATCCATTTCGACAAACGTCAACATCGATGAAACTGGTATCATAGTAGATTTTTTCGATTGTCACACGTTCTTTGTCACCGTAATCACTCTTCATAACACCCCGTGACGTGGTGTCGGTCAACAGAATATTGTCGCCGAGTGCATTCAGCTTTTTGATCTCATTGCGCGATAACTGATCCAAATTGGCATTGGCGGAGCAGGTATAAATAAAGCCCTGACCGTCAATATCAAAATTCTTATAGTCGATCGGCACATAGTTCGCGGTGTAGCTGGCTTGCTTTTCCGTCATCAGCTTTCGCCACAAGCGCTGAACCAATTGTGCCGCTGTAAGACTTACCTTGTTCGCACCAAAAAAACCATCAAACTCACCGGCAGCGTTGAACACCAACGCGCCAAGATAGCAGTTTTCGCTGATGACATACAAGTTTTCCAGGTCATCCAGAATCACTTTACAAGGTGCGTAAGGCGACTCGGTGGGCAACGTCCCTTCGGCAGGCCCTCCCACTACCCGTACGATGACGCCGTCAGCGTCCGTGATCAGCACACGGGCGTTCACGGTATCGGCAATTACCAGGCGGCCGTCCTTCACGAACAAACCTTTGGCGCCGCTGATATCCACCGCCTGTGCGGCTGAATCCGTGACCGTAATCGCTTGGATCGGCTGCAACTGCGTATCACACACAACAATACGGCTGTTTCCGCTATCCAAAATGTACAGATACTCTCCCTCAAGCACCAGATCCTGCGGTTGCTTCAAGCCAAGCAACGCAGTATCGGCAAACGTGAGAATCTGCTGTACTGTGTAGCCGTTGGGGGCCGGTATGGAATCACCCCAGGCATCATAGTTGTAACCACGATACGGTTCCGCGGCCGAAACAGAGACAGAAAACAGGGAAATCAGGACAAGAAGCGCCGCTATCCATCTTGTAATTTTCATGGACATCACTCCTTAATACCTGCGCTGGACATCGTTTCCAGAACGTTGGATTGTGCAAACACAAACACGACGATCGGCGGAACCAGCAAGATAACCGCCGCTGCGGAAGAAGCACCTACACGGGCGATACCGGTAGACGAGATCTGACGCAGCATGGTAGGCAACATTTTCAGTTGTTCGCTAAATATAAATTCTACGCCCTCGCGATTCCAAACTGCTTGGAAACTGAAAATGATCAGCGTCATCCATGCCGGCTTAACGGACGGCATAACCACGCTCCAAAATACACGGTGCAGGGTAGCACCGTCGATGCGGGCTGCCTCGATCAACGAATCGTGCACCTGACCCATGAACTGTTTCATCAAGAACAGACCGAGAGTGCTGGCAATCGGCGGTGCGATCAATGCCCAGTATGTATCCATGATCCCCATGGAAGAAATCAGGATAAACTGCGGAATCATCATGACCTCTGACGTGAAAAGCAGCGCCATGGTCACGATACTGCTGATCAAACGAGATCCCGGGAATTTGAACTTTGCCAACGGGAAAGCTGCCATCGATGCCAACACTACGTGTGCTCCGGTAGCTGCCAGCGTAACGAACACGCTGTTGAAGACGTACCGCGACAAAGTCACCCACGAGTTGGTTGCCAATTGACCGAGTATGCGATAGTTATCCCACGTCGGATTTTGCACGATAAAGCGCGGAGGATAAATAAAGATCTCCTCCATGGGCTTGAAAGACTGCACAACGGCGTACAAAAACGGAAGAGCCGTAAACAATCCCAAAAGACCCAAAATCGTAAAAATGAAAGCGTTCCCGATCGGATTTCGCTTGATTGCTTTTTTTGGTTTTGATGCTCTGAGAGCTTTTGCATGTGTCATACGGTGTTCTCCCTCAATTATACTTCTTCAAAAAGCGGGAAATAAACTCGTTGGCCAGCAACATGGCCGCGAAGAGAACAACGGCAATTGCCGAGGCGTATCCCAACTCATAGCGTGTTGTACCGTAGTCGACAATATGGGTGATGATCGTGTTCGCTGCGTAGTCGGTAGTCGGGTTACCCGCCAGCGAAATACTGATGCGGCCGGCGGCAAACGAAGAACTGATCTGCATAACGGCACCGAACATAAGCTGTGGGCCCATGGACGGAAGGGTAATATAGATCAATTCCTGCCAACGGTTTTTTACACCATCCAAAGCACCGGCCTCATACAGGCTCTTATCCACATTTTGCAAACCGGCGATGAACGCCAAGAAGCCGGAGCCCATGCTCATCCACAGTTGTACCAAGATAATGACACCCAACACATACGAAGGGTCGCTTAACCAGTTGATGGGGTCATTGATGATACCAAGGCTCATCAAAATGCTGTTGGCAAAGCCATACATATCGCCGGAGAAAATGGCACTCCAAATCACATACAGATTGGCGGCAATACTGGGACTGTAAAACAGAAACGTGAAGAACGTCCGCCCCTTTGCTCCGATCTCGTTAATAAACCATGCCAAAAACAACGCTAAGAAGTAACTGACAGGACCGGTGACGAAAGCGAAAACAATGGTGTTTTTTAAGGAGATCAGAAAAACATCGTCCTCCAAAAACAACTTCAAATAGTTATCAAAGCCCACAAACTGCGGGGTTTCCAACAAATTGAAGTTCGTGAAACTCAACGCGACGGACATCAGCAGCGGAATGATTGTGAAAACCACGAAAAATATCATGTAGGGTAACAGCAGCAAGTATTTTTCGCCATGCTTCCGCCACACTCCTGCAAAACTGTCTCGCGGAGAGGCAAGTGCCGACTTTTCAGTTAACTTTGACATGCGGCAACCCTCCTCATTCCAAACCAAAATCCTTACGCTTACGCGTAATTTCCGTGTTGATCACTTTGTTGTATTCAATCAATGTTTCGCGGGCATTCGCCTGCTTGAACACCACCTTGCGAAACGCATTGGTAATGTTACGATCCACAAAATAGCCACCGGGAACCTGCTCCAAATGGAACACGCTCTCCCATTGCTGCTTGATCGTATTGCGCTGACTGTTGTTCCAAGGCAGAGAATCAAACGCTTCCAAATTAGCGGTGGCATAACGTCCAACCGGACCCAATAACGACTCCAATTCAAGGCCATACGCCACCTGGGCATCTTTACCGGTAAACCAATCCATGAACTTCCAAGCGGCATCCTTGTTCTCACTATCCTTGAACAAAACAGCGCAAGCTCCGCTGCCACACACCCGGTTGTTCACGGTGCCATCCTCTTGTACGGTACCTGGTACCGGCGCAAAATCCCACAACCCGCGAATTTCGGGCGCAGCGGCACTCAATTGGTTGTACATCGTGTAATACGAAATACCAATCGGCATTTCTCCTGAACGGAAACGGTTATAAAAGTCAAACTGATACGGCAGTCCGTAATCTTTATACAAGGATGTCCATTGCTGAAACGCTTCCACCGCTTCTTCGGTGGTAAAGCAGGTGGCCGATAGCTCATCGTTATAGAACCGCCCGCCGTTTTGCGCTAGCAAGGTAGCAAACACGCTGATATCCGCCTGCATTTGCGTTTCCACCGGCATATTCGGCACACCCGCGGTCATGTTACTGCGCTGCAACACCTGTACCATGCGGTAAAACTCTGTCCATGTTTTGGGAACGGACAAACCGAGTTCTTCAAAAATATCGGTGCGGTAAAACATGATATAGAAGTTTTCCTGCACGGGCAACGCATATGTACTGCCGTTGTAATAATACGGTGACATGGCGTACTTGGAAAAGCGTTGGGTGATCTCTTTGAAATTGGGATATTGATCCAACGGTTCCATTGCGTTGCGGAATGCCAGATTGATCGGCTCACTCGGTCCTGCAAACACCACCACATCCGGACCCCTGCCCGAAAGCGCAGCTTGCACCAAACTTTGTTGCACCAAACTAACATTGACCGCAATGTTGTATTCCGGCGTGAACATACTGTCGGTCAACGATTTGAGCACGTTTGCCTGATCGCGGGATTGTTGCACCCACACGTCAATGGTTTCGGCAGCTTGTTTACTGTCACCGATTGTGCTGTAGTCAAACCAGAAGGTACCCAAAAACGCCTGAACGGAATAGGACAGTTTATCTAACCATCCGCGGCGCGCTTTGAACAAAGAAGCATTCTGCTCCCCTACTGCCAAATAGTCCACTTCCAACGGATGGGATTGCAAAGTAAGCATCAACGAGGATAGTGCGCTGATACGATCTTTGAGCCGCGAAACACGCAGGGCAATCGTGTTGGGTTTATCAATCAAACCATCCAGCAGCACTACCATCTGTTCGATGGAAGAGAGCGCACCTGTGGTTTGATTACCCAATGCCTGGGCGGCATCTAAAATATCGGCTACCTGTGCACGGATCGATTTGATCGCATCCAATGCCCCCGGTACGTCGCGCTCGATCTGATAATCGCGATACGGGTCGGGGTTAACACCCGTCACCGCAATCAATTTGCGATACAGGTAGTTTAATTCATATACAACGTCGCTTAACGCGGCGGAGAGATCGGCCGAAGTGCCGGGTACAACTTCCAAACGAATGGTATTGGTGCCTTCTTTCAATCGGAATAACCATTCGCCGGATTCATCGCCCAACACCACGTTTTGCCAATCCTCGCTGAACGGGAACGGGATGGCTTGCGCTTCTTTAAACGGAACCTCATCGTTTATGTACAAACGGCGATAGGAGTTCAAACCGCGGTTGCCGTTTTGTCGGACACGGAGTCCCAACCGATAATACCCATCCCTCGGTGCCGTGACTTCCCACACAATGTACAATCCCTGAGAAGCGTATCGGCTGCCGCCGATTGTGTTGTATTTCAAGCAAACCGGATCGGAAGGACTGGTATCCGGACTGGTTCTGTCATAGATCGGTGATAGCATGGATGCCGATTTGTAAAGGGCATTTTCCGCTTCTATCACATCCGCGTAAACACCGTTTTCGATCGTTGCCGATGCGGCATACTCTTGGTACGTTGGCAAAGCCGCTTGGTTATAAAACTCCAGTTGCTTAATGACAACCTGCGCCTGTAAAGACTCCAACGACACCGTGTGTTGACCCTCAGATAAGTAAAATAAGAAAGCGTCGTTTTCCGTGCCTTCCCGATCCCCAGCCGATTCATTCAACCACATAGCCACCGAAATCTGTTTGGGCCGGATATCGTTACCGCGGCTATCGGTGCCGATCTCAGTTTCGTCGACAAATGCCTGCGGAAAAATCAGGTTTTCAGCCGCCAAGAACGGCGACTCTCCATCGATCGATAAGGACATTTCCAATTGAGGGGCATTGCGATTCAACATAAGATATTGCATGCGGAACGCATACAAGCCCTCTTGCGGGACAGTAAACTTCCACGCAATTTTGCCGGTGGCGCTTGTCCAAGCCAGCACATGATCTTCACCCAGTTGTCCGTCAACAATCTCTGCGACAGTATCATCTGTTTCCGGACGATACGTGTCGGCAGCGGGAATGATAATGGAACTGACCGGTTTGGCTTTCCCCTGATATTGCTCCAGATAATGCCGATACCCGTCTTCACGTTTGTTGGAACCTTCGGTTACCGCTGTTGTTTCTGTGTCGAACGTTTCTGCCGATACACGTTCGGTCGGAAGCGTGCACACCGCTGTCGTTAACAGCGCCGCAACGCAAACCATCGATACTATATGATTGAAAATTTTGATAAGCCATTCCTCCTAACGCGACACAAAGAACAAAAAGCGCTCTTTTATGCTTCGGGGCGGATCAAGATCGTATAGGTTGTGTTCCATTCCGGATGCTCCACAGATTCAACACAAAGTGTAAACTTACCCTTTGCGTCGTTCGGGATTACCCAGGAAATCGATTTTCCTTCACAGTTCGTACGCGGCGCTATCTCATCGTGTTCCCATAAAAGCAGCCGTTCGCTTTGGGCATTCTCGCGCATCAACTTTACCTGAATGCGTCCGGCGCTGATGGTACGATCGCTGTCATTTAACAGCCACACGGTAGCGGTGAATTGTTCACCGACCGACCATGCCAATCGCGGAATGCGCACCGCCACCGCCTGATCAGCAAGTGCGGCTTTTACCGCTTCACAACACGGCTTTCGAACGGCGGGATAATTCATAAGACTGTTTCCCGCCGCAGTCGGCCACGGTTCGTTATAGCACCAATTCAACGCCATGGAACATATCGGCCATTGCATACGTGCTTCTTCGAACAAATGCCGATATATGAGCGTTTGTATGGCATTTCCTTGTACAACTGCAGTTTGAAGATCTTCGGATTTTCCCACAAAATACTCAATCAACTTCGGGGAAAACCACGTATCCTTTTCATCCCACGCTTCCACTGCATGGTGTAATTTCCAACTACCGCTTTGTGTCAGCTCACGCAATTCCTCCGGTGGCATGAACGTGGTCAAATACTCCCACGGTGACGGTGCACCGCACCCAAACTCGGTATAGGCGGTAGCATGCGCATTGCACATCATGCTGATCGCCTCCGTGCCGCTTTCCGGATCAATGGGACAATAAAACCCATGTACCATACCGTGCAACGGTGACGACGCAATAAACGGTGTTAACGGGTCCAACTCCAAACAGTTGTGATCCAACAACCGCAATGCCAACGACTGATCCGTCATACCCGACCAGTAGCAAAACAACTCATTACCACCGCACCACATGACCAGCGCAGGGTGCCGACGAAGCTGACGAATAATCGAACGCGATTCCTGATCGAGAATACGCAAATACTGTGCGTCATCGGGATAGTTATTGCAGGCAAGCGGGAACTCCTGCCACACCATGATCCCGTACCGATCACACAACTCATAAAACTCGTTCGGCAAAATATATCCACCGCCCCACAGGCGCAGAATATTCATATTCAATTCTTTGGCGGTACGCACCAATTCTTCACATACCGCCGGTGTGCAACGCGAGGGGAAAATATCCGGCGGTACCAGATTGCTGCCCTTCGCAAAAATTCGTTTTCCGTTTATCTGAATGGTGATCGGTGGATTGGCTCTAGTCGTAGGAAATGGCATGGGATCCCATGCTTTTGCATTCATGGACAGCTGTACACATCGAAAACCAATCCACCGTTCCACGCACGAAGTGCTCTCACCCGGGAGTGCGTACGTGAGCTGTGCACGGTACCGTGTCGGATCTCCATGCCCATTGGGCCACCAAAGCTGGGGGTTATCCAAGGTGCATAAAAGTTCGCCTGCGGCGCTTGTGACCGTCTCTTCCCTTTTCAGCACAACGGCTCCGTGCTGATCCGTCAAGACAAAAGAAAGCTTTGCCCCTTTTTTGACCTGCGCCAAATAATAGGATATTTTTAAATCTGCGCGGTCTATCGTTTCGTTTAACCGATAGTCAACATCCCACTCTGCAATATGGCTGTACGGACGGTATTCCAACACAACATCTCGATAAATACCGAGCGAAACCAATCGAGGACACCAATCCCATCCGTATGAAAACGGGGGTTTGCACGACGCTGACGCCTGTGCAGCGGTATTCTCCTCCACACCCGCACGCCGCGGAGAGGGGTAAATCATAACCTCTATTGATGCGGTTTTTCCCGCATACTCGGACATATCCAGTTCAACCGGTGTGAACATGCCTTCCTGCTCGCACTTTCTCTCACCGTTGATCCGAATGACAAAGGCATATTCAATTCCCAGAAACACCAAAACAGGGGTGCAATCCTCCCGATCGTCCACCTGAATGACAGTGCGGTACCACCAGTATCGGTCTTCCATCCAACGGTACTCCAACACGTTGGTGCCAATGTTGTAATCCGGATACCCGAGCGCCGCTTTCATATCCAACTGAACCGCGCCGGGCACCGTTGCCGGGTAAAACAACTCCGGATATTCGTTTTCTGTTTGACTGAAGCCAACCTGCCACTCCATGGTTGTTTTCCCTTCCTCTTACCTGTGCTATTTATTATTCCAGCATCTCTTTCACCGTGATGACCGTGTCCGTACAATAGGAATCGTTCATCGGTTTTTGTTGATTGATCAAATACTGATAAAGCGTTTCCACAATCACACGCCCCTGCTGAACGGGGTCTTGTTGTATCACCACATCCAGCGAACCATCCTGCAAATATTGCCGGGTTTCACGCGTCAGGTCATACGCAAACACGCGCACTTGCTTCTCCAAATGCTTTTCTTTCAAGGCTCTCACAGCACCGCTTATACCGCGCGATACAATATAGATACCGGCAAGATCTGGATGTTGCTGTAAAACCGACAAAACCGCCCGGTAGGCGATCTCGTGATCGTTTTTAACATCAATGTAATCCACCATTTGAATATGGGGAGAATTTTCGGCCAAATAATCCCGGAATCCGCAATGACGCTGATTATGCGCATCGCTGTTCATTAACGCTTCCAAGACCAATACTTTCCCCTTTCCGGACAAATACTGATCCATCATATAACCGCACGTGCGGCCGCTTTGGTAATTCTTGTGCCCCACATAAAACAGGCGATCTTCTTTATCAATATCCGCCGCAAAGGTAACCAACGGTATTCCTGCTTCCGATAATTCGCGACTGGCTTCTGTCATTTCATTTGTTTTAATCGGCGCAATAGCAAGTGCCGATGTGCGACTTTGGATCGCACGCCGTATCGCCTCGGTTTCTTTTCCGGAAATGCCGTCGTGCATCTCCAAGATTTCAATAGCGACACCGGAATCTTTGATGCGCTCGTATGCTTCATACGCACCGCTGCAAATATCGGTATAAAACTCGTCTTCGAGATCACTGACAACAATCGAAATCTTGAGTTCCTGCTTTTTTAAGGCAAGGCCCTTGCCCATCGTATTGGGAGAACATCCGTATTTGGCAATATACTCCTCAACAACTTTGCGAATTTCGGGTTTCACATACGGATGGCCGCTCATGACCCGATATACCGTTGCTCGGGACACCCCTACACAGGCTGCAATCTCTTTTACCGTCATGCTCATTGTAATTCCTCCCGCTTTACCGTTTCCGGCACCTGAACGGGCGCCGGAAACGGTAAAATATGGTAATGGTTTATTATACCACTTTTTTGCGAAGGAAGCAAGCCGCAGTTGCGGAAACGATCAAACCGATCAACACCCACGCGCTAGGTTCATGCGCTTCACCGGTAACAGGATTTTCGACGGAGTCATCATCGTCGATATCCGTATCGGCTTCGCCGTCTTCATCCTCGATATCGGTGTCATCCTCTTCTACGAAATCCGAATCGACATCCAAATAAACACCCGTGAGTAACACGGCATCTACCAGAGTGCCGCCATGCCCTTCGGTTAAGCCGGGAATCTCTCCGCCCGTGTAATTGTAATCGATCGGCAATTCCACTTTGACATATTTGGCCGTTTGCGGAAGAGCCTTTACAATGCTCATGAAATCATAACGGTTGGCACCCAGCCCGCTTTCAGACACAAAGACAGTGTCGGCATCTAAGGGCGTAAAGGAACGGTTGTCCGCAGACCAATACAAGCGAAGCCGCATTGAGATGGCTCGCCCGCTATCGCCGAGAACGCCGCGCACACCGAAAGAAGAACCAGGTTTCACACGGTAGGTGACATACGTCGATTCGAATACCGGTGCGCCCTCTTCCTCCGGCATGTTTTCAAAGTCCATGCATAAGTGGTCAACCTCGTTGATGTATCCGAGCGCCATGCATTGACTGTCTGCCACGTAAATCGATTCCAGATCAATTAAATCAGCACCGAATAATTCTTTATCGGTTTGGATCGGCGTCGGTGCCGTACCGCCTGTGGAGCGGAACATCATGGCACTGACCAGCCAATGGTTATCCCGCTTCAAAGAAAGTTCGGTCAATCCCTTCGGGAACATCACGCGCACAGCGGTATGGTTTTGGGGAAGCGTGAAAGAATACAGCACACCTACCCAATTGCCGTTCAAATCACCTTCGCGGAACTCATTGAGAACCTTGTGCTGAGACGCTTCGGCAGCGGTCGTGATCTTATTGATGGTCACAGCTGACTTGTCAAGCGTAACCCAGGTTTTCCCGTCTGCAGATGATTGGAAACGGAAGTGATTATCCGCATTTGCAAAGCCGGCGTCCGTCATGATATCCGGCACATTTTTATGCAATAACCCTAAGAATTGGACATCCGCCCCGGTGTTCACATTCCACGACAACCACGGTGCCGCCAGCTCGCCGTAGTATTCCGGCAAGATCGTTCCGGCGATGTTCCATGAATAATGCAAACGGGAAATATCGCCGCTGTGTTCAAACTGATAGTGCAAACCCTTGCCTGCCCAATCCGACATCTTATCAAAATTCTCAATGGAATCCGTGCCGCTCAAAACATTGGTATCCAGCGTTACCTTATTGGGATCGCCGTCTTTCGGCAGCACGATGCCAACCTGCTCGGGAGCGGTGTTATCGACAACACCGCCTTCGGTACGTATCATCATGGCGTTGACCAGCCAGTGATTGCCGTTTTGAAGCGATAATTCCGTAAGCCCTTTCGGAAACACAACACGCACCGCGATGGCGGTTTCGGGTGCCGTAAAGGTATACAACGCACCAATCCAATTACCCGTCAGATCGGCATCACGGAATTCGTCTCGTACGTTTTTAGCGGTGGCCGTGGTTTCGTCCACGATCTTATCGATCGTTACAGAACCCATATCTACCCATGTTTGACCATCAACAGAGGTTTGAAAACGGAAGTGATTATCCGCATTTGCAAAACCAATGTCGGTCATAATACCGGGAACGTCTTTGTGGAACAATCCCAAAAACTCAACTTTGGCACCGGCGTTGATCTTCCATACCAGCCACGGTGCAGCCAGCTCGCCGTAGTGAGCCGGTGTGAGCGTACCGGCCACATTCCACGAATAGTGCATACGAACGGCATTGCCGTCGTGCTCAAACTGATACTGTTGAGGTGCACCTACGTAACTATATACTTTGCTAAGATTCTTGATGGTATCGGTGCCATCCAACGCGGCCGCATCCTGCACCACGTGATCCAATTCGGTAACAGGTCCCGGTCCATCATCGTCATCATCCATCGCGGTAGCACGCATCATCATGGCGTTCACCAACCAGTGATTGCCGTTTTGAAGCGAAAGCTCGGTCAACCCCTTCGGGAACACCACACGCACGGCTGTTGCTGTGGCAGGTGCCGTGAAGCTGTACAGAGCGCCAACCCAGTTACCTGTGAGATCGGCATCGCGAAATTCGTCCCGCACATTTTTGGCGGTTGCCTCGGTTTCGTTCACGATCTTATCGATGGTTAAATCACTTGCCTCCACATCGGTCCAAGTTTGACCGTCAACAGATGTCTGGATGCGGAAATGATTATCTGCATTGGCAAAGCCGATTTCGGTTGTAATGCCGGGAACATCCTTGTGGAACAAACCTAAAAACTCGATTTTGTTACCACTCGTGATATTCCAGGACATCCACGGTGCCAACAACTCGCCGTAATAGCTCGGCGTAATCGTGCCCGTAACATTCCACGCATAGTGCATGCGGACGGTGTTTCCGCTGTGTTCAAACTGATATTGCGCAATTTTTCCCGCATAACCGGACATTTTGCTCACATTGGCAAGGGTATCCGTTCCCTCTAACGCCGGAACATCCTGTGTCACAAACTCAGGCTGCACGGGCGGTGTGGGAGGCGGCGTTCCGCCTCCGCTTGTGCGCATCATCATGGCGTTTACCAACCAATGATTGCCGCTGCTGAGCGAAAGCTCGGTCAACCCCTTGGGGAACACTACACGTACTGCTGTTGCTGTGGCAGGTGCCGTGAAAGTATACAGAGCGCCTACCCAGTTACCCGTCAAATCGACATCGCGGAATTCATCCCGCACGTTTTTGGCGGTTGCTTCGGTTTCGTTCACGATCTTATCAATCGTCACGGAACCCATATCCGTCCAAGTTTGCCCATCAACAGACGTCTGAAAACGGAAATGATTGTCCGCATTGGCAAAGCCGATTTCTGTCGTAATGCCGGGGACGTCCTTATGGAACAGACCTAAAAACTCGATGTTGGCACCGTTCGCGATTTTCCAGGACATCCACGGCGCCAACAAATCGCCGTAATAGCTCGGTGTCATCGTACCCGCAACATTCCATGCATAGTGCATACGAACAGCATTTCCGCTGTGTTCAAACTGATACTGCGCGATTTTTCCCGCATAACCGGACATTTTGCTCGCATTGGCAAGGGTATCGGTCCCTTCCAGCGCAGCCACATCCTGCGTAACATACTCCGGCTCCTGCGCACCGACTAACAGACATGGCAATACCATGACTGTGAGCAAACAGCACACGGCCAGAATCGAACACAATCTGCGTTCAAAATTGTGAATCGGCATGTTCATCATTTTCTCCCCTTACCGTTGATTGGCGGCATGTCACAAAGATCACCAAACACCGGGCATATACTCGCGATCGACCGTAGTCGTTGTTACGTCCTTGGACGTTGTATTTTGACTCACCGAATTTGTTGTATCGGTTTTCACCGTACCAGTTTGTGAACCTGATCCAACAGTCGAAGTTTTACCACTTGTCACGCTGCTTGTTGTGACCTGCGTTCCTGCCGCAGTGCTGTTGGCAGCGGTTGTGGTATCAGGGGCAACCGTCCGGCTCTCTCCCCCGATACCATCTTCCTCTTCAAAAGCATCCTGCTCCAAATCTGTCCATTGATCGCCTGCGTCCAGAACCAAATCCGCAGTGGTAGTGGTTATGGTGGAAGTGGGCGTATCCGTGATATGAACGGGCGCGCACCCGCTACATGCAAGGATGACAACTGCCACAATCAACAATAAAGTGGCCGCTTTTTTCGGACAATCAGTTGTAATCATTTTCCAAATCACTGTTATCCCAGCTTCCGTCCGTGACCAAATCGCTGGTGGTAAAGAACTCTTTCACCTGTTCACACACGACATCCATGAGCGGCGTTGTGTAACGTTTTTTCATCATGTTCGCATCCTTTCTCAAATATCGCTTAATCAGGATTGACTCTGGAAATGCTCGACATAATACGACACTGCCGCCACATTACCTAAAATGAACGTGTGAACGTCTGCTGCAGCAAGGGAGGCAACAGCCGCCTCTTCAGTGGTGTTGGGAACGGCCACAGTCCAGTTGATCGCTACTCCGCCGTCTTCAATCTCGGTTTTCTTGCCCACAATAGCGGTGGCCATCGCATACGAGATCTGATACACCGCACGCACATGCGTATTACCATAGATAATCTGCGTAGTCGCACCACCGTCCAGCGTGTACTCCACAAAGGAACGAGCCGCGATCTTCACGCCCAAATACGCCTCGGAGTTGGACAAACGCGCTACCCACGTTTCGGGCAAGGTATCGCTTGTTTCACGCGCTGTCGCCACATACGGGTTGCCGACCGTCAAGGCAGCGTCGTGCTTATACGCTTTCTTCGCAGGATCCATATACTGGTTCGGCATCATGACCGTACCGTAAGAAACCACCTTTGCGCCCTCCGGCAAACCAATACCCTGCTCGGTCATGAAGCGAAGCTTTGCCTGACCGTCGGTGCTGATCGTAGCACCCTGCATCTGAGGTTTATTCGCATGGTCTACCGAATCGAAATAGACACCAATGATACCAAGCGTATCCCACAAGGTATAGTCATACGTTTTGGTCGTATTGCCGGGCAGCGTCATACCCAGGTTGTTATAATCCACAGGGTTTTTCACACGAATATACCGTGCATTGTACGGAATATCCGCCAAAGCAGCCGTCAAAATATACTTGTTACTACCGGCGTTATAGGCATAGCTGTAACGCGGATACAACGGTTGAAAATTCTGGTTATCCGAAGACCAAGAAAGTTCAAATTTTAAATTAAAACGTCTTGCGTACGGTGTAAGCTGACCTTTTACCACAAAAGGCGAACCGCCTTTCACCTCATAGGTAACATAAGCGGATGTTTTGGCCGCTTCTCCTGCGGCCGGTGCCGTCTCGTTTCTGGTAATAGCACCGGACACAGCACCCACGCCCAAATAATCCGCCACGGCTGCGTTGTTCAAGTCAGCACCCAAAGCAGTATCCACCTCAAATGCCGTCGGAGCAGCCTCTTGACCACCGGTAGCACGCATCATCAAACCGGTGGAAAAATAACCGTTTCCGTTATTTGACAACATTTTATCGATACACGGGAACACCACACGCACTGCGCAAGCCTCCGCCGGCAATGTAAATGTGCTGAGAACAAACGCATAGTTGTTAAAATCGTTATTACGTCTGGTGGTACCGGCAGTACCGCGGAATTCGTTATCAATTCCGGGAATCGTATCTTTCAGATTATTAATATCGGTTTGGCTGCTGATACGCTGGAGCGTAACACCCGAAGTAACGGTCATCCATCCTTGTGTACTGCCGTTTACCCAATACTGAAACTTAAAGGTGTTCTCATTGTTCATGCAATTGTCTAAATTCTGGTAAAGAGCGTTTTTGCTCAATCTGCCTAAAAACGTGATGGTGGAACCACCGTATACGTTCCAGGCAAACCAAGGACCGGCAGTGCCATAAAAATCGCGATAGCTTTCGCCGGTCATCCCGGTCAAAATATCACTGTAAGCCGTGGCGGACAGAAAGATCATTTCCGAACCGTCCGGATCCTGGCTGGCATCGCTTTTAGCGACGGTATACTGCTCTTTACGTCCGGCATAATCCGACATAAGATCCATGTTCTTGAACGTATCAATACCGTTCGTCGCATTGTTCAAAACCGACGGCATATGCACCGTGGTTTTTGCGGTTGTGTCCGCCGACACGACCATCGCACTCGGGACTGCCACCAACAGCATGGCAACCACCAACATCAAAGAAATTGTTTTGCGGGAAATTTGCTTCATCATTGTGTGTGCCTCCTTGAAAAAGTGTTGTTTTTGTACTTGGGAATAACAAGGAACTGCGATATATTTCATTCAACCCCTCCGATCTGTTCAACCGATCCTTCGGGATGTTCTGACGTGTGATGTGCCGCCCATACCTCACCAATGGTGTCCCACAGGTCGGGACAGGCGTAAAACGTAGACACGGCATCCTGTTCAGCAAGATACGCCGTACGAATACCCGGCATCTCGAAAAATGCCTGTGAATCCAATTCGTGTATGGTTTGGTAAGCATATACCAGCCACTTCTGTTGATACCAAAGCGGTTGGCGCACAAACCAACTGATCTCGTCATACCCCCACGGCCAATAGGGATATTCGGTTGTATCCTGATATTGGCGGTGAACACCGCCCCAGTTATCCAATTCCAAAAAATACGGTAACCGTTCGCAGGACCACCCGCTGTGTGTCATGCCGCCGAGGCTTCTGCCGAACAGGTATTTGTTTTGCAACGGAAGCGGGGGTGTCAACGAAATAACCCCCTCCTGTGGCTCGCTCTCCGTTGGGATATGATCGGATGCACTGGCCGGCGGATAAACGCGTGTCGGCTTGCAATGAAAATCAAACAGCAGCTTGCCGTCTGCTCCCATAATGCCGACCGTGTGAGCGTTATGGAGCACAAACCCTCTGCGTGCATGCAGCTTTGCGTACTCACGCACCATGTTTACCACTTTGGTCCAATCGGCGTAACCGTTTTCTTTATCACGTTCGCCGGTAATATGCATCGACCCCCAGTGAATACCTTCAAAGCCAACATCAATCAAGCGGCACGCACGGTAGTAATAAAACATCTGTGTTTCCGTGCGGGTAATATCCGGATTGCAGGTTTTCGCTCCGTAGTCCCCGACGTGTGCGCCGTCTTTAAACGTCATACGGTGCATATCAAAGTTTCGCTCTTCGGCAGGTAAGCCAAATGCCTGAAACACCCAATCGGGAATGGCAATACCACCAACGCCCTCTTCGGAAACACATTCAAAAATACAAAATTCAAAGATCATATCAGGATCCACCGTGTGCACGGCTTCAATCCGTTGGGCATACATCTCAAACCTTGCTTCTTCCACCGCGCTTGGGTGCCAAGCCCCCGCCGACCGCGCAAGATATTTCGCTCCTGCAGCAAACAGCGTATTCATCCACCCCGTGAAATCATCCCTCGCCGTCAGCGATTCCACAACCACGGAGCGGGAAAGATAATTTTTCAGTGCTTGTTCCTCAATACGACCGTTTACCGTGAAATCACGTCCGCTGTTGGCGGGATGTGTGCGGATGCTTTCGCATTGAAATACAAAATCCATACCGTTTTTCTCCTTCGCTCGGTTTCGTTCGATACTTATTTATTCTGCACCCATACGTCGCGATAGGTCTGGAGCAACTCATCCGAAGCGGAGAAATATCCCATATCCTTCTTCGTGTTCAACCAGGAAGTACGACCGCCAGGCATCTCGAAAAAGCATTGCGGGTCGATTTTTTGAGCTTGCTGATAAGCATACGCAATCCATTGCTTCTGATAAGACAACGGCTGATTAGCAAACCAACTGATCTCATCATAGCCCCACGGCCAATACGCATAATCTACCGTATCCTGGTATTGCTCATGCGCGCCGCCCCAGTTGTCCAATTCCACAAAATACGGCAAGCTCTTGCAGGTCCATCCGCTGTGGGTCTTACCGCCTAAGCTCTTTTTATAGATGATTAAGTGCTGCTGATCATCCGGAATGCCGGGAGGAACCGCCGACAACTTACCTTTCTGCGGATTACTTTCACTTGAAACGTGATTCACAGAATCCGCGGTCGGATGTATGCGGCTCGGTTTGCAATGGAAATCAAACACCAACATGTTATCCGAGCCCAATATGCCGCACGTGTGCGCGTTGTTGAACACAAATCCACGTCGCGCATGCTTCTTCGCATACTCACGCACCATGTTCACCACTTTGGTCCAGCAAGCATAATTGTCGTCCTGCTCGGCGGACAATTCCATCGCGCCCCAATGGATTCCCTCAAAGCCGGCATCGATCGCACGGCAGGCGCGGTAATAGTAGAACATCTGCGTTTCGGTACGGGTGATGTCAACATTACACGTACCCATGCCGTACTCTCCCACATATTTCCCGCTGGGATAGCGCATGTACTCCATATTAAAGCTTCGGAACTCCGGCGTTTTCCCAAAGGCCTCAAACACCCATTCGGGGATCATGATGCTCTCCACGCCACCGCGGGAAACACATTCAAACACACAAAATTCAAACACCATTTCCGGATCAATTTTGTGAGCCTGCTCGATAAAATCATGGTATTTGTTAAAATTCGCTTCCTCGCTGGAGCTCGGCAACCACGAACCGGCCGAACGCGCTATGTATTTAGCTCCCGATTGGAGCAGCTTACGCAGATTCGTTTGAAACTCCTGTGGGAAATTCGCAATAACGCCTTCAAAAATGATAGAACGGGATAAATAATTCTTCAAAACCTCTTCCGAGACCTTCCCGTCCACCGTATAGTCACGGCCTTTATTCGCCGGGTGGTTTTTGGAATCAATCATTGTATAGAACGTTACCGGGAAATTATCCATTACGACTTCTTTAGAGCCGTTGTTGTACAAAACGGTATACCGATACGTCGTATCATACGCAAGCGGAGCCGAATGAACATACTCGGTATCCTTCAAGCCGGACTTTGTAAACACAGGCGTATAGCTGCCGTTTTGGGCGGCTTCTACCTTGATCGTATACGATTTGGCACCGTTCACATCTTTCCACGTGAATTTGGGCATTAACGTATCGGTCAGATCACCGTTAGACGGCGTAACCACTTTGCGCGGTGCCCACGGATCGTTCACTTCCCCCGTGGTGGTCGTTGTTGTCACGGTCGTATCGTCGACAGTTGTGGTCGTCCCCCCCGTCGTTCCATCCGTAGGCAATTGCTCGGTTGTAGTATCATCCGTGGTTCCGGTACTGTTTGTCACAGTAGTCGTTGTGCCTACTGTGGTTGTTGTGCTGTTATCCGCCGGTTTTTGGGTATTAGAGCATCCTACCAAAAGCGTCAATAACATAGCGAAAACCATCATGCACGATAACGTTCTTCTTGACACACAAATCCGCCCCTTACAAAACTGGAATATTTTGGATTTTTAGATGTGTACACGTGTACACATTGCTCAAAAAAATAATGGTGCTCCCCTATGCTGGAATTTTAACACAATTGTCAAGCTATGTCAAGTTAAATTTGTGTAATTCACCACGTTTTCGCACATTCATTTTCTTCCGTGACAGTAACAATGCCGCAACATTTGACTTTTCCTGCATGGTCGTATATCATAAGTGCAACCAAACCTATTACGAAAGGGAATTATCATGAAAATAACCGCAATCAAATACGGCCAGTCGAGAATATGGGAATCGGTTGTGTTTGAGGGGGCGACGGGCAACGGTATGCTCCCGATTTCGTTTATCGTTTATCTGATTGAAACCGAAAATCGGAAGATACTGGTGGATGCCGGCTGCACCACCATGCCGGATTGCTGGGAAATGGAGCATTTTTGCGGCGTCCTTCCCATCCTGCAAATGATTGGGCTGCATCCGCATGACATTACCGATGTGGTGCTGACGCATGCTCACCACGATCACATTCAAACAATCGGCGCCTTCGCCAAAGCTCACGCGTACGTGCACAAGCGGGAACGAGAAGAAGCTCTCCCCTATATCCCAGCGGGCATGCCCGTCACCACCTTTGAAAAGGAGCACACGTTATGCGATGGTGTAAAAATCGTCGAAGTGGGTGGGCACAGTCCCGGATCATCCGTTGTGGAAATACAAAGCGAAGGTACCGTCTACGTCATTGCCGGCGATGAATGTTATTCGCGTGAGTGCTTTCGCCGCCACATCCCAACAGGCGCTTCCTGCAATCCCCAAAAAAGCCGTCGGTTCATCGAACAGTACAGTGACGCACGTTACACGGTGTTGCTGTGCCACGATGGCAAATTCTTACCCGATCAAAGCGGCTATCTGGTAATCGCCGATATATAAAAAATGAGCAGGGAATCCCCCTGCTCATTTTTACTATTGGTAAACAACTGTCACGCAACTGTCGTTTGTAAAGCAAACAGGATAGGTCGTCTCCTCCCCTGCCTTTACGATCGTCACGTTTCCGCTGCCATAGCCGCGCACCACTACCGCGTCTTCTAAAACGGACACCACAACGGCATTTTCGCAATCTGTATACGCCAATACGTCTCCTTGAACACGTGCTTTGACCACCCTGCCAAATGGAAAGCGGATGACAGTTCCGTTTAGCGTTGCCTGACGGTTATACGATTCTTTCGCGTACCAATCCACCGCCAGCAGATACACGTCATACGCCGTGCCGTCACGGTATATGGCATACTGGACCGATTCGTCACAAGTCACCTGAATCGGTTGATCGTGTTGGATCTGATCACGGTACCGACGGATCGCGGCACGGTACAGCGGATCCACCGCCGCGTGTGCGGGATACTCCTCCCGATCAATGAAGGTCAGTTCGCCCTCGCCGATCGGGATCATCAGCACCGCCTCCCCGTTTCTGTGACTGTCGATAAGTCGGATCGTAGCCATGT
>JAZQIV010000175.1:0-5435 GCA_045541305.1 Acutalibacteraceae bacterium | reverse complement strand
CCCGTTGTCGCGGAACATATCAATATTATAATCCTTCACAAAGCCGCCGCGCTCATCGGTTGCATAAAAGGGCGTAATTAAAAACGCGCCTTTGAGGTCTAATTCCTGAAATTCAAACTTTCGAACCATTTTAACCGATCTCCTTTAACCATTCCATCGTCATTTTCGCGCCTTCGGCAAAGCTGACTTTCGCTTCAAATCCGGTATCTTCTTTGATGGCCGAGACGCCGAAAACCTCGAGCGGCATATTGGTGCCCGTAAACGGAACATCGCCAAACAACGGCACCGCTTCGGGGGCACAGGCTTGCTGTAATTCTAAAATAAACTCTTTTAAGGGCCGCGCCGTACCGCTGCCAATCATATACTCGCAGAACGGTTTGCCGTCCTTGGCAACGCAGTAGAACGCACGTGCCACATCGGTGATATACACAAAATCATAGTTTTGTGTCGCCGCCGTGAACTGCAACGGTTCCCCGTTAATAATCTTGCGCAACGTGGTATTCACAAAGCGCGGTGAAAACTCCCCAACGCCATAGGCATTGGTAATCATCGGCCAAAGCAGATCAATTCCGATCGACGCCGCCACCGACTTGCACATACAGTGGGCAATATGTTTGCCCATACCGTAAATATAAGCCATGGAAGGACGGGTGCCTTGGGCGTGAATTGCCGCCTCGACCTCATATTCCATAATACTGCCGGCGCAGACAAATCGGTCGCAACCAACCTCTTTGGCGACCTTCATACACTCAACCGTAGCCAGTGCATTTTTCATTTGAAGATTATAATCCATTCGTTCCGGTCCGGCAGAACCCATCCAGGCAAAATGGATAAACGTATCATAGGTGCCGCCCGACAGAATTTCCAATAACTTTTCCGCATCAAAAACATCGCATTGACGGTAGGTCAATCCCGCGCGGTCGGTCAGTCGACGCGGCTGTTCACCGATATCCAACGCCAACACCGAAACGCCTTGTGCGAGAAAGTATTCTACCGTATTGCTACCGACAAAACCGTCGGCACCTGTAATGATAACACTCTTCATCTTACTTCTCCGTTCCTAAAAAAACCTCAATCTGGCGGTCCATACAAGCGCGAACATCGCCGCCCGAGAGCCAACACTTACTCCATTCCACTACCATTTCAATAGCCTCGTTAAGATTCCAACGCGGCTTCCAATCAAAGGTAGCCTTTAATTTCGAACAATCAAGTTTCAGGAAATTGGCTTCGTGCGGTCCGTTGTCCGAACGGTCGAACCACTTTAGGCCCTCGCCCCATTTGTTGACAAACAGGTCGACAAGCGCTCCCGTCTGGAAACAGTCAACGTCGTCGGGCCCGACGTTGTAATAACCCGCATATTTGCCGTCTTCATACTGTCTGGCGGCAATCATCAAATAGGCGTAGAGCGGTTCCAACACGTGTTGATACGGGCGGGTGGAATAGGGGTTGCGCACCACGATATCCTCCCCTTTTTGCGCCGCACGAACACAGTCGGGAATAATACGGTCGTTGGCAAAGTCGCCGCCGCCGATCACGTTACCGGCGCGAGCGGTCGAAATCGCCACCTTGCCGTCGGCAAAGAAACTGTTTTTATAACTGTGGGTCACGAGTTCCGAACAGGATTTCGAGTTGGAATACGGGTCAAACCCGTCAAGCATTTCGTCCTCACGGTAGCCCCACTCCCACTCACGGTTAAGATACACCTTATCGGTCGTTACGTTCAAAAACGATTTTACACAATCGCTGTTGCGCACACACTCCAGAATGTTGACCGTACCCATCACGTTGGTTTCATAGGTATAAACCGGGTCTTTGTAACTGTCGCGCACAATCGGCTGTGCCGCCAAATGCAACACGATTTCGGGCTGGCACGCATCAAACGTGGCTTTCAGCGTGTTGTAATCGCGGATATCCCCAATAACCGAGGTGATATCCTGTTCAATTTGCGCCACTTCGAAAAGCGAAGGATTGGTGGGCGGTTGGGTCGAATAGCCCGTAACGATTGCACCTTGATTGGCCAATACTTTACAAAGCCAGGAGCCCTTAAAGCCTGTATGTCCCGTGACAAACACTTTCTTTCCGCGATAGAATGACAAATCAAACATATCTTTTACTCCCACAATTTCCAGGGCGCTTTTCCGCTATCCCATAATTTTTCAAGTTGCTGTTTTTCGCGCAGTGTGTCCATACACTGCCAATAACCGCGGTGAGTATACGCCACCAATTGATTTTGCGAAACCAAGCGGTTGAGCGGTTCTTTTTCAAAAACGGTAGTGTCCCCATCAATATAATCGAACAATTCGGGTTCAAAGACCATAAAGCCAATGTTAATGAGGTCGCCGTCCAAATCGGATTTCTCGCGGAACGCATTGACCATACCGTTCGGTGCAATATCCAACACACCCTTGTTCTGCCCGAAATTATAGACCGAAACGGTGCCGATCTTTCCGTGAGCACGGTGATAGGCAATCAACTCTTCAATATTCACGTCCCCCACTGCATCGCCATAGGTCAGCAAAAAGGGCTCATTCCCTACGTAATCCTTGATTCGTTTCACGCGGCCACCCGTTTGGGTATTCAAGCCCGTATCCACGACGGTCACCTTCCAGGATTCAGCGCGCTTATTATGGACAATCATTTCGTTACCGTTGGTAAAATCAAAGGTAATATCCGACGTATGCAAAAAGTAATCGGCAAACCACTCTTTAATCACGTGCTGTTTATAACCCGCGCAAATGATAAATTCATTTACGCCATAATGCGCGTAGGTCTTCATAATGTGCCACAAAATCGGCATTTCCCCGATTTCAATCATCGGTTTCGGCTTGAAATGAGATTCCTCCGAAATACGTGTGCCGAATCCCCCGGCCAAAATGACTGCTTTCATACTGAATCCTCCCTTTTACATAAAGAAGTTCTTTTATTTTTTTAATTTTTGAAGGATGCCGTTTACCAAATCTCTTTCGTATGAATTAAATCCAACAAAATACATCGCAACCAGATATACCATCAAGTAAATGATAATTTGCACACCCAGAATCAACCAATTGTCCGCTCTCCATACGTGGTTTAATACCAAACCAAGTGCTGTCAGCACTGCCACCTTCAGAAGAATCGGTGTCGTGTTTTTGAAGTACCCTTTGATATCCAAACCAATCACACGCGAATAATAAATATTCATCACGATAACCGGTCCGATTAAAACGGCAAGGAAGGTACCAAGTGCCGCACCGAGGCCGTCCCAAAGCATAACCAGCGGTATACTGAAAATAATATCCAACACCGCCGTACACAAGAAAAAGATTGCTCTGAATTTATGTTTATCCTTGGCAAGTAAAATCTGTGTTCCAAGTGACTGACTTCGACTGATGAGGGTCGGCAACATCATAATCACAATAATGTAATAGGCCGAACGATATTCCTCCCCTGTCCACAAAACGATAAAATCTCTGCCGTAGACAATAAATCCGCTGCAAATGAGCGCAATAATAAACAACTGCACTCTGCCAACCTTGATAAACAGGTCGGAGAGTTGCTTGTCATCCGCTTCTTTCACCGACATCGACACGATCCGCGGAAAGAAAAACGAACCGATTGAGGAAGAAAAATTAAGATAATAATGATTAATCTGCACCGCAATACCGTAAATGGCAATGGCCGTTGTTCCTGAAATCGCACCAATCACCAAACTATTGGTCGCGTCACTGATTCGGTCCACCATTATGCCGATAAAAAGAAATACGGAATAATCGAAGATTTCTTTAACAACCGATTTATCCAGTTTTGAAAAATCCGCCTTAAAGCCCAAAACCTTTTTGGCATAAACAAAATCGGAAAACAGAACCGCAATACTGAATAAAACGTGAACCGCAACCAAGGCGATCGATTTATACCCGAAGAACAAAACGATCAAAACCACGATCGGCATGGTAATTTCTCGCACAATGGAAACGATTTTTCGGAAATTGAATCTTTCGTGTGCCGTGATAATCGCTCCGTACACGCCCATCGGCAAATTAATCGCAAGGTTTGCAGTCATTAAAAGGATTAAAATCTTCAGAGTTGCCGTTTCGTTCTGCGTAAGTTTACCGGTTAGAAACCCAAACACCTGACCGGGTCGCAGATTAAAGGAAATAAAGACCCCCAAACCCAGCGCAACCAGGCCAAGCAGACCAAACAGCTTCAAAAAGCTTCCGCCCAGGACCTGTTCAGACTTTTTGTCCCCCAACGCGATATACTTGGAAGTATACTTTATGAGCGAACTTTCCAATCCTAAATTCAATATGGACAAATACCCGATCACCGAGGTTGCCAATGTATAAAGACCATATTCACTCTGACCTATGAGGTCGAGCATAACGGGGGTATACAAAAGCCCCGCAACCATCGAGATGGCCATATAAACATACGACAAAACGATGCCGCTTTTAATCTCACTCTTCATTCGGTTCTCCTCGTTTTTTAGAATAATACAGTTGTCAGCCGAGAGAATTTCTTTCTGTCCACTCATGCAAAAGAGTTTACAGCAATTCGAGGTTTTCTGCGTTGATACCCTTTGTAGCATTTCTGCAATCGAAGACCGGAACACCCGCATCCACGACCATTTTGTAATCTACGTTGGTGTGCGCCGTCGTGATGGTGACCAGATCATAAGCCTTAATAATTTCGGGATCGATTGCCGCTATGCCAACCTTTACCTGTCCGTTTTCCTTGTATTCCGTAATAAACGGATCGTAGAAATCAACACAACTTCCAACCTTTTCGAACTCTTCGATCACGCGGATAGCCGGACTCTCGCGGTAGTCGTCAATATCCTGTTTATAGGCGACACCCAAAACGAGAACCTTAGAGCCGTTGAACGGTTTTTTATACTTGTTCAAAAGTCTTCCGGCGCGACGCACCACGTATTCGGGCATTCCATCATTGATCATCATCGAAGCCTCGATCATCGAGGTATGAAAACCGTACTCTCTCGTTTTCCAGGAAAGGTAATACGGGTCGAGCGGAATGCAGTGACCGCCAAGACCCGGGCCGGGATAGAAAGCCTGGAAACCATAGGGCTTGGTTTTTGCCGCATCCACAACTTCCCAAACATTGATACCCATACGGTCGCACAAAATTGCCATTTCATTGATTAAACCGATGTTGATGTTGCGATAGGTGTTTTCAAGAATCTTCTCCATTTCAGCAACTGCAGGAGAAGAAACGGTATGAATTGCACCGTCGAGAACGCTCGAATACACCTTCGAGATCACTTCGGCCGCGTCGTCACCAATCGCGCCCACAACCTTCGGCGTGTTGTTGGTCTTATAAACCTTATTACCCGGGTCAACGCGTTCGGGCGAGAAGCCGAGATAGAAATCCTCGCCGCAAACAAGGCCGCTTCCCTCTTCCAAAATGGGCTTTAACAACTCTTCGGTCGTTCCCGGATAGGT
>JAZQIV010000174.1:0-5283 GCA_045541305.1 Acutalibacteraceae bacterium | reverse complement strand
GGTCGGAAGTTCGAATCTTCCTCCCGCAACCAAAGAAATCCGAAATCGCTTTTGCGGTTTCGGATTTCTTCTTTTGTTGAGAGATAAGGTTTCCACCTCCCCTACTTTTTGGGTTATGGGCCCTTGGGCGAATAACTTGTAGCGTTGCCGAGCGCGTCCGGCGGACGATACAGCGAGGCATAGCTGCTGCCGCGGTCGAAATGCGCCGAGCGAAAGCGAGATTAGCGCATTTCGGGCACCGCAAAGGTATGGTCGGAAGTTCGAATCTTCCTCCCGCAACCATGGTTGGCTACCAAAATAGATGACAGCCCGAAGAACCCAGTAACCATCACGGTTTGCTGGGTTTTTTCGTGTCCAAAATAACAGTAAAAATAAAAAGATGACATATGCTGTTCTTACCGTTCGGGCAGAAACCGAACTAAACATATTGATTTAAATACTGCTTTGTGCTAAAATATTTGCATAGGAGGGTTGATTAAATGAGAAATTTAACAATTAAAAGAACAAAAAGTTTTGTAGGCTGTCTTGCAAAAATGAAAATCTATATAGAAGATACTACTTCGAGCGAGATGCTCATAAATGATACACCTTGCCGTAAAATAGGCGATTTAAAAAACGGAGAAGAAAAAACATTTCAAATCGGGGAGCAAGAGGCAAAGGTATTTGTAATTGCAGATAAATTAAGCAAAAATTATTGCAATGAGTATTATCAGCTTTCCGAAGGGCAAGAAGACATTTTTCTTTCCGGCAAAAACAGGTTTAACCCTGCCAACGGAAATGCATTTCGATTTGATAATAATGAAAGCGAAGAAATTGTAGCAAACCGCAAACAAGGTGCGCGAAAAGGACTCCTTATTTTAATCGTAGCCGCCGTTGTAGGTGCTGTTGCCGGTTATACGATTACTTCCGGTCTGTTTTCAAATAAAACACCCGATGTAAAAACTTTTTATTCCAATGGAATGACCATAACCTTGACAGATGAATTCAGGGAAACTGATATTGAAAATTATACTGTTGCATACGATTCGAAAAATGTAGCGGTATTTGCTTTAAAAGAAGCATTCACATTGGCTGACGGTTTTGGGGACTATACTCTTGAACAATATGCCGATTTGGTGATACAAGCCAATAATTTAAGTCCTACTGAAATTAAAACTGCTGATGGACTTACCCGTTTTGAGTACGACTTTACAAACCCTGAGACGAACGATTCCTATAAATATTTTTCCTATGTATATAAAACCAATGATGCATTTTGGTTAATTCAATTTGCCACATTAAATGAAAATGTTGATGGGTATGCTCAGCAAATTACAGATTGGGCAAAGTCAGTTGAGTTCTCTAACTAAAACAGTATTTTAATATTAGCATCTATTTCGGTAGCACTTGCCACAAAAAAACACGGTACACTTTTGTGTGCCGTGTTTTTTGATTGTTACGAAAGATAGGTTTGACTCCCCCACCTGTTTTTATGAGCCCATGGGCGAATAACTTGTGGGCGTTTGTGAGCGCCGCTCGGTTGTGCATACCTTAATTTTTATGACTCTCTCACCAATACCATAGCGCCATTACCTCGTAGCGGAAGCGGGATGGTGTCGGTATCGGTAAAGATCGTTCCGGTGATGACATCGCGGTAAGTTCCTCGACTGGGAAGCGTTAACATACCGCCTGCGTGCTTGTTGAAAGCACCAATAAAACGGTTGTCGCCATATACGGTGACATTGGCGGTATCGGTGTACACGTGACACCCTGCCGATTTGGCAATAGCGCGAATGTTCGCACCGGTTACATACGGCTCTGTAAACACAAGTGTGTTTTTGCGTGCATTCGGTAACCGTTCTGCGCGGATAGCGGGAAAATCGTAATCACCTGTGTTGTCAATCGTAAAGCGGTGACCGGTCGCGCGCTCGGCATTTTCAAGTGAAAAGCCGCTTTCGTCCCAAGCGCCTGCTACATAAGAAAACGCAACAGTAATAGTGGAAGGTAGCGAGGCAACGATATCGCGCGTTGCTTTGTCCATATAGAAGTTGTAGGCGAATACGACGAACTTGTACTGAGAAAGCTCTAACCGTGGTAAGTCACAGGCACGGTATACATCCGCTATCACCCCTGACACATTCGTCTCGTTGATAAATTCGCGCAAAAATCCTGCGTGCAGGTCGGTACTCTCACGTACGGAAAGCATAGAACGTTCGTCGAATACGATGAGCATATCCGCACGGCTTTGATGAGGACGTGCGCGAAGCTGCTCGTTTAACGTGACCATCTTTTTAACACTTTGCATGATTGGCTCGGAAGCGAACCATCCACCGCCGAGATCCATCCACCAAAACCCGGAATCATGCGCAATATTTTTGGAAAATTCGCGCCACAACACGGTGAGTGTATCGGAGATTCCGTCCGGAACAAACCCTTGCTGTTTATCCTCATCACATTCGGTAGCAAGATAGGTCCGGTTATCCATTTCCTCTACAAATAATTTGGACAAATTAATCGATTGGGCCGGACAGATTTCCCCTCCCGGTTCACCTGCCGCGGTGCGCGTATAAGCTTTCGGAGCAGCAAAAAAATCGATGTAAGGAGAATGTAACAGCCGATCAAGTGCTAAATGCCCGGTATATGCCGCATTATCAACATACAGCGAATATCCGTAAAATGCGCCAACCAATTTGTTGGTTTTACGTTTCACAATCTCGCCAAAATACTCCAACGCTGTTGCGTTGACCTCGGAGCAGAACAGATCGTAATCCACGATCATGCGATCACAATCGCGTCCACGTAAAAAGGCTTCTAAAGAATCGGCAGTTCCCGTACGCATATCAGGAGAAGGGATACACACGTTTTCTTCGTTAATCTGCGGTTGACACCACACTTGTGCCAGCGCCTCTTGGCTGCCGTATTGGCGAATACCGTACTCGTAAAAAGTCTTTTTATTGGCAATACCGTAATCGCCGTACCGTTTGTTGATACGTCCCCATAATACGGTTTCGCCCGATGTGCCGTATGCAATGTGATATCCTAAAATCCGTTCGGCATACCGAGATGATTCTAAATGGTCAATGAGTCGCGATAGCGCCTCACCTGCATCGTGCAACCACTTTTTCGACGAAAAACTTTGCCGCGCGATAACGCCGCCCACATTGGGCCGAGGATCCACGTAATCGCCTGCACGATAATACCCGTTTGGCGCTTCGTAGCCGAGATAATCCTGTTTCTCCGTGCCTACCAATGCGGCGATTTCGGCAGCACTTTCAGGACCACCGTGATACACGAAAACTTCTTCAGGATTGGCTTTGCACCAATCAATCGGTACATTGAGTTTTATGCGCGGGATGTAATAAATGTCATCATCTTGTTCGAAGATAGATTCGATCACACGATCCGTTAATGAATAATCATATTCGTCAATACCCATCCATCCAAGGTGCAAAATGGATGTGTGAATCTTAACCCCTGCCGCAATAAAGTCGCGGTGGAAGCTCAGTTGTTTATCGAAATTTTCCGTAAACACAAGCGGTTCACCACGATCATTCTTGAGCGGCGGGTCGTACGGGAAACCCAACCGTGACCAAAATACCGGATGATGTTTTAAAAAATCCGTTTGCATAGCATTTACAACTTTCTTTCGTATTCGTTTTCGCGTATGCCGGGATACTTTTTGTCAAGATATTCTTCTCGGTATGGGTTGACACCTGTCGGCAGTTCGCTCGGTTGGTTAGGCAAGAGCCAAGACGGCTTTTTGTAAAACGGATTATGGAACGTGTTTTCAATGCGCTTTGTTTTTTCCAATGCGTTCATACAAGCACGAATGCACCCTCTTGCGCCGCAGATCGCGAAATAGCCGGTGTGATTAAGAATGTAATCGTAATATTCATCCACCGCATTGGTGTTTGGTTTGCGTCCCCATTTGGCAGTGGCGAGGGAGTAGCACAGAATGTACGCTTCTTCCTCGGTCATTTCGGAATTGCGTACGTCAAAAGCCATATTGGGAAATTCTTTTTTAAGGAACGGCGAACACTCGTTGTTTAATCCGTGATGCGACAAGGTGCAACGCCCCATGTGTACATCACCATACCAGATTGTTTTCTCGCCGTAATCCACTGTTAAACGTTTGGATTCATCGCGTACCGGCGGAACCGCGTTGCCGGGACACTCACGCTGACACGCGCCGCAGTGGATGCAGATGTCACCGGTATCCAAAATCGGATCGGGTTCCAGTTCACAGTCGGTGAAGATAAGACCCAACCGCACACGCGGACCGAATTTCTTTGTCAGGAATACTTTGGAGAAACCGATCTCACCAAGACCGCAACCTGCCGCGATCACGCGCACAC
This sequence comes from Acutalibacteraceae bacterium, assembly GCA_045541305.1. Lineage (GTDB taxonomy): Bacteria > Bacillota > Clostridia > Oscillospirales > Acutalibacteraceae > RGIG3009. Next base: position 949 of record JAZQIV010000174.1, on the reverse strand, counting down.
TGCACACAACATCGGCAGGGACTTTGCCTTCGGCGACGGGGTCGCGCGTTGTACCGTTGCCTTCGGGAACGGCAGGATAGTGTGCGACCGCTTCCCAACCGTGGTCCTCAATGAAACAGCACAGTTCATATGATTTTTTAGGGCGGAAAAGAGAGTTTAGCTTGTTGTATGAGTAAAAGGTGTAGTTATGCCAATGCGTTCCTTCCTCAATGCCACGATACGTACCTCGCGGAATGCGCATGGCGACCGCAATAACCGATTTCGCTTCGGGAAAATATGTTAAAGGTGACATTAGAGTGGGCGCATTCTTAAAACGCTCAATATTGCCGATTGCAATGCAATCAAGACCGATCTCCTTTGCCTTGTCTTTAATCATTTGTGAGGTTAGTTTCATTACTGATTACCTCGATTCCCAGATTTCGAGAATGCACCACCCAATACATTGGCAGCATCCCGGTTCTCATTTTCTAAGCCGCCTCCAATCGCCCATTGTTCGGTATGGCGAAACTCTTTTTCGAACAGATTGGTGATACGCTTACTTTTTTCCAAGCATATCATGCAGGTGCGGTTGCAAATGGCAGCAACGCGGTCCGGCTTCGCTTTATCGGAAAGACGATTCTTTACGGCGCCGTTTTTGCAGATTTTGCACTTTTCATAATCGATCTTGGCAACCTTCATTACTTTACCGCAAATTTCAAATTCGTCAAATTCTGTTGTGCTGATAGCACCCAGCGGACACGCTTTGGCGCATTCCATACACCCATCGCAAACAGACTCCGTCATCAATGACGTTGCCGGTAGTTCTGCATCGGTGATAATCATATGAAACCGTTGACGGGAACCGTAAGTTTTTGACAAAGGCAGTCCGTTTGCGCCGATCTCGCACAAACCGCAAGCCACGGCGGCGTAATCAAAATCCGGGAAAACGTTCGAAGTCGGAGGCCAAGCG
>JAZQIV010000173.1:0-10966 GCA_045541305.1 Acutalibacteraceae bacterium | reverse complement strand
AACGTATTCAACTAAAAACAAAACTGACTCCGCTTGAAAAACGAAGTCAGTATGTTGCTTAAATTTATTTCTTGCTGCCATTAGGTGCTTTTCTGTGCTGTCCGCACAATTTGGGGCGGTTCATCATTGCGGGATGCTTTTTCTGTTAAAAATGATTCAGTAAATACTGTTCCGCTTCGGCACACCACAAACCGTTGTGTGCTTTCACCAAATCATCCAACACTTTAAATCGTTCATCTGTTTTACCAAGCGCCTCAAAGTTGCTGATGGCTGTCAGCGGCAGTTCAATGTGCGTGTAGATCAGTTTTTTACCGCCTTCAATTTCCGGCAAACGCAGTGTGGTATCGATGGCCGCATCGATACCGCCGATATGGGTGACCATGACCGCAGGATCAATGCGTTTTTCGCCGATCAAACGCACGATATCGTGCATATCTTCCGGTACGCTGCCGCTGGTACCGGCAACGTGATGCTGTGCATAGTGAACGTTGTAGAAATTAAGCGGGGCGCTGAATTGTTTGTCCATCGGGCCGGCAAAGAAGTTTAAGCAGCCATCAAACCCAAGAATGGAATCGCCCAGCTGCACAACGGCAGGAGCGGGAGCATACACAAATACGTCGTCGTAGCCTTTTCCGTCTGTAAACGAGAGCAATTTATCTTGATCGGCAGTGTTGGCAAAAACCAGGGTTATACCGTCACGCGCCGCCGCTTTGGGATCAAAAAGCTGCTCCGCGCGGTCAAGCCGTTCTTGGTTAAGGTCTGTAACCACCACCAACGACGGTTTCACATCGCCGTGTAATGCAATATCAATGGCAACTAAGCCCATCGGTCCGCAGCCTGCCAGAATGGCGACCTTCCCGTTTTCACGAATGTTGGTAAAGGGAAGAAGCTTGTCGTTTAAATGGTTGGAGGCCTTGTAACCGCGAATGACGCAGGAAGCAGGCTCGATCAGCGAACCGCTGAAATAGGAATCGCTGTCGATTTTAATCAAATAATCGTTTTCAATGATATGGTCATAAATGATGGAATACGTGGACACACCGCCGATCTCGCCGAACGAATATCCAACCGTATCCACGCCGCCTAAATAGGAGAGAACGGGGGGCATGGCAACTTTGTCGCCAACCTTGAAGCGGTCTTTCCACTTATCGGTAACTTCAACAACTTCTGCGCAAAACTCGTGACCGATGATAACGGGATGTTCGTCAACGTCATTCGGCACGCGCAGATGCTTGGCGCCCTGCATTGCCGTTTTATACGTGGACATGCATACGCTGTCTGAAATGACTTTTACCAGCAACTCGCCATTTTTCAAAGCGGGAAGTTCAAATTCCTCCAAGCGGAGATCGCGTTCTCCATAAAGACGTACTGCTCTTGTTTTCATGTGGATACCCTCCCATTACAGACGGCCGGCACTGCCGAACGTTCTCAGTTTTTCTTTCACAACTTCTTTCATCATATTTCGGGCATCTTCGAACACGATGAAAGGCCAGGTGGAGGGGTTGTCGATCGTGTTGAGCTTATCTTTCAAGCCTTTATTCAAAACAGCCACCACATCGGAATAGATGTTGATTTTCGTAATGCCGTGACGTATGGCGTTTTGCATTTGATCGTTTGGGGTGCCGCTGCCGCCGTGCAACACAAGCGGTCTGTCACAAACTGCCACAATTTCATCCAGGCGGTCAATGCGAAGCTCCGGTGTTTTTTGATACACACCGTGCGAAGTGCCGATTGCAACCGCGAGCGCATCCACATCGGTGATCTCAATAAACTTAGCCACTTCTGCGGGAACGGTCAGACTTTCGCCGGGATCGGTATCGGTGCCGGTTTCGCTGATGCTGCCCACGCTGGCGTTGCCAACGTGCCCCAGTTCTGCCTCCACGGAAATACCGTGCGCATGAGCAAGCTTTGTCACTTGCGCGGTGTTTTTGGCGTTGTTTTCGAAATCCAAAACCGAACCGTCGTACATAACGGAACTAAACCCAACATCAATGGCGCCCTTAATCAAATCAAAATCGGTGGCATGATCCAGGTGAAAGCACACCGGAATTTTGAAGTGCTCCGATGCACCTTTTACCATGGATGCCATCAGCGGCAGGCCTTTTCCGACCAAATCCACACCAAGTGCCATCAGCAAAGCGGGGGAGCGTTCCTCTTCGCATGCCTCCAAAATCGATTTCATCATATCGTAATTACTGACGTCAAATGCGGGAATCGCATAATGGTTTTTGCGCGCGTCCTCCAGCATTTCTTTCATGGATACCAACATTTTTCAATCCCCTTTATTTTTGTTCTTTTTACAGTATATCGCCGGGTTTAACATTTGTCAATTACAAATGTTAAACCGTTGACAATTTTACGCAGAAATGGTAAAATAACGACAGAGAACGGAGGTATGCTATGCACGACGAAAAGCTGTTGATGGCAGAAGCTGCGACGTTATATTACAAAAAGAACCGCACACAGCAAGAAATTGCCGATACGTTGAAATTATCGCGGCAAACGGTTTCAAAGCTGTTAAACGATGCGATTAAGGAACAAGTTGTGGAAATCACCATTCACAATCCCAAGGCGGACTGCGAGTGGTTGGAGCAACAATTGCACGAGCGTTTTGGTGTAGATTCGGTTGTGTGTAGTGTCAGTGGAAACAACGAGTCGGTTCGGCAACTGAAGACGGTTAAAACTGCTGCTGAGTATTTAACCCCGCTTGCGGAAAAAGGCGGTTTGCGTATTGCGGTGTCGTGGGGACGCACTATTGAAGCGTTGGCAGAGGAATTACCGCGAACGAACACAAAGGGAAATCTGGTGTTTCCGCTGTTTGGCGCGACCGATCACGGAAAGTTGTGTTTTTCTTCCAACGAATTAGCACGCGATATTGCGGACAAGTTCGGGGCAGGCGTGCAGTATGCCTGGTTTCCATATTTACCGGATAACACCGAGGATTGCAAGCTGTTCAAAACCACATCCTATTACAAAAAGCTACAATCGCTTTGGGAAAACATCGATCTGGCAATTGTGGGTATCGGTAATACGGAAGTTTTGGAGCTCTTTGGTAAAACGTTTGGTTACCGTGAACAACACGCCGAAGTGATCGGAGATATTGCCACCCATTTTTTTACAAAGGATGGTAAATTTTTGGATCTGTATGACAATACACTGTGCGTTTCGGCAGAGAATCTAAAAACCGCAAAACAAACAGTAGCCATTGCGTGTGGAACCGATAAAGCGGAAGCGATTGTGGGGGCGCTGCATACCGGTTGGATCGATACGTTGATTACGGATGAATATACTGCAAAAGAGTTGTTAGGATTGTAAGCAGAAAGCATTGACTTTTTTGCATTTTGTGTTAAAATACTGTATAGAGAATGAGAGTATAGCAAGAGAGTGCCGCGGTGTATTCTCTTGCTATTTCTTTTGAAAGGAGAATGTGCATGAGCAAAAAGCACGATGTTTTGGAACGTCTGGAAGCGGCACCGGTTATTGCCGCTATCAAGGATAAACATTTTGAAAAAGCGTTACAGTCTCCTTCGGAAATTCTGTTTTTGTTCGGTGCCGGCATTATGACGGTGCGTGATCGTGTGGAACGTGCACATGCGGCCGATAAATTCCTGTTTGTGCACGTGGATCTGGCAGAAGGGATCAGCAAGGATAAAAGTGGCATCGCTTTTTTGGCGCACTGCGGGGTTGATGGCATCATCAGTACGAAAACTTCGGTGATTCGTGCAGCGAAAGAATGTGGCTTACTGACCATCCAACGCTTTTTCGCCTATGATTCGCAGGGCGTGGAAAGTATTGATGATATCTTGGCAGGCAGTTCGCCGGATATTATTGAGATTTTACCCGGTGTGATCGGCAAAATTATCGAGCGATTTGCAAACGGCGTCATTCCGTTGATTGCCGGCGGTCTGGTGGAAACCAAACAAGAAGTCACCACCGCATTGAGTCAAGGTGCGATCGCGGTTTCAACCGGTAAAGAGGATTTGTGGTATTTGTAAACAATTTCATATCCGTAGAGAATGAGAGAAACGGGGAAAGCAGATGATATCCTGTGATATCGTCTGTCTTTGCCCGTTTTTTAATGAGATGAGGAGGCGTTGAATATGTATGACGTAGCGATTGTGGGTGCCGGTGTAATCGGTAGTATGTTGGCACGCGAGCTGGCGCGCTATCAACTGAAAACGTGCGTGTTGGAAAAGGAAAACGACGTTGCCTGCGGTGCATCGAAAGCGAACAGCGGTATTGTGCACGGCGGTTACGATCCCGAACCAAACACGTTGAAAGCAAAAATGAACATTTTAGGCGTGGAAAAGCTCTTTGCTACTGCACATGAACTGAATGCGCCGATTAAACGGAACGGATCCATTATTTGCGCATTCAGCGACGAAGAACGCGACGTTTTACAGGCTTTATTTGATCGCGGCATCCAAAACGGTGTACCAAACATGCGGTTGTTAAGCGGGGATGAGATTCGTGAAATCGAGCCCCAATTATCCAAGCAAGTTGTGGCTGCTTTACACGTACCGACTGCCGGTATTGTGTGTCCGTATGAATTGACCATTGCTGCCATCGGGAACGCTATGGATAACGGTGTTGAACTGAAAACGGGATTTGCCTTGTGCGAGATTCGTAAGCAGGATGCATCGTTTGTGTTGATTTCCGAAAACGGCGAGACAGTGGAAGCGACTTACGTGATTAACTGTGCCGGATGTTGCTCGGATCGGGTGGCACGAATGGTGGGGGATGATTCGTTTACCATTATCCCGCGTGCCGGTGAATATATGCTGCTGGACAAAACAGAAGGAAATCGCGTTTCGCATACCATTTTCCAGGTGCCATCTAAAGAAGGAAAGGGTATTCTGGTTTCACCCACAGTAGACGGAAATCTGTTAACAGGTCCCACAGCCGGCGTGGTGGAGTCACCGGATTGCAAACAAACCACGCCGGATGGCTTAGATATGGTAGCGCGCCTCGCCTCCAAAAGTGTTCCCGATGTGAATTTCCGCAACGTGATTACCTCATTCAGCGGTGTTCGCTCCTCTGAAAAAAACGGCGATTTTATCATCGAAGAAAGCAAAGCAGCTTCACACTTTGTCAACGTTGCCGCCATTGATTCTCCCGGCTTAACCTCTTGTGTGGCCATTGCAGAATATGTGGTGGCACTCTTGAAAGAAATGGGACTTTCATTGGCAAAAAACGATACTTTTAACGGACACCGTGAGGATCCCCATGCGTTTAAAAAAATGAGTGACGAAGAAAAGAATTCCTATATCGAAAAGCATCCTGCATACGGCAAAATTGTTTGTCGCTGCGAAGGGGTGAGTGAAGGGGAGATTCGGGCCGCGATCACCCGTAATCCGAGAGCAACAGACATTGACGGTGTTAAACGGCGTACCCGCTCGGGGATGGGACGCTGCCAAGGTGGTTTTTGCGGTCCTACGGTTATGAAATTACTTGCCGAAGAAAACAGGGTAAACCGACAAACCGTCACCAAAAACGGAAGCGGTTCCGAAATGATCATCGGTACTGTATAAAGGAGTGCACTTCATGAAAACATGTGATATTGCGATTGTTGGCGGTGGTCCTGCCGGCATGGCAGCCGCAATCGCCGCTTACGATAAAGGCGTCCGAGATATTGTAATACTCGATCGAGAAGAAGAGCTTGGCGGAATCCTGCGTCAATGCATTCACAACGGATTTGGTTTGCACAAGCTCGGCACGGAATTAACCGGTCCGGAATATGCAAACGTGTATTATGAGCAAGTCAAGGAACGGGGAATCTCCGTTCTTTATGAAACAACCGTAACGGATATTACGCCCGACAAAGTGGTGACCGCCACCAATCGCGACGGTATTGTGAAATTACAAGCGAAAGCAGTTGTTTTGGCAATGGGATGCCGCGAGCGCAGCCGCGGAGCTTTGAACATCAGCGGTACACGTCCCGCCGGTGTCTATAGCGCCGGCACTGCACAAAAACTGATCAACTGTGAAGGCTATATGGTTGGCAAACGCGTTGTGATTTTAGGTTCCGGCGATATTGGCTTGATTATGGCGCGCCGCTTATCTCTGGAAGGCGCAAAAGTGGAAGCTGTATGTGAACTGATGCCGTATTCCGGTGGATTAACGCGGAACATTGTGCAATGCTTAGAGGATTATGATATTCCTCTTTTCCTGAGCACAACCGTTGCGGAAATTCACGGTCAAAAGCGTGTGGAAGGCGTTACAATTGCGCAAGTGGATGAGAACCGTCGAATTATCGACAGTACCAAACGATATATCCCGTGCGATACATTGCTGTTATCGGTTGGATTGATCCCTGAAAACGAGTTAACTCGCTCGGCCGGTATCACCATTAACCCGATCACCAGCGGCGCTTCGGTGGATGAAAATCGCCAAACCGAAATCCCCGGTATTTTTGCGTGCGGCAATGTTTTGCACGTGCACGATCTGGTGGATTATGTTTCCGATGAAGCGGAGCTCGCTGGCATCGGTGCTGCCGATTACGTAAACCATACGTTGGCAACTGGTGACACGGTAGCGGTAACAACCGGTAACGGTGTTCGTTATGTGCTACCGCAACGAATCCACACCGACACCGATCAAGAGATCGCGTTGTTCATGCGTGTAACCCAACCGTTTGGTAAGGTGCGCATTTCAGCAATGTCCGGAGAAACAGTTTTGGCTTCTGCGGTGCGGTTACAAGCAGCACCGGGCGAAATGGAAAGGCTCACCCTAAAGCCCGAAAAGTTAAAGGAGATTACCGAACCGATCGTTGTGAAACTGGAGGTGTTATCATGAATCGCAATTTAACCTGCATTATTTGCCCGCGCGGGTGCACCCTAACAGTGGACACCGACTCGTTAACCGTAAGCGGAAATGCGTGCCCAAAAGGGGCAGAATACGGCATTGCAGAATGCACCGACCCGGTGCGTACGGTCACATCGGTAATTCGCATCAGCAACCGACCGGAGCAAATGGTCAGCGTGAAAACAGCAACACCGATTAAAAAAAGCCGCATATTTGAAGTGATGGATATCATACGAAATGCCGAAGCAGCTGCGCCGATTGCAATCGGGGACGTGTTGCTGCAGGGTGTTTGCGGCTCGGATATTATCGCCACAAAAGGTATTCAATAAAGGGGTAGACAATTGGAATTACAAAAGATTGCACGTGAATCGCAATTATTCCTTTTTGATCTGGATGGGACTTTGTACTGCGGTGGCAAGTTGTTTCCCTTTACAAAAGATCTGCTTGCCGAAATCAAGCGACAAGGAAAACAATATCGTTTTATCACCAATAACTCCGCAAAAAGCTGCAAAGATTACGTTACGTGGATGGCGCAAAGGGGAGTAGAGGCGACCGAAGACGAGTTTGTGACCTCCGGACGCGTTACGGTGTGTTTTATCAAAGAAAACTATCCGGACGCTACCTTATATATTTGCGGTACGGAGTCACTGAAAAACGAGTTTCGCGATGCCGGTTTTACCGTTACGGATGATCTGGAACAGGTGGACTGCATCATCATCGGATATGACCAGGAATTAAATTTCAAAAAGATCGATGATGTATGCCGTTTGTTATATACAAAGAAGATTCCGTACGTCGCTACACATCCCGATAAGACGTGCCCAACCGAATATGGATATATGCCGGATTGCGGTACTATTTGCGATATGATTGCGGGCGCTACCGGCAAACAGCCGATTTTCATCGGCAAGCCGGCTCCTTTAATGCCGGAAATCTGCATGCTGCAAACCGGTATCGACCGAGACAAAACCGTGGTTATTGGCGATAAAGTGGAAACGGATATCCAATGCGGCTGGCGTTCCGGCGCCAAAACCATTTTAGTTCTCAGCGGTGATAATACCGAAGAAGACGTTGATCGTGCGTACACCAAGCCCGATATCGTGCTGCAGGACTGCGGTGAATTACTACAAGCTTTAAAAAGGAACTAAAAAAGCACACCCGTTGAGGTGCGCTTTTTTATGTCGTGGTATTTCGCCAACTTTCGCTAAACTACTCAACTTTCAGACAAATTCGATTCCAAAATTTTAGGTAAAATCCCCCTGAAAAACCGAAATCCAACCCTTGTTTTATCTCATTTCACAAATTTGGAAAATAATTTCCAGGTACTTGAAATAATTTCCAGTTTATGGTAATCTATTGTTGCCGGCAAAATAAATTGGGAGGTTTGTGTAACTTGGAGAAGAAAATCAAGGTACTGTTAGCAGATAACAGCGAAAATTTTGGAATACCGTTTGCTGTAACCATGAGGAATTATGGTTTAGAGGTTGATACATTGGAAAAGGACGGCAAAATGGTCGTCGATTATATTGCGCAAAAGAAACCAACGGTTGTTATCATGGATTTCTTTTTGCCACGATTGGATGCAATCGGCGTGATGAACAGCGTGCGCGCCATGAAACTATCACACGTTCCGCAATTCATGATCATGTCGGGGTTTGATAACGCCAATCTGGAACGCGAAGCCATTCAAGCGGGTGCGGATTATTATTTTTTGAAACCGTTTGATGCGGATGAAATGGCAATTCGTGTGCAATCCTTGTCCGGGCGCGGGAACGTTGAGCCGATGAAACGACATTCGGTTACCGCTAATCTGGAAATGCGTGTCACAGAGATATTACATCAAATCGGTGTTCCTGCACATATTAAAGGTTACCAGTATTTACGCGATTCCATATTGATGGCCATTGAAGATGAGGAAATCATCAACGCCGTCACAAAACGGCTGTATCCTGCCGTTGCGAAAAAACACGCTACTACGTCTTCGCGCGTAGAACGCGCCATCCGACACGCCATTGAGGTTGCCTGGGATCGAGGCGACGTTGACGTGTTAAATTCTTATTTCGGATATACGATACACAATGAACGCGGCAAACCGACAAACTCGGAATTCGTTGCCATGATTTCGGATAAATTCAGATTGCAATTGAAAATTTCATGACACATATTTGTCATTCAATATCGCTTATTCCGGCGAATAAAAAACAGACCATCGGTATAAACACGTTACCGATGGTCTGTTTTTACGTTTCATCTACAGGTTTCTTTTTACCTTGCTTGGTCATTGTTACCTGTGACAACGGATTTTTCCGCGCTGCTTTTTCAATCTGCTCATTTGATAAGTGGGTGTAAATCTCGGTCGTTCCCAAATTCTCGTGGCCCAAATAATTTTGCAGCACGCGCAGATCCACACCGCTTTGATACATCAACGTTGCTGCTGTATGCCGTAATTTGTGGACGGTCATGCGTTCAGCTCCATCCACTTGTTGCAAATACTGCTTGACAATATAATGAACGCCCTGCAGGCTGATACGGCTCTTTAAACGGCTCAAAAAGAGTGCGTTTTTATCTTTGACACCATCAACCGGGCGCACCTTTAAATACTGCTCCAGCGCTTGCTGGCACGCATCATTTAGAAAGAGCATACGTTCTTTGTTGCCTTTTCCGCGCACGCGCAACGTGTGATCTATATGATTGATATCCGTTAAATTCAATCCCACCAGTTCAGCACGACGCAATCCGCAGTTCAGAAACAGCACCAGCATGCAGTAGTCGCGTTCTGCAAAATCACCGTTTACGCTGTTTAACAGCGCTACCGCTTGCTGTAAGGACAGATATTGCGGCAAAGTCTTTTTCGGCTTTGGCGTCTCGAGATTTTGAACGGGATTGTGATCCAAATAGTGCGAATAATCCGTTAGATAACGGAAAAACATGCGAATCGAGCTGGTTTTCCGCGCACGCGTTTTATTAGAATTGCTACGTTCGTTTCGCAAGAAATTCATGTACTCATAAACGTCGGTTGTGGTAATCGTTTTCAAAAAAGCCAAATCAATATCCGTGATCGGAATATCCTCAAACGATTGGGTAGGGGGGACAAGACCGCGCAGCTCTTTCATGTACCGTAAAAACGTGCGCAGATCCACAAAATATTCGTTGATGGTGTTTTCTGCACGACCTTTGATGGTTTGCATATATCCTAAGTACTCTTTCAGAATCGGCGGACATTGTGACATAAATTCTTTTTTCACGCGCTCACCTCCGTGAAACATTGTTTCACAACATTTCGGCGTTTTTCAACTTGAGATAAGTATAGCATATTAACTATACAAAATAAATAGCAAAATCCGATTTTTCTGCAATTTTCAACGCAAAGAGGCCATCGCACATTAAAAAGCTTTATCTGTTATTATCACGATCCATATTTCGTTGGGATCGTTAAATTCAAATATTTGGCTTTAGACTGATGAATTTGAAAATTTAATAAAACGCTTAGCCGATAAAAATATTGCGAATGATGTCGGCATTGTCCGAAAAAATTTTATCGGCTGGAAAACCAAGGTGAATTTTCGAAACCACGTAAATCAATTAAAAAATACGCTATAATGGATGGTACATAAAATTTCGAAAAGAAAAAATACGTTCGCACAAATTATATTAGCATAGCAACAGCTCACGCAAACTGTAAACGGACACTTAAAAGAAATGGCAGCTGAAGCAGTTTATAATCAAATCAAGGCCGAAAAACGTCAAAATGCGGCATTTTTAACATCAGCCCCTCCTCCGAACTATACAAAATATTCATTTTGTATAGTTGGTACAAGAGGAATGCAGGCTCCTCTTCTTCGGGGCGGAACAAGGAATTTCGGAGAGTTTCTTTTGCAAAAGAAGATACAAAGATAAATAACGTATATGATCGGGTCGTCGGTAGAGTTTTTATTCTTACATGATCCAAAATTTTTTATAACGCACATACTAAGACGATTGAAGCCGGCATCAATGGGATAAAATATTTTCGGTAACTTTCTGGGAAAATACACTTGACATCCCCCCTCTTTTCTGTTATACTTTGAAAAGTTCCAAAAAACTTAAATATCGCGGGGTGGAGCAGGGGTAGCTCGTCGGGCTCATAACAAGTCGGATCGTAGCCATGTCGTTCTGTGAGCCA
>JAZQIV010000172.1:0-9078 GCA_045541305.1 Acutalibacteraceae bacterium | reverse complement strand
AACGCCGCGGAAGTCAACGGCCTTCCGCGGCGTTTTTCTTATAATTCATCCAACGTCAATTCGTAAGCAGGCAAAAATTCTTCCAAAAAGCAATCCACCGCTTGCATTTTCATGCCACGCAGTGAAGTCAGCGTGGACCGCTTTGCCTTCACAAATTCACGGTTTCCTTGCTTGATCTCTTCAATGCATTTAATCAAAGCAGCCAATTTATCCGCCGCTTTCACCAGTGCCTGTTCCACCTGCCATTTTTCCGCCGACGGCGATAACCATTGTGTGTATTCCCCTTGTAAATCCCCCGGTAACAACGACAACAACTTCTCCACCGAAACAGCTTCCACCTGCCGGTACGCCTCTCGTATCGTCGGATTATCGTATTTCACAGGCGTCGGCAAATCACCGGTCAACGTTTCGGGCGCATCGTGATACAAGCTCAGCATCACACACACACGCTCATCCGCTCGACCGCCAAAACGTGTGTTTTCCAGCACCGCCAACGCATGAGCCAACACCGCCACGTCGTGCGAGTGCTCGCAAATGTTTTCCGTGCGGGTATTGCGCATCAGCGCCCACCGATTGATATATTTCATGCGCGACAGCATCGCAAAAAACGAATATTTCACCTTATCAACTCCCATTACGTCCAGTATACCTCTTTTTCGTTCGCTTTGCAAGTCATGAATAAACCGAATCGTGTGTCACATACTAAGTAAAAACCGAAAGGATGAGATTCATGAACACCGATACCGTTTATTTGCTGCGCGAATGCAATTCCGGTTGCAAGTGTGCCACCAACAGCATGGAACAGGTCATGCCTTTTTTAATGGATAAGCCTCATCTGCGAAAACTGATCGAACACTATAACGACCGCCACATCAAGATCGGCGATGAATGTCATGCGTTACTCAATGCGGTGGATTGTGATGAAAAAGACCCGCCATCCATTGTGAAAGCCTTTTCCTGGTTTTCCACCGAAATGAAGCTGCTCGTCAACGACAAGCCCGAGCATATTGCCGGATTGATGGTGGATGGCTGCAGCATGGGAATCAAATCACTCAGCGGTTATCTCAATCAATACACCGAAGCCTCAGAGGACAGCCGCAAGCTCACGCGAAAACTGATTGATTTGGAACAAGAATTCATGAACGAGCTACTGAAAATGGTATAAAAAAAGGCTACCCATTCGGGTAGCCTTTTTCCTTAACGCAATGTCACAAACCCAAGCTTTTTCATCGCCTTGCCCAACGTGCGACCGGCAACGTAAGACGCTTTTTCTGCGCCGCTCTTCATCAGTTCTTCCAGCTGTGCTTTGTCCTTCATCAGTTCCGCGAAACGCTCCTGAATCGGTTTCAATTCCAATGCAACCGCCTCACCGACGGCGGATTTGAAATCACCGTAACCCTTGCCGGTAAATTCGTCCTCAATCGCTTCCAGAGATTTCCCGGTCACTGCGGAATAAATCTCCATTAAATTGTTCACGCCGTCTTTTCCTTCAGCGTACCGCACCTTGGCTTCGCTGTCGGTCACCGCACGGCGGAACTTCCGCATAATGGTATCCGCATCATCCTTCAGCGAAATAAACGCGTTTTGGTTCTCATCCGATTTGGACATCTTTTTGGTCGGCTCCTGCAACGAGCAAACCCGCGCCCCCGTTTTCATAATATACGGCTCGGGAATGGTAAACGTATTGGCATAGAGATTGTTAAACCGTGTGGCAATATCTCGCGTCAACTCGCAATGCTGCTTTTGATCCGCGCCCACCGGCACCACGTCCGGCTGATACAGCAAAATATCCGCCGCCATCAGCACGGGATAGGTAAACAAACCGGCGTTGATGTTATCGGCATGTTTGGCCGATTTATCTTTGAACTGCGTCATGCGTGACAATTCACCAAACTGCGTGTGGCACGAAAGCAACCAGCTCAGTTGTGCGTGCTCCGGCACCTGCGATTGCACAAAAAGCAGAGATTTGTCCGGATCCAACCCGATTGCCAGCAGCAATGCAAACGTTTCGTTGATCTGCTGACGCAGCTTAGCGGGTTCCTGACGCACCGTAATGGCGTGCAGATCCGCCACTGCATACGCACAATCGAACTCATCCTGTAACGCAACCCAGTTGCGCAACGCTCCCAAATAATTGCCGAGCGTCGGCGTGCCGGTGGATTGAATACAACTTAACGCGCGTTTCTTGCGCGGAGTTTCCATGGTTTCCATAAGATCCCGTACCCTTCCAAAAAATCTTTTATATATAGTACCATACTTGCATTGACTTTTGCAACCAAAAAATGTAAAATAGATGTATCTGTATTTAGGAGGCCCATTCATGACCGCTTTGGAACAGTTGGCGGACGTCTTGTTCCCCACTATCACAAAAACGCCGGAGGATTATGAGGCGTTGTATCCGTCGCGCAGCCTAAAGGAAGGCGCACGCGTCGTACGCATCGCACCCTCTCCCACCGGCTATTTGCATTTGGGCGTGTTATTCACCGCCACCATCAACTATCTCACCGCACGTGCAACCGACGGCGTGTTCTACTTCCGTTTGGAAGATACTGATAAAAAACGCGAGGTTGACGGCGGTGCCGCCGATATTCTCGCCGGTCTTCGCCAATACGGCCTGCAGATCGACGAAGGCTATCAAGGGGATGATGCCCCCATCGGCAACTACGGCCCATATCGTCAAAGTGATCGTGCCGAGATCTATCAAGCCTATGTCAAGGCTTTGGTCCTGCAAGGCCTTGCTTATCCGTGCTTCTGCACACCGGAGGAACTGGGGACCGTGCGCGAACAGCAGGATACTCAAAAATTGCGCACCGGTTATTATGGCGCTTACGCCACCTGCCGTGCTCTTTCACCGGAACAAGCGATTGAAAAAGTGCGTGCCGGCTTGCCGTATGTCATGCGTTTGCGTTCTCCGGGTGATGAATCCCGCCGCATTAAATTTGACGATATGATCAAAGGTACCATTGAGATCCCGGAAAACGATCAGGATATCGTGTTGCTTAAATCGGATGGTATCCCCACCTATCACTTTGCGCACGCGATCGACGATCACCTGATGCGCACCACACATGTTATCCGCGGTGATGAGTGGATCGCCTCGGTTCCCACCCACCTGCAGCTGTTCCGTATACTCGGCTTCAAGCCGCCGAAATACGCACACGTCAGCCCGATCATGAAAGAAGAGGACGGCAACAAACGCAAGCTTTCCAAACGGAAGGATCCGGAAGCCGCCGTTCACTTCTATACCGAGCAGGGTTATCCGCCCGAAAGCGTGATGGAATATCTGCACACCGTTGCCAACAGTGATTACGAGGATTGGCGTCGTGCCAACCCGGACAAGCCGCGCAGCGCGTTCCCGTTCAATCTCAAAAAGATGAGTGTATCCGGCGCCTTGTTTGATCTGAACAAACTTAACGACGTCAGCAAAAACATCATCGCCACCATGTCGGCAGAAGAGGTAACGGATGCCGTGGTCGCATGGGCCGCGGAATACGCGCCCGAATGGCACGCACTACTCACTCGCGATACCGCCTTTACCAAAGGCTTGTTCAGCATTGATCGCGGCGGTCCCAAACCGCGCAAAGACTTGGCAAAATGGAGCGACGTACCGGCATACGCCGAGTATTTCTTCCATGCCCCCACCGTATATCCTTGGCCGGAAAACCTTGCGGTTGAAGATATCAAAGCGATCCTGAATGCTTATCTGCCGGCATACGATCCCGCGCAGGATAAGCAATCCTGGTTCGATACCATCAAAGGCTTATGCCCCGCCATCGGGTTCTGCCCGGAAGTCAAGGAATACAAAAAACAACCGGATGCCTATAAAGGCCACGCAGGCGATGTCAGCACGGTGATTCGCGTCGCCGTTACCGGCCGCCGCAACACGCCGGATCTGTGCGGTATCATGGCCCTGCTCGGCAAGGATGTCGTAGCAGAGCGGTTAAACGCAGCGTTGCAATCGCTGTAAACAGGAGGATTTCAGCATGTCGGAAGAACGTACCAGCAATTTTATTCACGATATTATTGATGAAGAATTAAAGCCGGAAGGCCGTTGCTACGGGAAACAGGTGCACACCCGTTTCCCGCCGGAACCGAACGGTTATCTGCACATCGGCCACGCAAAAGCGATCTGCATTGATTTCGGCACCGCCGAAAAATACGGCGGCATCTGCAACCTGCGCATGGACGATACTAACCCCACCAAGGAAGACGTTGAATACGTCGACGCCATTCAAGAAGATATCCATTGGTTGGGTTATGATTGGGAAGATCGTTTCTACTATGCTTCGGATTATTTCGAAACCATGTACGAAATCGCCCTTTCGCTGATTGAGCGCGGTTTGGCTTATGTCTGCGAGCTCTCGCCCGATCAAATGCGCGAAAACCGCGGTGACCTCACACATCCCGCTGTCAGTCCCTACCGCGATCGCCCCATTGAAGAAAGTCTGGATCTGTTCCGTCGGATGCGGGCGGGCGAATTCCCGGATGGTGCGATGACCCTGCGCGCCAAGATCGATCTTGCCAGCGGCAACTTCAACATGCGCGATCCGGTTATCTACCGCATCAACCATTCGCACCATCACCGCCAGGGTGACAAATGGTGCATTTACCCCATGTATGATTTTGCGCACCCGTTAGAGGATGCGCTGGAAGGCATCACCCACTCGCTTTGCTCGCTGGAATTTGAGGATCACCGCCCGCTTTACAACTGGTGTGTGGAGCACGCTCAGTTGGAAGGCAATCCCCGCCAGATCGAATTTGCCCGTTTGAACATCAACTACACGGTCATGTCCAAACGCAAATTGCGCAAGCTGGTGGAAGAAAAACTGGTATCGGGCTGGGATGATCCCCGCATGCCCACCCTGCGCGGCCTGCGCCGTCGCGGTTATACGCCCGCGTCCGTTCGCAATTTCATCGAACGCGTTGGTGTCGCCAAAGTGCCAAGCATGGTTGAAATTGCCTTGCTGGAGCATTGCCTGCGTGAAGATCTCAACGAAAACGCTACCCGCGCCATGGCGGTTTTGCATCCGGTCAAACTCACTCTCACCAATTACCCCGAAGGCCAAGCCGAAACGTTCGAAATGGAAAATCATCCGTATTATCCCGAACGCGGTACGCACGCTGTTTCCTTCTCGCGCACGCTGTGGGTGGAACGGGATGACTTTATGGAAGAACCCGTCAAAGGGTATTTCCGTCTGTTCCCCGGCAATGAGGTGCGCCTGAAATCCGCATACGTCGTGCGTTGCACCGGCTGTAAAAAGGACGAAAACGGCCATGTAACCGAGATCTTCGCCACGTACGATCCCGAAACCAAGGGCGGCAACACACCGGACGGCCGTAAAGTCAAAGGCACCATTCATTGGGTGGATGCCGCCACCGCCAAGGAAGCAGAAGTTCGGCTGTACTCCTCCCTCTTCCTGGATGCAGAACCCGAAGCGGGCGATCAGGATTTCCTGGATGTGCTCAACAAGGATTCGCTTGAAGTGCTCACCGATTGCAAGGTGGAGGCCGGCATTCTCCCCGCTGAAGCACCGGCAGCATTCCAGTTCCTGCGGCTTGGTTATTTCTGCATTGACAATGTGGACAGCACCGCCGAGCATCCGGTATTCAACCGTTCCGTATCGCTCAAGGACAGCTTCAACAAAAAGTAAAATCAAATGTAAAAAAGCACCGAGAACACATGGTTCTCGGTGCTTTTATTTTGTTCGTTATATCGTGCCGTCATCGTCACTATCGGATCGCGTATTGCGTTCCAATCGGCGGCCCTTGCGCATATCATCACGGCTGTATTGCTTCGGGATCACCGCGGCCGGTATCTCTTCCTTGCCAACGTCCTTGAAAATCACGTCAGGATCTTCTTCCGGTTCAGTTGCTTCTTCACCTTCTGCCTTTTCAACCGGTTCGATATCCAAATTCAAGTCGTGCCGTTTGTCCAAATCTTCTTCCGGATGCTCTTTGTAATACGGATCAATAATCATCCGCTGAATGATCGGAAACACGGTAAATTGAATCAAGAAGCAACGGAACGCTGGGAAAAACAGCAGGTATAACACCAGCAACGGTCCCAATACGTACCAGAAGAAAAAGTACAACAGCACAAACACCAGCACGTACAAGGCAACCAGCGAAACCGAAATGATCAAGTTCTCCTTAAATCCAACCATGGCAAACAGAAAACTGTTTTTCCACACCTGCTTAAACGAGAATTTGAAGGTAATCATTTGCAGGTACAAATAATACCGCGCATAGCAGAACAGTACCACAATGCAAGCCGACACCGCAAAGAAAATAAGCGGTAAGATTTCCAACGATTCGCTCGCATTCAGCCAGTTCCACGCATACACAATATCAAACAGCAAGCAACCGCCGATCACCAGCTCCAAAATACCGGTAACCAAGGCTTGCTTCCAGTTTTTGCGAATGGTATCGAAAAAGTCGGACGGCAAAAACACGTGCTTCTCACGTGCGTAGTTACGGCACACGAACGTAAGACCGGCCTGCGCCAAGCCTTGCGTGACAATCGGTAACGACACCAACGCGTACAACAGATTGGCAATCACCAATTTGAAAAATTTGCGAAAATACAATTCCCAAAACAAGAAAAACCGTTTTTTCTTCGGTTCATTTTTGGAAACGCCCGGACCCGGCTTGGTGGAATCAAACATTCCGAAAAAGCCCGCCATTTTACACACTCCTTTGACATTTACAATACACCGTTTAACAGCAGCCGCAACACCACGTCCAACGCACCGGCACCAAGCAGCAGCGCGGCTAACAACAAAAAACGAACGAGATACAAACGAAAATCCTGCCACAATCCGCCGCAACGCGCCGAGCGCGGCAATAGCTGAACCGTCACGAGCAACGTCATGCGCATCGCTTCCGAGCACCCCATCAACAGGGCAACCAGTTCCATCACGGCATGCGGTAACAACACCGCCGCCAGCACCAGCCATCCGCGCGCACCGACGTTCGCATAATACGCTTCGCTCATACCAAGACCAATACCCCAAAACACGGGTACAACGATCACGAGCGGTGCCCCAAAAGCCGACAACCCGGCCAGAAATAACAGTAAGAGTAAGCACAACGGCTGAAAGCAAGAAGCGAACCATTGTGCAAACGCCCCGGAAACACCGCCCACGATCGGTTTTAACGGCAACAACGCCAACCATTGCGCCGGCAATACCTCGCTGAGGGAGGTGTATACGATCAATCCAACAACGCACCCCAAGAGCGGCAACAGCAAAAACAGCAATAATCGACGATGCTGCACAAAAAAGTGTCCAACAGAGTTTGTCCGTTTCATACGTCTTCCCTTCCTTCGCCTCACTATATGCGAAAGGTAGGAAAAGTATGCTGTTCAAACAACAAAACGGGACGGAAGATTCCGTCCCGCTCGTCACTTTCGTTTCGTGTTCACGCCCAATACACCGCCGAGTGCACCGCACCCGATCATCAAAGCAGCTTTGATCAGCAAAGCAGAGCCGCCGATCTCCTGAAACGCCGAAAGGCCAATGGCCGTAATCAGCAAAAACAGAACCAAGCCGCAAACGGCGCCGAACAACAAACCCCGTTCACGCGAAATCCGTGCAGTCACCCACCCGCCAACGCAAGCTGCGAGTGCTGCAATCACCATGGCGATCGGTGTTACCGCCGAAGACGGAACAGTAACCGCCGTCATGATAGCTGCCGCGATCATCAAAAGTGCCGTACACACGACTGCACCCACACCGACGCCCCAAACCACGGGCCGTATCATGCGGGCAATCGTTGACGATTCTTTACGGGTACTCATGCTATCCCCTCCGCAACAAAATCAGATAATACACCTTATTCTGCTGCCGACGGAAATAGTACTGTTATTGTTTAGATATCGTCATCATCATCGTCATCATCGTCTGCAGGACCGTCATGCACGGTATCGCAGCTCTGCAACGCCCATTTTTTGATAACCATCTTGTTACGGTCTGCACCGGTTTCGATGACAAATTCATCTTCCTTGATGTTCACAATACGACCGCGAATACCGCCGATCGTCGTGATCTCATCACCCACGCGGATGCTCTCGCGCATTTTCTGCTCTTCTTTTTGTTTTTTCTTCTGCGGGCGAATCATCAAGAAATACATCACCACAAACAGAAGGCCCATCATAATGAGCGGCATAAAAGCTGTCAAGCCGCCGGCTTGCTGCGTGGGATCTCCGGTACCGGTAGCTCCCGTAGCGGCGGTATCAGCCGCCAAAGCTAAAAATTTCAACATAGTCGTTACCTCCTAACGTTATACCTGTTTATTATACAAGATTTTGTGCTGTAAGGCAATACAAAACCGCAAAAAAACGAAAAAAGTTCATATTTTTAAATACGGCGATCCAATACGTGGATATACCGCCGGTAAAAATCTTCAAACGTGCCGTTATCCAACGCTTCGCGGATGCGCTCCATCAACGTATTATAAAAATATAGGTTGTGCATCACACACAAGCGCATGGCAAGCATCTCGTTTGCCTTGAACAAGTGGCGAATATAGGCGCGGGAATGGCGCCGACAAGTCGGGCAATCGCAATCCTCATCCAGCGGCAATAAATCGTGCTCGTACTTTTGATTGAGCATGTTTCGATGCCCGCTCCAGGTAAACATGTGTGCGTGACGCGCGTTTCGTGCCGGCATGACACAGTCAAACAAATCAACGCCTCTGTGCACACCCTCCAAGATGTTTTCCGGTGTACCGACCCCCATCAAATACCGCGGCTTATCCTTCGGCATGTACGGTTCCACCGCTTCGATAATACGGTACATATCCTCCGCCGGTTCACCCACAGCCAAACCGCCGATCGCATAGCCGTCTAAATCCAGTTCGGCGATCTCCTGCATGTGTGCAATACGCAGATCATCAAACGTGCAGCCTTGGTTGATACCGAACAGCATCTGTTGCGGATTCAGCGTATCCGGCAACGATTTCAACCGCTCCATTTCCGTTTGACAACGCTTGAGCCAGCGTGTGGTCCGTTCACACGACCGCGCGGAATAATCGTACTTTGCAGGATTCTCCACGCACTCATCAAACGCCATACAGATA
>JAZQIV010000171.1:0-19140 GCA_045541305.1 Acutalibacteraceae bacterium | reverse complement strand
TAACGCACACCAACAGCCCCCGGGGGGCATTGCCCCACGGCGCCTTTTTATGTTTTTATGTGAGCGCTTTAAGCGCAAGCTTGACACCCAGTTCAATACAATCGGCACAAGGCAGGCGTACCTCGCCGTCCTCGCCCTTGATGGTGGCACAACGCGCCGTGCCGCCGCAAGCGGCGGTGAATTCCTCGCACAAGGCTTTGCACACGGCATACGTGTTTTTCTTGGAAGTGGGGGATTCCAGATTGCCGTCGCTGTGGGCAAGGCCTGCCACAAAGATCGCTCCGGATAACGCACCGCAGGTTTGATCGCGGCCGCCCATGCCGGCACCAAAGCCCTCCAGCGCTTTCATGGCAACGGCGGGTTCAACGCCCAGCTGCTCGCAAAACGGCAACGCAACCGATTGTGCGCAGTTGTGCCCTTTTTCGTGCAACGCCTGCGCCTGCGCCAGTTTTTCAGCTTGCATGGTACTTCCTCCTTTGTTACTGTATCCCGAACTGCTGCCGCAGCACGCTTTCCACGCTCTCGGCAATCGGCAGGTCGCCAAAGCCGGTGCACAGCGAATCTTTCATGCGATACGGATGCCCCACCGCACACAACAGCGGAATATCGTTTTCGCCATCGCCAAACGCGATCGCCTGATCGGGGCTGACGCCGAATTTTTGCATGATTGCCCGTGCCGCCGCGCCTTTATCCGCGCCCGCCGCCACCAACTCGGTGGTACGTTCGTTTTGGTATGCCACTCGAAACGATTCGTGCAGCCCCGTTACCGCGCCGGTAGGCAATTCCACTTTCAGATAATCCTCGGGGATTTCCTCCGGTGTGTGCACCCGTTTGCCGAGAACCGGCGTGTTGCCCACGCAGTAAATATGCTCGCGGCCATAAATCGCCGCACCGCCATGCTGCGCAATAAGATCCTTGGTTTTGCATTTCATGAGGCGCTTTTTGTACAGCACACAGTTTTTGTGCATCACGAGTGCGCCGTCCATGCACAAAAAGATGAGTTTATAAAACAGCGGACCAAACAACACTTTCAGCTGCGCATAGGGTCGGCCGCTTGCAATGACCACCAAAACGCCGCGATCGGTCAAGCGGCGCAGCACCGCCAGCGTTTTGTCCGACAAACGTTCTTCGGTTTTTGGGAGCAGCGTGCCGTCTACGTCACAAAAGACCATACGCAGCATGGTTGTCACCTCACTTCATTTCCACAATGGTTACCCCGGTTTCGCCCTCGCCGTATAAGCCGAGCCGAAACCCTTTCACGCCCACACACGATTTCAGGTGTGCGTGCACCGCCGCGCGTAAAGCGCCCGTGCCTTTGCCGTGAATCACCGTTAAGCGATCCAAACCGCCAAGCCGCGCATCGTCCAAAAATTTATCCAGTTCCAGCAACGCTTCATCCGCGGTCATGCCGCGCAGATCCAGTTCGGTGCGCACGTTGCGCGTTCCGCGTGATACGTCGGTGTACACACCGCCTTTTCCTTTTTTGGCAGGCGAGGCGGTTTTCTTTTCTTTTAAACGAATGTTATCCAGCGACACCCGTGTGCGGATGATGCCCGCCTGCACCTCCACGGTTTTGCCGTCGGGTAAGGCGGTGACCACCGCCGCTTTGTCGATATCCACGATCCACACGTCGTCCCCGATCACCAACGGGCGGGGCAGCTGATATTCCCCGCGCGGGCGCTGGGTGACCGGATCGATATCCGCTTCCAGCTTGTTCAGCCGACTGCGCAGCTGCGACCGCGCCGCTGCCGCTTGCTTGGCAAAATCGGCGGCGTTGCGCCGCTTGCGCAGAGCATCCAGCTCGGCAATGAGCTCCTCCGCCTCGTGGCGGGCACGTTCCACCACGCGACGGGCTTCGTCACGGGCATCCTCCAGTTCTTGTTCCTTTTTGGCTTGCAGCGCTGCCAATTGCTCTTCTGCCGCGTCGTTTGCGCGCTTGGCGGCCTGTGCGGCACGTTTGGCATCCTGCAGCTCTTGCTCCAGCCGCAACCGTTTTTCCTCCAGCACCACCACAACCTCTTCCAGGCGGCGATCGTCCCCCCACACCAGCGTGCGGGCGCGATCCACAATGGCGGTATCCAGCCCCAGCCGTTCCGTGATGGCAAACGCATTGGAGCGGCCCGGCACACCCACCAGCAACCGATAGGTCGGGCGCAAAGACTGCACGTCGAATTCGCAGCTGCCGTTTTCCACACCGGCGGTGTGGATGGCATAAGCTTTCATTTCGGCGTAGTGCGTGGTGGCGGCAATGCGCGCACCCTGCACACGCAGCTGCTCGATGATCGCCATGGCGAGAGCGGCACCTTCAATGGGATCGGTGCCGGCGCCCAGCTCGTCCAGCAGCACCAGGCTATGTTCATCCGCCTCACCCAAAATGCGGATGAGGTTGGTCATGTGCGCCGAAAACGTGGACAGCGATTGCTCAATGGATTGCTCATCGCCGATGTCGGCCAGCACCATGCGGAACACCGCAATGCGGCTGCCGTCGCTCACCGGCGGCATCATGCCGCACATGGTCATCAGGGTGAGCAAACCCAGCGTTTTGAGCGTCACCGTTTTGCCGCCCGTGTTGGGGCCGGTGATAACCAGCGTATCAAATGCACCGCCGAGCTCCACGTCGATCGGCACCACTTTTTTGGGATCGATAAGCGGATGCCGCGCTTTGCGCAGCAACGTGTGCCCATCTTCGGCAATGGTGGGTACCGATGCTTTCATCTGATACCCCAGCCGCGCTTTGGCAAAGATCAGATCGATGCCCACCAGCACCTCGTAATCCGCAATGATGGAATCCGCAAATGAACCCGCTTCTGCGGACAGCTCGGCAATGATGCGTTCGATCTCCGCCGCTTCCTGCGATTCCAACACCTTGAGCTCGTTGTTGGCTTCCACCGCTCCCATCGGCTCGATAAACACGGTGGCACCCGATGAGGACGTATCGTGCACCAAGCCCGCGATCGTGCCGCGATGCTCGGCCTTGACCGGCACCACGAACCGCCCGCCGCGAATGGTGACAATGGGCTCCTGCAGTGCCTTTTGCGCCGTTTGGGAGTGAATGAGTTTATCCAGTTGGTCGCGAACACGCGCCGAAGCCGCCCGCATTTTGCGGCGGATGAGCGACAGCTCCATCGAAGCGTTATCGCTGATCTCGTCTTCGGATAACACGGCGGTGCGAATGCGGTCTTCCAGATATTTATTGGGCGACAGCACCGACAACCGATCAGACAAGCAGGTGTCCGTGCCCTCACAATGGGCATGCCAATCCGCCACCGCACGAATGCCGCGCAGCGTTCCCGCAATGCGCAACAATTCAACCAGCGACAGCGATGCGCCCGCTTGTGCGCGGCGCAGCGCGTTGGTGACGTTTTTGACGTCGCCAAACGGCGGCGCACCGTGCTTCGCCATCAGGCAAAACGCAGCGTCCGTATCGCTCAGCAAGCGCTGTACCTCACCAACGTGCAGCGACGGCTGCAACGCGCGTGCCGCTTCGGCAGCATCGTCACAGGTTGTGTGTGCCGCCAACAGCTCCAGCACCTTATCCAGTTCCAAAGCACGGTAATGTTTGTTCATACCCTATCCTCACAGTAAACTGTGGTAAAAATCCAACGTATTAAATCCGCGGTTGAGTTGTGCCAGCAAAAAGCGCTCCACCGCTGTGCCCAGCACCACGGTATCCGCATCCGGCAAGGAAAACGCAAAGCATTTTTCAAACGGTGCATACACAATGTGCCGCATCGCCGCCACGGCGCCCGCTGTGAGCGGTACGGCATCGGGCGCACCGTGCTCTTCGCAATATACCTCGCCGCGCAACGGTGAAAACCGCACGCACGCGGCCTTTCCGCATGCGGCGCACGCGGCAACCGCGGGCATATACCCCGCCCGACACAACAGCCGCAGCTCCGTGATCGCTTTCACAAGCGGCATCGGGCGCGAACCGTCCGCCAAATAGTGCAGCGCATTGAGCAACAAGCGCAGCTCTTCTTCGGCCGGTTCTTCCACGGGGGCAAGCACACCCGCCAATTCACAAAAATATTGCGCGAGCGACAGCTTGTCCAGCTGACCGCGCACGTCAAAAAACACCTGCAACGGTTCGGCATCATCCACTATGTATTTTTCCCGCCCCTTGTAAAGCGAAAGACGGGAATAGCACAGCAGCTGCGTGGCGCTGCCGTTGCGATTTTTGATTTTCCTGGCTCCGCGCACCGAAGCGCGGATGACACCGCAGTCACGCGTGAGCGCCGTCACAAAACGATCGGATTCGCCAACCGTGTTGGTTTCACGTATGATCAACGCGTCGGTCGTCAGCTTCATGCGGTTTCTCCTTTTGTACGGAATTTTCACCGGCGGGCGGTATGTCGATCCCGCAATACCGCAGATAATCGTGCACCTTGCCGGTTTTTTGAAACGTTGCCCATAATTTTTCCTGTTCCATTCTTACCGCCTCCGTTCACTATTACTTTGAACGAAAGCGGCACGTTCCATACAGGAAAATTTTACAACCGATACCCGAACCCGTTAAGCAAGCCCTGGCGGTTGCGCCAATCCTCTTTTACTTTCACCCAGCATTGCAGGTTCACGTGGGCATCGAATGCCGCTTCCATTTCGGCACGTGCCGCCGTGGAGATCTGCTTGAGCATGGCACCGCGCTTGCCGATCACCATGCCCTTGTGGGTATCGCGTTCGCAAAAAATTTCCGCATCGATATCCAAAATCAAGCCGCGATCGGTTTCACGTTCCTCCATGCGCTCGATCACCACCGCGATTCCGTGCGGGATCTCATCGCGCAGCGAACGAAGCATTTGCTCGCGCAGCAATTCGGATGCCAGCACTTTTTCCGGTTGATCGCTGACCGCATCCGCGGGGAAAAAGTGCGGACTTTCAAAGGTGTACGCGGATAATTCGGCAAGCAGCTCCTCCGTGCCCTCGCCGGTGAGCGCCGAAACGGGAACGATCGCCGCAAACTCGCCTTCCTGCCGCCAAGCATCGATGCAGGTCAGCAGCGATGCCTTTTCCTCTACGGTATCCACTTTGTTGATTACCAACACGACCGGCAGCTTCTGCGCACGGAATTTTTGCAGCAGCTCCCGCTCGCTGTCGCGCACCGTGGCGGTGGGCTCCACCACCAGCACGCCCACATCCACGCCCGACATGGCTTCGCCGATGGATTTTACCATGAAATCTCCCAGCCGCGTGCGCGGGCGGTGCGTGCCGGGTGTATCCAAAAACACCAGCTGCACGGTATCCCGCGTTAACACGCCCATAATGCGGTTGCGGGTGGTTTGCGGCTTGTCCGATACAATGGCGACCTTCTGCCCGACAAGGGTGTTGAGCAGCGACGATTTTCCCACGTTCGGTCGCCCGACGATCGCAATAAAAGCAGAGGTTGTGTTCATGATTTTGCTCCCCATTTCCAAACGAACCATACCGCCGGCACAAAAGACACGACCAGCAGAATGGGTTTATACACGTGTGCGCCCCAATCGGCAAAAATGGCACACCATGCCGCCGGCTGCCAAAACAGGCAGGCCGCTACCGCAAGTGAGGCGATGGATGCTGTTAAAACGGCGCCCGCCGCCAGATCTTTGGCCGCACCGCTGAGCGGATGCCGCTCGGTGGAAAAGCGATCGATGGTGCGTTCCACTGCCGAATTGACCATTTCGAGCGCCAGCACCACACCGAACGTGAGCGCCAGCACCGCACCCTCGGCACGGGATAACGCAAACCGCGGCGAAAACAGCGTGACGTACGCCGCCACCACCAGGTGAAAGCGAAAATGCCATTCCTCCCGCATACACCGCCAAATACCGCGAAACGCGTACCCGAAGCCTTTAAGAATCTTCCAGCACATAGCTGCTCCCGCGAGGTAACCCGATCTGTTTCATCACGGTTTCCTCTTTTTCGCGCATGCGCACCGCTTCGATGCCGCCCTGCACGTGATCGTAGCCCAACAAATGCAGCATGGAATGCACGGTCAGATACCCCACTTCACGGTTGAAGGAATGACCGTAATCCTCGGCCTGCTTTTCCGCCTGCTCAAGCGACAACACAATGTTGCCGAGCATGACCTCCTCGGTTTCGGGATGGCGGTCGTATTCACCGTCTTGGCCGAGCGGGAACGATAACACATCGGTGGGGGCATCGATGCCGCGCTGTTCCATATTCACCTGATGAATACGGTCGTTATCCACCAAGGTGACATCCACCTGCGCACTGCCATCAAAATTTTCCAGCTCCAGCACCGCGTGACAGCACCGACGGATCAGCATACGCAGACCGGTTGGGATTTTCACGGTGCGTTGTTGGTTTTCAATGTCGACTCGAAGTTTTTTCAGCATGACGGTTTGTCTTCCTTTCTTTGTTCTTCTCGTAACGTTCATAGGCTTCGATGATGCGCTGCACCAGCTGATGCCGCACCACATCTTTTTGCGTGAACGTACAAATGGATACATCCTCCACGTCCTTGAGCACCCGCATGACCTCGCGCAGACCGCTTTGCTTGCCGCTCGGCAGGTCGATCTGTGTGATATCGCCGGTCACCACCATTTTGGAGTTGAAGCCCAGACGTGTTAAAAACATTTTCATTTGTTCGGGCGTGGTATTTTGCGCCTCGTCCAAAATCACGAAGCTATCGTCCAGCGTGCGGCCGCGCATATAGGCAAGCGGCGCAATCTCGATATTCCCGCGCTCCAGATATTTTTGGTACGTTTCGGTACCCAGCATGTCAAACAGCGCATCGTACAGCGGGCGCAGATACGGATCCACCTTGGATTGCAGATCACCCGGCAAAAAACCGAGCTTTTCGCCCGCTTCCACCGCGGGACGGGTTAAAATAATACGGTTGACTTGTTTGGCGCGAAACGCTTCCACCGCCATGGCCACCGCCAGATACGTTTTTCCCGTGCCGGCAGGGCCGATGCCCAACACCACCGTGTTATCGCGGATCGCTTCCACGTACCGTTTCTGCCCCAGCGTTTTGGGCTTGATCGGGCGGCCTTTGGCCGTGATGCAAATGCTGTCCCCCGTCAGGGCGGGCAGCTCGTCATCGTTGCCCTCGTTGACCAGCATCAAAACATAGCGTACGTTTTGCTCGTTTAGCTGCTCGCCGCGGTTGATAAGCTGCAGCAGCCCTTCGATCGCACGGATCGCTTTGGCAACGCCTTCCGGCTCGCCGCTGATCTTGAGATCGCTGTCACGGCTAAGAACCGACACCGCAAACTGCTGCTCGATCAAACGGATATTTTCATCAAAGTTTCCAAACAGCGCCACCGCTTGTTCCATGCGGTCCACGTTAATGATCTGTTCTATGACAGCCGCCTCCTTTGGTACTATTCTTATTATTGTACCACAAACTCATACGGATGTCATTAGTCAAAATACCGATTTTCAACCGTTTTTATCGTGCATTTGCAAAGATTGATTCACCCCGATCGGTTCAATGCAGGTATACGTGGCGCGCACTGTCCACCCGTTTTCGGTTTTTTGGGCTGCGATGTGCTCCTTTTCCACTCGCACGGTATCACCCCATTCCGAGCGCCCTGCTTTCAACCGCAAAAGTGCTTCGTCGTAAGCCTCCTGTTCACTGCGCACCACGGTGACGGTCTCTTCCTTTGCCTGTTTTTGCACCTCAATGCCGATCGGTAACGCCTTGCCGTAGGCGCGCAAGGCATGCAAGGTGGTTTGAGCATCGTGCCACGGTTTGCCCGACGTGTACAGCGGCAAACGCAAGCCCAGCACGTAAAGCGATGGCCGCACGATCGTGGTAGGGGTATCCGACGGCACCTCTTCCGCAAACGGGACCGTCACGGTAAGCTCCCGCTCGGTGCGCGCCGTCACCGTACCCTGCGCATGCTTGAGAAGCGGGCCAACCTTGCTGTCCACCACCCCGCCGATCAGCAAGCTGCCTTTGGTGACCGCGTCCCCCACCTTGACCGCCGCCTGCCCGCTTTCACAATCGATCGAAACGATCACACCGTCACGCGCTGCCACAAGGTTGGAGGGTTCTTTGGCAGTAATCGGCTCGGTGGCGGATCGTTCCCGCACCTCCACATACGCCACGCTGCCCACTTGATTTACGGTAAGCCACACCACCTGCGGCAGCTGCTCCAGCGCTGTCAGCTGCACGTGCGGCAGATCCACCTTGTCAAATACCGCACCCTCGTACACGCCCAGCGGGCGCAGTACATCCCGAATGGCGGTTTCCGATACCTGCTCATTTCCGTTCACACGCACCACCCAAATACGGGCGGAAAGCAGGTTCAATATCACCGCAAACAACACCAGGCCGCACGCCCATCCAAAGCGGCGGCGAAACGGGCGAACACGAAACCACACACCCCGCCGCTCACGCACACGCATGCGCACCGAGGCGGCCTTTGCGGCGGGCCGAAGTGCGCGATAATCCGCCGCCCGACAACAGCAAAACAGCGAAATATCCCGCCGTGTAACATTCCACAGCGCCACGTTGCGATCACGTGCTTCGTTCAAAAACCGTTCGGGGAATCCGCCTTCACATTCGATGTATACCGTTGCCGGGTTCATGACACCCCACCTTTCTTAAAGAAATTCCAACGATACCAGCCGCCCCGTCACCACCGCGCAGGCGGGATTTAGGTTGGTCATGCAAAGCTCGCGTCCCGTAAAACGCACCGTGCCGCTGTCGATGCGCAGCTCGATCACGTCTTCATCGTATTTCACAATCCCGCGGCAGCCCTCTAACAGCGCGCGGCGATTGCCGCACAATTCGATGTGCGAGGCCTCGGTCAGCACACCGAGCGGAAGCGACAATGCCGCCTCTGCTTCGGCGGCAATGGCGCGCCCGCGTTTCGTCTTTTTCATCCAAACGCCCCCTTGCCTTATGTCTATGAAACGAGGGCGCGAATAATACGCGTTGACCGCCATATACATGAAACAGAAAAGAGGCGATGACATGTTCATTCAATCGGTTACGTGGCGCCGCGGACGCGCAGTACTGCTGTGTATCGCCACCGCGGCGGTGGGCATCGCACTGCTTGTGCGACCTGCGGCGGCAGCCGGCGGGATCAGCCGCGGGTTATCCATTTGTGCATCGGTGATTATCCCCACTTTGTTCCCGTTTTTTGTGCTCAGCGGTTTCACAGCACGCGCCGGTCTTGCCGCCGCAATCGGACGACGTTTAGAACCTTTGACTCGCCGGCTGTTCGGGTTGCCCGGTTGCGCCGCGGGTGGCATTTTGCTTGCCCTCCTCGGTGGGTATCCTGCCGGCGGTGCAGCTATCGCCGACCTGGTGCGCACGAATCAGCTCACTCGCGATGAGGGCGAACACATGCTGCGTTTTTGCGTGTGCGGCGGGCCCGGGTTTATTCTGGTTACCGTTGGCAGTCGCTTGACAAACAGCACGGCACTCGGTCTTGTGTTGTTTGCTGCCAACGTGTTGTCCGCGCTGCTGATCGGCATGCTCGGCGCACCGCGCACAGCGCGGCAACCGCGTGCCGCTTTGCGGCCCTCCTGTGTAACGGTTGCGGAAGCGTTTACGCAAGCCGTTTCCGCCGCTTGTCAGGCGTTGCTCAACACGTGTGGATTTGTCACACTCTTCTCCACGGTTTTGGCGTTGCTGGATGCCCTGCTCCCCTCGTCACCGCCGCTTTTGGCGTGCCTGCTGGAAGTGAGCTGCGGATGCATCCGCGCGGCCGCGCTACGCGAAGCCGCGCCGCTCTTGCTCGGGTTTACCGTGGGCTTCGGCGGGTTATCGGTGCATTGCCAGATCGCAGCCGCTTTGGCGGGAACCGGCGTTATGACATCCCGATTTTGGGTGTTTCGCTTTTTTCATGGGTTGTTAACCGCCTTGTTAACGGTTTTGGCTTTGCGGCTTTTCCCCATCACCCTACCGGTCTTCGGCATGGCAGGCGGACCGGTGATCGAGGCGTTTTCCGGCGGTGTCGCTTTGTCGATCTTCACACTCGTATTGTGCGGAATTTGGTTGCTTTCTGTTGACAAAGGAAAAGGAGTAACCTATAATAAAACACGTACAAATGTGTAGGCTTTCAGAGGGATGTGACAACATGAAACGGAAATTATACGGCAACGATATCACCCCCGTGTGCGAAATCTGTGCCAACGGGCGTTTTTCGTCGGATGGCAAGGTGATCTTGTGTTTGCGCAAGGGGATCATGCCGCCTTCGGCGCATTGTCGGAAATTCCGTTACGATCCGTTGCGCCGCATCCCGTATATCCAACCGGAGCTGCAAAGCTACACGGAAGCCGATTTTCGTTTGGATTAAAGGGGGAAATCCACCATGAGTCAGGAACCGATTATCGTCACCCGCAACAAAGACGTGGAGCACATCGTCAATGCCGCTGCCAACCAGGGGCATTATTCCGCCACCAAGCCCAAAGATCCACGGTTTACGTTGCTCTGCGCCGCCGACGTGCACGGCCGTGAGGTGCAGATGCACAACATGGTGGATTACCTAAACTACATGGATTGCATCGACGCCGCCATTCACCTGGGCGATATGCAGCCGGGCGATTTTGCACAAAACGACGGCACGTGGTATGTGAACGCTGTGGCGCGCGCCGAAAAGCCGTTTTTCTCGGTCATCGGCAACCACGACGGCGGCAACTCCGATAAGCAGGAGATCTGCGGTACCGTGCAGCAGGTGTTTGATAAATTCTTTGCGCCCGTGGCGGATAAATCCGGCATTGAAAATCTCACAAAACCCTATTACGCCAAAAACTTTGATGAATATCAAGTCACGGTCATTGTTTTGAACAACTATGATAACCCCGATGACCGCCTGGAAAACGGCGATTTCGCCGTTAGTCGCGGGTTTGAGGCCATGCGTCCGGAACAGATTCATTGGTTTATCAACACGCTACGCGAAATCCCGCAGGGCTATCACGTCATTGTGGCACGCCATGCGTTTGAGGGGTATGCCGTGATGGAACCGTGCAATTGGACGCAGGTCAACCGCGGCATTAGCCCCGGCGATCGCGGCCTGTTGTACAGCAAAGAAACCAATCCCGTTGCGGATATTGTGGATGCATGGGTGCGCGGCGGCGTTCTCAAACGCACCTATCCCGTGGCGGAGCAGGTTGCCGATTATTTTGAGGATCTAACCGTGGATGCCGATTTCACCGGGCGAGGTCCAGGCAATTTTGTGTGCCATCTGTTAGGCCACTGCCATCGTGACGGCATTGCGCACGTTAAGCAATACCCGAACCAAAAAATCGTTTCGCTGGCTTCCGCCAACGCGGGCGGCTGGCAAAATTACGATTCCGATCTGCCCCGTTACCCCGGCACCAAAGCGGAAGATTGCCTGACGACTCTGTCGGTAAACACCGTCGACCGCGAGATCTGCCTGGTACGCGTGGGCAGCAACATCACCAACCGCATGGTGGATCGCACCTTTATTGCCGTTCCGTATTAAAATTTTTGCTTTTGGTATTGACAAGTGCCTGTCACTCTGTTATAATACGTGTAAAGCAAATTCCTTTACAGGAAACGCTTGGAACTTCCGAGCGTTTTTTGTTTTGGCCGAAAGGAGGATAAATCGTATGGCAAAAAACATGGAGATCGTGTGGTTGTTCGATTTTTACGGCGATATGCTGACCGATAAACAGCGTAACGTGTTTGAATTGTATTATGAAGAAGATTTGTCCCTTTCGGAAATTGCCGAAAGCCAGGATATCACACGGCAGGGTGTGCGCGATTCCATCAAACGTGCCGAGGCACAGATGATCGAAATGGAAGAGCGGTTGCACTTGGCGGCGCGGTTTCGCGATATGCGCGACGGCCTGGAGGCCATCCGCGAAGCGGCGCAGGATATTCAGATGCTCAACGACCGCACCCGCTACTCTCGCGAGATTGACGAGCGTTCCAAACGTATCGTGCAATTGGCGGACGAACTGAGAGAGAGGTAAGCGCCGTGGCATTTGAAGGCTTGTCCGAAAAACTTTCCGCTGCATTCAAGCGGCTGAAAAATAAAGGTAAGTTGTCCGAATCCGACGTTAAGGAGGCCATGCGCGAAGTACGCCTGGCTTTGCTGGAGGCGGACGTCAACTATAAAGTTGCCAAAGAATTTACCGCAACGGTTGCCGAGCGTGCCGTGGGCGAAAAGGTGATGGAAAGCCTCACCCCCGCACAGATGGTCATCAAGCTGGTCAACGAAGAACTTACCAACCTGATGGGCGGCGAAGCCGCCAAGCTGTCCCATGCAAATCACCCGCCGTGCGTCATCATGATGTGCGGTTTGCAGGGCTCCGGTAAAACCACCCATTCCGCCAAATTGGCCAAGATGCTTAAAGGGCAGGGTCACCGCCCGCTGTTGGTCGCGTGTGACGTATACCGTCCCGCCGCCATCACACAGCTGCAGGTGGTTGGCTCAACCGCCGGCGTGCCGGTGTTTGAGCGCGGCACGATCGATCCCGTGCGCATCGCCAAGGAAGCGGTAGCACACGCCAAGGATCACGGCAACGATTATGTGATTTTGGATACCGCCGGTCGGTTGCACATTGATGAACAGCTGATGGCTGAGCTTAAAAACATCCACGAAGCGGTCGCCCCGCAGGAAATCCTGCTGGTGGTGGACGCCATGACCGGTCAGGACGCGGTCAACGTGGCGCAATCGTTCAACGAAACCCTGTCCATCGACGGTGTCATCTTAACCAAGCTGGATGGTGATACCCGCGGTGGTGCGGCCTTGTCGGTTCGCGCCGTCACCGGGAAGCCCGTCAAGTTTGCCGGCACCGGCGAAAAGCTGGATGATTTGGAAGTGTTCCATCCCGCACGGATGGCTTCGCGCATTCTCGGCATGGGCGATGTGATGTCGCT
This sequence comes from Acutalibacteraceae bacterium, assembly GCA_045541305.1. GTDB lineage: Bacteria > Bacillota > Clostridia > Oscillospirales > Acutalibacteraceae > RGIG3009. Next base: position 6,335 of record JAZQIV010000171.1, on the reverse strand, counting down.
CATCGAAAAAGCGCAGCAGCAGATCGATGAAAAAGAAGCCGAAGAGCTGGCGCGCAAAATGCAGCAGGACACCTTCGATTTCAACGATATGCTGGATCAGTTCCGTCAGATCCAAAAAATGGGCGATATCAAAAGCCTGCTCGGCATGATCCCCGGCATGGGCAAGCAGCTCAAGGATGTGGATATCGACGAACGGCAATTCGCCCGTATTGAAGCGATCATTCTGTCCATGACGGAAAAAGAACGCCGCAAGCCCGATATCATAAACCCCTCCCGCAAACGGCGTATTGCCGCCGGCTGCGGCATGCGCGTGGAGGACGTTAACCGCCTGCTCAAGCAATACGACACCATGAAGCAACTCATGAAACGTATGAAAAACATGGGCAAAAAAGGCGGCCGCGGCATGATGATGCCCGGCTTTGGCGGAAAAGGCAATCCTTTCGGTTTCTAATTTCAACCGTTTTTGGTTGGTAGGAATATATATTATCAGTACTTTTTGGAGGTAACCAACATGGCAGTAAAAATCAGACTGCGCCGCATGGGCGCAAAGAAAGCTCCCTTCTATCGCGTTGTGGTGGCGGATTCCCGTTATCCCCGTGATGGCCGTTTCATCGAAGAGATCGGCTACTACAATCCGCTGGAAGAGCCGGCAGTTGTGAAAATCGACACCGAGAAAGCTCAGAAATGGATCGCGAACGGCGCTCAGCCCACCGATACCGTGAAAGCTCTTCTGAAGAAAGTCGGCATGTAAGGAAAGGCTGTACACCGATGAAAGACTTATTGTTGACTATCGCACGCGGCTTGGTAGATGACCCCGATGCCGTGACCGTCACGCAGGACGAGCCCGCGGAGGACGGCACCATCGTATTCCACCTTCGTGTGGCGGCCGATGATATGGGCCGTGTAATCGGCAAGCAGGGTCGTATTGCCAAAGCGATGCGCACCGTTATGCGCGCCGCCGCGACCCGTCAGGATGCCAAAGTGTCGGTTGAGATCGACGACTAAAACCCGAACCTCTCATAGCCGTGCTATGAGAGGTTTTTTCCAAGGAGGACATCATGGCAAAACGGCAGTTTTTGGAAGCCGGTGAAATTGTCGGCACACACGGTGTGCGCGGCGAAGTCCGCGTTCGCCCTGAATGTGATTCGCCCGCACAGTTTTGCACGCTGCGCACGATTTATCTGGATGCCGAGGGCAAAAAATCCGTGCGCATGAAAGCCCGCACACACAAAAATATCGCACTTGCCAAATTGGATGGCGTGGATACGGTGGAGGCGGCAGCCGCCCTGCGCGGCACGATGCTGTTTCTTAACCGCCGCGATATCAAGCTGGAAAAAGGCCGCTATTTCATTTGCGACCTGATCGGCGCACAGATCGTGGACGATGATACCGACGCGGTGTACGGTACTTGTACCGACGTCACGCACACCGGCTCCAACGACGTGTATCACCTGCGCACACCGGAAGGGCGCGAGGTGTTGATCCCCGCGATCCCCGATGTGATCCGCCGTGTGGATATTGAGCATGATACCATTCGAATTTTTCCCATGTTAGGATTGTTTGACGATGAGAATTGATTTTCTGACCCTATTCCCCGATTCCTGCAACGCCATGCTGGGTGAAAGCATCATCGGGCGGGCGCGTGAACGGGGGATTTTGGATTTTCACTTTCACCAGATCCGCGACTACACCGAAAATCGGCAAAAGCAGGTGGACGATTACCCTTACGGCGGCGGTATGGGTATGGTGATGAATGCCCAGCCCATTGCGGATTGTTTCCGCGCCGTTTGCGAGCAGATCGGCCACCGCCCGCACCTCATTTATTTATCGCCGCAGGGCAAAACCCTCACGCAGCAACGTGCGCGTGAGCTGGCGCAGCTGCCGGAGATCTGTTTGCTGTGCGGTCATTATGAGGGCGTGGATGAACGCGTGCTGGATGCCATGGTGGATGAACAAATTTCCATCGGCGATTACGTGTTGACCGGCGGCGAACTGCCCGCTTTGGTGCTGGCGGATTGCATCTCCCGCATGATCCCGGGCGTGTTGTCGGATGAAATCTGCTTCACGGAAGAAAGCCACTTTGCATCACTGCTCGAATACCCGCAATACACGCGCCCCGCCGTGTGGGAAGGACGCGAGGTACCACCCGTTTTATTGTCGGGACATCACGAGAATATTGCCAAGTGGCGGCGGGAACAATCGTTACTGCGCACCCTGCAGCACCGTCCCGATCTGCTGGATACGGCCGATCTGACACCCAAAGAACGGCAATTTTTGGCAGAGCAATCGTGTGATAGTCACTAAAAACCTTTCAACATCGCCGTCATTTTGAACAATTACGGCAGTTCTGTTTTTTTTAAAATAGGGCAGGCTTCCAAAATTTCAAAAATCGCGTTTTTTTGCGTGTTTTTTGTTTGACGGTGGCGCGGTTTGTGTTATACTATGTATAGTGCTAAGTTTTAGACGTGATGGAGAGAGGGAGATTTCATTATGTGTGTTAAAGATGTTTTGGTTCAGAACCAAGTCGGTCTGCATGCTCGTCCGGCCACTTTTTTCATTCAGAAGGCAAACGAATTCAAGTCGTCCATCTGGGTTGAAAAAGAGGAGCGTCGCGTCAACGCAAAAAGCTTGTTAGGTGTTTTGTCGCTCGGCATTGTCGGCGGCACCACCATCCGCATCATTGCGGACGGCAACGATGAAGAAGCGGCTGTGGATGCTTTGGTGTCCTTGGTACAGTCCGGTTTCACCGAGTAAGATTGTGTATTAGGAAGGCGCAGCCGGCACGGCTGCGCCTTTTTGTCTTGAAAGGCAGGTGAGTTTGTGGATAAAAAAGCAGAGCTGCGCAAAGCCGCCATGGCGTTGCCCACCGATCCGGGTGTGTATATCATGAAGGACCGCACCGGCACGGTGATTTATATCGGTAAAGCCAAAGCGCTGAAAAACCGTGTGAGTCAATATTTCGGCTCGGATACCAACCACACCGAAAAGGTGCGGCAGATGGTCAGCCGCGTCGATCGGTTTGAGTATATTGTCACCGGCAGCGAATTTGAGGCGCTGGTGCTGGAATGCTCGCTCATCAAGCAATATGCCCCCAAATATAACATCCTGCTCAAGGACGATAAAGGGTATCACTATATCCGCATCTCGCCGCCCCCCTATTCGCGCATCAGCGAAGCCAAGCAAAAAGAGGAGGATGGCGCGCGGTATATCGGCCCGTATTTGTCGTCGTTCGCCATTAAGCAGGCGGTGGATGAGGTCAACAAGCTATTTGAATTGTCCACCTGCCACAAAACACTTTGCTTCCGCCGCGCGACCGATCGCCCGTGCCTGAACCATTACATCGGACAGTGCTGTGCTCCCTGCACCGGCAAGGTATCCCCCACCGATTACGCCGACCGTGTGGAACAGGCCATCACGTATCTCACGCAAGGACGGCACAAGCTTGCCGCCTCCCTGCGCAAACGCATGGAAGCCGCTGCCGAAAGCTTAGATTTTGAAACCGCCGCACGGTTGCGCGATCGTTTGCGCGCTTTGGAAAAGTTGAACGCCACCCAAAAAGTGGTGCAGTCCCGCGTGAAACGGCAGGATATTGTGGCGGTTGCCGCATCGCAAGGCGTTGCATGCTTTGAGGTATTCCGTTTTCACGACGGCGCGCTTTCTGACCGCGAGCATTTCACGGTGGACCCGTCCGCCGATTTGCCGGCGCTGCGCGCCGAATTCCTGCGGCGATATTATTCGCTGCGCGATTCCGTGCCGCCGCGTATTGTGCTGGATGGCAAGATCGAGGATGCCGCCTTGCTGGAGGAATGGTTAACGCAAAAAGCCACCGCCGCAGGGGCACGGTATACCGTTCGTTTTGTGTATCCGCAGCGCGGTGAGCAGGCGCAATTGCTGGCCATGTGCCGCGAAAACGCTGCCGAACGCGTGGCACAACAGTTGAGCATGCGCGGCCGTGATGTGGCGGCGCTTTCGGAATTGCAACAACTGTTGGGGCTGCCCGAACCGCCGTCCCGCATTGAAAGCTACGATATTTCGCACACCGGCGGCAGCGAGGTGGTGGGAGCCATGGTGGTGTTCCAAAACGGGAAGCCGCTCAAAACCGCCTATCGCCGTTTCGAAATCAAAACCGTGGTGGGGCAGGACGATTATGCCTGCATGCGGGAGGTGCTGGAACGCCGTTTACGGGAATATCAAAACTCGCCCGACGATAAAGGCTTTGGCGAGCTGCCGGATCTGATCCTGCTCGACGGCGGCAAAGGACACGTGGCCGCTGTCAAACCGCTTGTGGATGGCTTTGGTTACGGCATCCCCGTGTTCGGTCTTGTGAAGGATTCGCATCACCGCACCCGCGCCATCACGGAAATCGGCGCGGAGCTTTCGTTGAATGCGTGCCGCAGCGCATTTTCATTGGTGGCTGCCATTCAGGACGAGGTACACCGCTTTGCCATCACCTATCACCGCCAAAAGCGTCGCAAGCAAAGCACCGCAACGTCGCTTACGGAAATTGAAGGCATCGGCGCCAAGCGTGCCGCGTTGCTGCTGCGGCATTTCGGCTCACTCCGTGCCGTGCGCGAGGCAGGCGTGGAACAGCTTTCTGCCGTGAAAGGCATGACACGCCCCGCAGCCGAGAAAATCGTCGCATATTATCGTGAAAAATAGTACGCTTCCCCTTGCAATCTGCCAAACGGGTATGCTATACTGAATTTAGTGTGGTAAAGAGTATCACGAAAGGGGAGTTCGCCATGGATATTTTCGTGGAACAACTGGTTAAAAAGAAAAAAAGCACAGGTCAGATCGCTGCCATTGCCGGCACGATTCTGTTAGCATTATTACTGCTGGCGGCTTCCATTTTGCTTATCGGCATTCTGGGCCCGCTTTCGGCGATCCTCATTGTGGCGGTGTTCTACGGCGCGTGGTATTTGCTAACCTCCCAAAACATTGAATACGAATATTGTGTCACCAACGGTGATATCGATATTGATCGCATCGTCGCGCAGCGCAAGCGTGAGCGCATCGTATCGGTTGCCGGCCGCAAGATCGAAAGCGCCGGTCGCTATGTGCCGGAAAAATGGGCAGGGCGGAAAGTGGATCGCACCGTGATCGCCGCGCCGTCGGATCAGGAAGATAATTTGTATTATTTCACGTACCACAGTAAAAAGCGCGGCAACACCCTGGTGATCTTCCAGCCGGATGACCGCGTGAAGGAATCCTTGTACGACGGTTTGCCGAAATTGGTGCAGTTGGATTGGGATAAAGAATAAAATATATCAAAAAGGCAGCCGATGGCTGCCTTTTTTCGAAGGAGAAAACTCGATGGATATGAAAAAACACTTGCGCACGTGTTTTCCGCCGCGCGCACAAGATAGTCACAAAGGCACCTACGGCACGCTGCTTTCGGTATGCGGAAGCTACGGCATGGCGGGAGCAGCCGTGCTGGCGGCGCGTGCTGCGGGCAGATGCGGCACGGGCTTGGTCGTGTCGGCGTTGCCGGATTCGATCTATCCCCTTGCTTCCGCCCAGCTGCCGGAGGTGGTGTTTTGCCCTCTGCGCGAGGGCTCCGCTGCGCAAAAGATGACGCAGCTGCAACTGTTTTTGAAAAAAGCAACCGCCGTTTTGATCGGATGCGGACTCGGCAACACGGCGCAAACGGAAGAACTCGTGACCGCCCTGCTGCAACAAGCCAACGTGCAGATTATTTTGGATGCGGACGGCATAAACGCTGCTGCGCAGCATATATCTATATTAGAAGCAGCGCACGCACCGCTCATCCTCACACCGCATCCCGCCGAGCTTGCACGCTTGTTGCACTTAACAGTCGCACAGGTGCAGGCCGATCGGCAAACCATTGCGAAAACGGCGGCCAAGCGTTTTGGGGCCATCGTGGTGCTCAAAGGACATCGCACCGTGATCGCACAACCAAACGGAACGGTTTTTGTGAACGATACCGGCAACCCCGGTATGGCAGTCGCCGGCAGCGGCGATGTACTGGCTGGCATGATTGCGGGATTAGCGGCACAGGGCCTTTCCCCGTGGGATGCCGCTTGTTGCGGTGTGTATCTGCACGGCGCGGCCGGTGATCGCGCCGCCGCACGGTTTTCGCAGCATGCGTTGTTGCCAACCGATTTGTTGGATGAGTTGGGTGCGCTGTTTCTGCAACTTGAACAATAGGAGTCGAACAGCTTATGCGCCGTTGTTTTGCGGCAATCCTTTTTTTAGGCCTCTCTCTTGTGTGTACGGCGTGCGCGAAACCGAAGCCTGCCGAACCGCTTGCCACAGATTTCACGTGTGATTTCGAAGCACAATACCAAAACATGACCGCGGCGGGCAAGCTGACC
>JAZQIV010000170.1:0-11497 GCA_045541305.1 Acutalibacteraceae bacterium | reverse complement strand
GTATCAGAACCGGCAAGAGCAAATGTGCCACTCAACACACAAGTCAGCAATACTGACATAGCCAGTACTATGCTAAGGAATTTGGAGAATTTCTTTCGCATACACTTTCACCTCAAATTTCAATCCCATAACTTTGTTAGCATAACTCCTGCGAACACGTTCTACATTTTGACCAGTTTTTTTCGCAGAAAATAGCCATTTATATTTTAACATGAACAAAAGCAGTCAACAAGCAACCACGTTGCGAAATATTAGCACGCCGTTGCTCTCTTTTCCAAAACAAATCTGTACTAAAACAGCCGCTTTAATAGACCGCAAAATAAACCATGCGGGCAACGGAACAATTTGTTATTTTCGAAAAACACAGCAAAACAATTTTCATCTGGTGCCTCGGCTTTTTGCTGCCATGCAATCTTATTGTATGTATCCCATTCCGTGAAAATTTAATAGCCGCATCTATACTGGATATCAATTTATCCTTGGTCAAAAAACACTTGTGCCGGCTGCAACACGAAGATTGCAGTCGGCACATCTCACAATCGAGGGACTGTCTGTTGAGCCACTTGTCCCCTATTATAGAGGATAGGCAAGTTGTCAAAATGGCAGTATATTAAGGGGGACACCGTCACAAATATATTTTTAGTGACGTGCTATTTCACATTTAATGCGAGCGTTAATTTTGTCGCGCATTCTTAAAACAAGATAAGCAGGCTGGGTTGAATTTTCGAAGGAAAGGTCATCAATTTCGCTTTTTAGGATCTCATTTACGGCATCTCTGCCGATAAGACTTTCAAGAAGTTGCATAGCACGAAGATCCTGCATAGCGTGAAAAAACACCTTGCCACCAATCGAGCACCAAGGCTTGTCGCCGCTAGGATTGGGATAAACGCAAAATGCATCCCCCGCAGGAAAAGTTTTGTTGGCGTCAGTCGACCTAAAGGGATTCAACTTGTGCTTTGAATTCTGCGAATAATAGAAGTTAAAGCCCCACTGCAAGAAGCCTTTGACGTCATTATAAAACATCTGATAAGCAATCATACGATTCCTTGGCGACGGCATCGAAAACACACGGTTTGAAACGTGGTTTATTCGTTGGTCACAGCAGTAATAGCAGAAAATGTCAACTCCCGCATCAAGGAAAGGCTGAATATGGCTTGTTGCCACAACCGGAAGCTGGACAACGCCCTTTTTATAAAAATCAAAGTTCGAAAGCGCATCCATAATCGTAAAGCGTTCAAGGTGCTTGGCAATAAGCGAGTGTGCGTAACAGTAATCCTCGAGCATATCGAGATGTGGCTCGTCCGAAATGTGAAAATAGGTTTTGTCGGCAATACCAAGTTCTTCGAGATGTGCAGTTAATTTTGGGAGAAATGCATCAAGAAACGCAGGATATTCAGGAGCGTGAAGATCAGTGTCCCAACCGAAAATTCGCTTTTCCTCACCGTTTTCGAGGGCAACTATCTTGGGAGCATGTTTTGCGCCCCACTGCGTAAAGAGATGCGAAAGCTCAAAATATTCAAAACCTATTTTCTCCGCAAGCGATACGTATCTGTCAAACTTTTCAAAACCAAAAGAATAGTTTTCACCATCCTTATACACATCAACAAGCTGAACCGTGGGTCTTTCGCCGCCAACCTCCGTATCGAGCGGAGGGGTAAATAGCGGTGTGTAAATCATACTGATGCCAGATTCTATTGCCGCCTGCATATATTTTTCAATAAGTGCCCAATGCTCTTCTGAGAGCATATTGACATTGTAAACGTCGGCAATACAGTCATTATGAAACCACATTGTAACGGGGAGCTTGTTTTTAGGCAGAGCTACCCCAATAACATCAATAGTAAACTCAAGGGTCTTGTTCATTTTTGTAAGCGGCTCTGTTAAAGTTACGCTGATTTTATGTTTGCCCATTCTACAATCTTGAGGGATTTTAACGTTAAACCAAATGGTAGATGTAGCAACATTTGAGGCAGTAACAGAACGGTTTTCTAAAGGCTTCAAAAGATCAGGATAAAACCCTGGGTGCTCAGAAATATAGCCCTCGTCGTGCTCCCCCATAAAAGCTGTGACGAAAACAGGCATATTTATAACCTGACAAACCTCGATATCCTCTAAGTCGCTTTCTATCGAAATGTATATTTCACAGGGACTGGGAATGTTTTCAGAGGTGCGCATAGCTATCTGAAAAGCTACCTCCTCACCTAAAAGTGCCGCGGTTTTGTTATATCTGTCAAAGCTTGGGACTCCATCCTCAAAAATCTTTTCAAGCGGTGAGCACTGATAAGCAAATCTAAACATAGTCTCCCCTCCAACATCTTTAAAATTCGTCTTAAAATAACTTGTCGTTTTTAATATTCAGTTGATGTCTGCTATTCTTCTAACACGTACTTCATGGTCTATTACACAAGGGGTATTGGTCGGCTATTTACTTTTGTCCTGTTCAAGGAATTCTTAATCGTACGATTGAAAATCACACTTGTTTGCATATCGGTTACAATTCGGCCCGTTCTTTATGTTCTTCATTGCTCATGTTATATCCGTTCTAATGCCGTCACAAGAAGGCCATGCTAACAGGGACTAAGCAAACTGCATCTCACCAAAATATTGTGGCTGATGAAACGACAATACTTCACCCTCGACTAAATTCCACGAAAGGTAGTTGGCCGGTGCAGTAAGATCGGCACATTTGTAGCAATTGGCGCGCATCATACGCCCGGATTCCACCTTAAAGTCGGGGAAAAATCGCCGTATGAATGCAAACGGCACCGTATAGAAGATCTCCCAACCCGTTTCAATGAAACGAATGGTAGGCGAAAATACCTGCGTTTCCTCCTCCGGCAGTAGACGCACCAATGTCTCATCGTTACTGGCGAGGCCAAGGTACATACAACCGTTCGCATTAAACTCGATATTAAAATATCGTTCATCCCCGTTAATCGGCGAGAAAAAAAGTTCAAGGCAGGAATCCTCGAAAGGGGAACCAAGCGGCCCTTGCTCAACTGCACGAACATCGTCGTTCTCCGACCACAAATGCACAAACAAGCGATCGTCGGTATACGCAATTTGCGCAAAAGCACGCATATCTGCTGGAGTATCAGCATAGCGGTAGTCCATCGACAACGCACCAATCGCATTCCAATCCGGCTGATCGTAAACCTTTTGAATCGTGTAACAGTTCATCACAAAATTTTCCCTTTCCAAAAAACCTCTTCAACACCCAACATGTACCCCACAACGATAAGATCTCGTATCCAACGACAATCTTCTCGGCAAAACAGAAGATCGCAAAATACATCTGCTTTCTCATTTTCCGGCCTGCATCTCTGCAACCGATTCCAGAATAGCATCAGCCATATATTCCAATTGCTCTTGGCTTAAACCATACAACGGCAAATGAGTGAAACGTTTATAGAAAACCTCTTCACATACCGGGCAGGTTTTGGCAATTTCATCCGCGTTATACCCCATTTGCTCGGTTACGCGGAATCGATAAAGCGGGCCAAAATGTGGGATGTTGGTAACACCTTTTTCCTCTAATTTTTTCTTCAAAAGCTGAATATCGCCGCCCGCCTTGGCAGGATCAATCTGAAGCAGATATAAATGGAACGTAGGCTTGATATCCTCATTGCCGAGATCCTGGCAAATAATGGCCGGATTAATCGACAAACGACTATTGAGGTACTCAGCAGCACGTTTACGCTCTGCGATGATCTGATCATTTCGCGCAATTTGCAGAGAAAGACCCAGTCCTTGGATTTCCGTCGTAGAGTAGTTCACGGCTACAAACGGCTCCTCTTTACCCGGAATTGCCGAAACATCATACAACCAGTCTTTAATCTTGTGGCTGAAATCCATTCCTACAAAACGCGCTCGTTTCATATGATCTTTAAATCCCGGAACCGTCGTCGTAGCAATTCCGCCCTCACCAAAGGAAGTAATATTTTTCACCTCATGGAAGCTGAACGCAGCAAAATCACCGATGGTACCGATTTTTTTGCCTTTATACATAGCGCCGAATGCATGTGCCGCGTCTTCGAGCACTAAAATGTTGTGCTTCTTGGCGAGTTCTATAATCGGATCCATATCCACCGGATAACCACCGATATGTACAGGTACAATCATTTTTGTTTTCGGTGTAATCTTTTTGGCAACATCAGCAGGATCCATATTAATTGTCACCGGATCCACATCAGCAAACACCAGTTTTGCACCAATGGAGAGCGGATACGCCATTGTAGCAATAAACGTAATAGCCGGAACAATAACCTCATCGCCGGGCTTTAGGTTTGCATATTTGTAAGCGATCTCAAAACCCGAGGTGGCGTTTGTCACAAAAGTGCTGCTGTCCGTTCCCAAATAGGCATTGGCCGCCTCTTCTGCTTCTTCCACCTTTGACGCGAGAGACAGTTTTCCAGGAGGAGTGGACAGTTTATCCAGTTTTTCCACCTGTGCCTTCACCGCTTGCACTGCTGCTTCATATTCCGGACCATTACCTTGCATAAGAAACTTGATAATTTCCATCAAATCATTGACATTATAATTTTCGCCTACTGCTGCCCATGGAACACGGGTCGCTCCGGTGTTATACCGGAAATCCGTTGCTTTTCCCATACATCATCCCTCTTTCTTTCATTTCTCTGGTTAAGAATATTGTATCAAAAAGCACAGTTTCAAAAACAGTAGGTATATTCCTGCATTTTGGTAATATGTTCCGTTTTTCGAAACTTATTGACAAAATAGAAACGGTTAATATAATGGAATTGTGAAGGCGGTGAAACGATGCTTGTTCAGTATGACGTTCAAAAAATAAACAAAGTGTTGCACGACTTTTACAATGCGACCGGTGCGCGCATCGACTTGTTCAGCGACACCTTTACGCCTATCAGCTCCAGTCAGCACGAAATTTGTCGGTATTGCCATCATATACAACAGGATACCGCCTGCAAAAAGCAATGCGTGGCATTTGATACGAAATTGCTTCAAAAGAGCAAGATAAGCCGGCAAAGCGAGCAAAGCACGTGCCCGTTTGGGTTACTCAACATCGTATCACCCATTGTGTGCAACAATATCACCACCGGGTATTTGTTCTTTGGACAGATGAAAACAGATCATCGTTTCCCCGATTTGCAAGCCGACGTGCCGGATCGGAAACTGCTGCAAAAGTATTATGCCGCTCTCCTCCCGTTCGATCCGCCGAAAACACAAAGCATCGCCACACTCGCCGAAATCCTCATCGGTCATATTCTGACCGAAAATATGCTAAAACCCGATTCCGTCGAAATCCTACAACGGGCAACTGCATTTATTAACAGTAATCTGGACAAAGATCTGTCTATCAAGCAAATTTCCCAAAGCATCAACGTATCTAAAAGTGTGTTGTATGATAAGTTCCACGCGCGTTTTCACTGCACAATCGGTGAATATATCAGCAAAAAACGCGTTGAGAAATCCGTGGACCTTCTTACCCGCACAAACTTGTCAGTCGAAGAGATTTCACAGATCTGCGGCTTTTCCAGTGCTTCGTATTACACAAAGGTCTTCAAGCAGCAAATGGGAATCACGCCGCTAAAATTTAAAAAATCACATGTATGATAAAAAACAATGTTTTGGCAAACCCAAAGCATTGTTTTTTAGGATTTTCGGTAAGTTTACGGCAAGACGCCGTCACCCTCCCCGACCCGGTTATAAAATATAACAGTCGTCAGGAGTTTGACCAACCGTGCAAAGTGGTATCCACACAAAAAATTGCCGTGCTGGAATACCGGCAACCAACCGAATTATTGTTTCACAGTGATAGAGGAACTAATTATACCTCAGATACTTTTCGCGATTATCTAAGAGCCCTTGGCGTAAAACAATCCTTTTCAAATACAGCCACTCCATACAACAATTCTGTTATGGAGTCATTCTTCAAATCGATGAAAACCGAAAGACTGTACCGCACAGATTATCGTTCTGAAAGAGAGCTTCGAGAATCAATCAGAGAGTATATAAACTACTACAATAACGACAGACCGCACTCTGTCCTCCGTTATCAAACACCTGAGTACTTTGAATCTAAATATTACCGCAGTATAGGCGTTTATAAGGAAAGTGAATCGAACACTGATGGTTCGAATTTGGGGAAATAAAATAATTGCTGACGCAATTTATCCTGTTTTCAAAAAAGTGTTCGATAAAAGAAAAAAACAAAAAAGCGACCGTAAAGTCGCTTAAATAAAGGGTTTTATAAAGAAAAATCACCTTCTAATGGAACACGAATGGTTCAGATTTGGAAGGTGATTATCTGTTACACGTCAAGCAAAATATTGATCGAATAAGTAATGCGCGCCACCGAGCGAAACCAAATTTTCATCGGTGCGCATAAAACGGACGTCCCGTTCGGTCCCCAGCAAAGACAATTCACGCAGGCGTGCAGATACCATGTTGTAAAACGCATCGCCAAACAGACAAATTTCACCGCTAATGACAACCAATTCCGGATCAAACAGGTTAATAAGCGTGTTCAACGCCAACGCCAATCGGCCTGCCGCCGATGTCATGACCTCGGTTGCCGCCGCATTGCCGCTGTTAAACAGTTCCACCGCTTGCGGCAACGTGATCGCTTGACCAAGGCGTTTGGAAATGCGGCGCAGGATCACCGGAACACTGATATAATGCTCTAAACACCCCTTACCACCGCAAACACACGGTTCGCCGTGCAGGTCCATGCAAATGTGTCCGAGCTCACCCGCAAGGCCGTTTTTACCTTGGTAGATGGCGCCGTCGATAATAATACCGGAACCCACACCATCGGACACGTCAACAGAAATCAGATCGTGGACCAACGGATACCGAGTCGTTTGCGCATATGCCGCCAATCCAGACGTGTTGCAAAATTCGATCGGTAATGTCGCGAATTGCTTGCGGATCGCCTTCAGGGCATCGATATCCACCGTAAAGCCCAGCACGGAGGAAGCACCACGCCGCTGTTCGCCGTGCAGCAAAGCCGGCAAAGCAATCGCTACCGATAACAACGCCGGATAGGCCGCTTGGGTTTGCCCGATGATTTCCGGCAAAATACGATACAAATTTTTCTCGGAGGTGTAAGAAACAATTTTGGTTTCGCGCAGCGCGAGCTTCAGGTCGTGCACAAACATCAGAACCGCGTCCTTATGCACATCCAACACCAAAAAGAAACCGCCCGCGCCATTGACCGTGAGCATCATTGAGCGACGACCAACCGTGTTGGTTTGCGACAAGCCGGTTTCGTTCAAAAAGCCCTGTTCAATATACTCATCCACCAACGTGGAAACCGTGGTGGCAGCAAGATGAGTCTGTTTTTTGATACCCGCGCGCGAAATCGGCGCTTCGCCGGCGATGGTGCGAAACACCAGTTTTTTATTGATGCTTTTGATATCCTCCTGCATCGCTTTGTGCTGCTTCATTTTTGAAACCGCCCCTCTCTTTGAAGTCAGTATACCATAAATGAAGACAGGATACAAATCTTTTCGCGAAAAATCCGATACACGAAGCGGTGTATCGGATTTTTACAAAGCTTACAGCATATCCACCACACAACGACCGCTTGCCGAAGCGTACGCCGCTTCCACGATCGCCTGTGCGCGAATGGCATCCGTTGCGGTGACCGGCGGTTCTGTGCCGTCCAAAATCGCCTGCGCAAAGGCGGCGACCTCCTTGGTGTACAGATTACCGGAGCCCGCTTTGAGCACGGTGTTTTCCGCTTTGACACGGTTTTGCTGAGCATCGTAGCCCTTGGTGCTGTCGGTTGCGATCAAAACGCCCTCGCCGGCTTCATCCTGAGCCAAACTGCCTTCCAGCACAACACTGCCGCCCGTGCCGTAAATCTCCAGCTTGCAGACGGTGGCATCGTCGGGAATGTTGAACGCTGCATCGACATAGGCAAGTGCGCCGTTTCCCATGCGCATGGTGAGCGATGCCGCATCCTCAACCTCGTATTTGAAGATCTGATTGCCGATAAACGCCGTGATTTCTTTGGCTTCCATGCCGGACATGAATCGCAACAAATCGATACAATGAATGCCCATATCCATCAATGCGCCGCCGCCCGACGTGCTCTTTTGCTGACGCCAGGCCCCTTCAATTTCGGGATACCAGCACGTAAATTGGGCGCGCATGGACACAATATCGCCGAGCTTTCCTGCAGCGATCAGGTCACGCACCTGCTCATGCAACCCGTTAAAACGCATCATGAAACCGGCGCCCAATTTAACGCCCTCGGCATCACAGATGGCTTGAATCTCTTTTGCTTGATCCACGGTGAGGCCCAACGGCTTTTCAAGCAGAATATGTTTTTTTGCACGAGCCGCTGCAGCAGCCTGCTCATAATGGCAGATAACCGGAGAAGCAATGTACACAGCATCGATCTCGTCACATGCCAACAATTCCGTATAATCGGTATACGCGAACTTGGCATTGAATTTCCGCTGACACGCCAAAGCCGCATCGGGATTGGTATCCATCACCGCCACCAGTTCACTGTTTTCGGCCAAAACCAAACCGGGAATGGTGCGACGCAAAGCAATACCGCCGCAACCAATCACACCCCAACGAATTGTTTTCATAGTTCGACACTCCTCATAAAGCAAACTTATTTTGTGTGCTTTGCCAAAATGGCTTTCAAGCCATCAATGCAACGCTGAATGTGCGCTTCGTTCCAAGAGGGATGCAAGAACAGATTGACCGTTTCCGCACGCAGTTTCTTCGCGGTCGGGCACAGTACGTTCTTGTAATCCACCGAAGCGGGGTTGGTATATTCGGTTGAACGGAACGGGAAGTTGGCATCACCAAAGCCGTTCAGCTCTTTATACGCACGCTCTTCATATGCTTCCGGCCACTGAATACCGTAGCACGGGATCTTGTTGGCACCAAGTTCTTTCACGACTGCAGGTGCATCGCAATCCAGCACAGAAAGATCCAAACGAATCGGATACCACCAATACGCATTAACGCGTTCCTCGGTGTTGACCGGCAAAGCCGCAATACCTTTCAGACCGGCAAAGGCTTCATCGTACATCTTTGCGTACTGTTTACGAAGCTTCAAGTTCCAATTATCAAAACGCTTGAGTTCGTTGATACCAATAATAGACTGCATCTCGGTCATACGGAAGTTAAAGCCAACGCGATTGTGGATATACGGGAGTTTTTCTTCCAAAACCAGCATGTTCATACGCGTTCTCACATCGTAGCCATGGTCACGAATGGAACGGCATTCCCAACCGTAATCTTCGTTATTGGTAACAACCATGCCGCCCTCGCCGCCGGTAGTGAAGTGCTTGGACTGGCAGAACGAGAAGCAGCCCACGTCGCCGATCAAGCCAACTTTAGTACCCTTGTATTCACCGCCGATGCACTGTGCGCAATCCTCAATAACCTTGAGATTGTGTTTCTTCGCAATTTCCAAAATCGGGCCCATATCACATACAACGCCGTACAAATGAACAACAACGATTGCCTTGGTACGTTCGTTGATCAGAGCCTCTACGCAAGCAGGATCAATGGTGTGCTCATCCGTGACGTCCGCAAAACGCGGAATAGCACCTGCCTGTACCGCAGCAAAGGAAGATGCAATGAACGAATAGGAAGGCACAATCACTTCATCGCCGGCGCCAACACCAACGCTCAACAAAGCGATTTGCAATGCCGCCGTTCCGTTTGTGCAGGAAATCGCCATTTTAGCGCCTTCCCACTCGGCAAACATCTCTTCGAATTCCATACCTTTTTTACCGGTCCAGTAGTTAACCTTACCGTTTTTCAGCGGTTCCAGAACATCCTCCAGGGTTTCGGGCGCGAATTGCGGCCACATCGGGAAACCGATTTCCTCAATACCGGCGCCGTTCATAGCAAGATCTTTTTTGTTTTCCATACATGCAGCCTCCGTTTCAAAATACAATTAGTCCAGTCGTTAGACTAATTGTATTTTACTATGCCTTTTTGCACCATGTCAAGTCTATTTTTCCAACCGTTGGATAAATCGGTTGTTTTACTAAACCAACCGCGGCTTTCATGTACAAGATAACCAAAGAGACGCTTCGCTTATCCCTCCACAATCCTAAAAAACGGAAGAGGGATCCCCTCTTCCGTTTTTTGTAAATAATGTCTGTTTTGGTTTCCATTAGTCAGTGCTTGCTACCGCATTATTAAGTATTCATCCGTTTGCGGTGCCCGCTTTATGCTCATCCGCCACCAGCGGCGCTCGCAAACGGCTACCACCGACTTCGCTGCGCTCAGTCGGTAAGGGCATGACTACTAACTATGGTGTTGTAAGTGGAAGCAGAAAGAAAAGCCAAAGAAAAACACCACCCGATGGGTGTTGTTTTTCTTTGGGACCGACACTCAAAATGGAACCGGTCTAAAAACCTGATTTTCTTTATTTTTTCTTTTCGTATCCATAACATTCGCCATTTAAATCAATATGCTCAATATGAGATTTGAGATCTTGCTCACACGCATCTTCAGAATAGTTTACACAATGAACACATTTCTCTGCAATGACTTTTTTGAGTTTTTCTTCATATTCCCATCTGCGAAGAATAGATACTTCAGCTTCTTTGACAAGTCGAATATTAGAGGGATTCCAATATTGTTTTTCCGTCTTTAAATCTTCTTCAATATAAAACGGAGCAACACAACCTTCCTCAATTAAAAACTCTAATTCCACAAAAGAATGATAGTTTCCGTTAAGAAATTCAATGAAGTCCTTTATGTTATTTATTCCATTGGGAAATTTACAATACTGAACATTGTTGATTAAAGCAACATTTAATTTTTTCACAAAATTACTCCTTACTTTTTATTGTATTGATAGATGAAACGAGCATTCTACGAATCGAGCCACAATCGTGCAATAAAACCTTTGCTACATCTTCTTGTAAAAGTTCAGCTTTTAGCATAAGTTCAAGCCAATATTCTGTTTCATAGCATTCTTTAAGTGATATTTGTAATTTAGAAACAAAATCGGGTTTACTATGAGCGTAATTGGCTTCACGAATATTTGCGCCAATGCTTGTAGCCGACCTTTCAAGTTGATTAACAATAGAATAATGACCTTTTATAATGTCACAAAGTTTTAAAATCTTCACAGCAAAATCCATAGATGAAACTGCAAGTTTACTTTCAGGCATAGCAACCACCTCATTTCTATAAATAATTATACCATAAATGCTATAACATTGCAAGTAAAGTGAAATCGTGCTGACGCACGGTGAAATCAAAGGCATTCGCCTTTGGTGAAATCGAAACCCTTGGTTTCGATGAAATTAAATCCGTCCCTTAAACCCGACGGAGTCGGATTTCACCGCAAAGCGATTTCACCCATCGAAGATGGATTTATCCCGTCCGAAAGGACGGATTTAGTTAAAAAAACTCCTTGAGAAAACCTCAAGGAGTTTTTTCTGGAGCTGCTAACCAGAGTTGAACTGGTGACCTCATCCTTACCAAGGATGCGCTCTACCTACTGAGCTATAGCAGCGTATGG
>JAZQIV010000169.1:0-9740 GCA_045541305.1 Acutalibacteraceae bacterium | reverse complement strand
GATGAGTCTGGTCACCAACTTGGAATTGTAAAGCGGGTCGGGCAAAACATCGCGTTTTGCGATAGAACCTCTTCTCGGCACTTTACTTCCCTCCTTCATAAAAATGATATCATAGGTACTCGAAAGTGACATACTCCCGTTGGCCATAGAAAGGGCAGTCGCAAACGGGATGTCCCGTTATATAAATCTGCCGCTACTATGTAGCCGCTGATGAAATGTCTTTTCAATTATTTACCTGCCTTCGGACGCTTCGCACCGTACTTGGAACGAGCCTGCATCCGGTTTGCGACGCCCTGTGCATCGAGGGTTCCGCGGATGATGTGATAACGCACACCGGGAAGGTCCTTTACACGGCCGCCACGGATCAGCACCACGCTGTGCTCCTGCAGGTTGTGACCTTCGCCGGGGATATACGAAGTAACTTCGATACCGTTGGACAAACGCACACGGGCAACCTTACGAAGAGCCGAGTTCGGTTTCTTCGGGGTGGACGTCTTAACCGCAGTGCAAACGCCGCGCTTTTGGGGAGAATTCTGATCGGTCGGAATGCGTTTTTTGGAGTTCCAGCCTTTGAGCAATGCCGGTGCCTTCGCTTTCTTCTCGAGCTCTTCTCTGCCCTTGCGGACTAACTGGTTAAAAGTAGGCAATCTTTTCACCTCCTATTTATAAGCTCCGTATCGGCTTCGCTCATCGCCAAGCGGTCAACGGTGCGGGTTTTGCGCGCATTTTTGGGCATAGTTCACCCATAGTGCGCACTCCCACGGAGAAACATTCTATCACAAGCAAAACGGCTTGTCAAGATATTATTTCCAATAAATCTATCCTTGCCACATTCGCGGGAGTTTAGACATTCTGCCGCAAAATGTACCCAAGGCCCCCTGCACATTTTCCCCTTGTATACAATAACATTGTGTGATATACTGTGAGCATGCAAACAAAAGGCAGGTGCTTACAGTATGGTAGATAATCACTATACCGGTCAGGCGATCGGCATTTTTGAACTGGACAGCTTCATGGCGTGCCTCGTCGCCTTGGATGCGGCAGCCAAAGCGGCGGACGTGAAGGTGCAGGGCGTGGAACGTAACCGTTTGAAAGCCGGCGCGTGTGTCAAGCTGCGCGGCGACGTTTCCAGCGTGCGCGCCGCCATGGACGCGGCGCTTGCGGCCGCCGCCCCTTACGGCAAGGTCACGGCCTCCACCGTGATCTCGGCACCGGATGCCGGCACCGAGTACGGCATTGCCGCCACCATTGGTCGATAAAAGGAGGCGCCAAACGATGAACAAACCGGAAGCGTATGCCTTGGTAGAGGTGCTGGGCGCCTCTCACGCCGTACAGGCGGTCGATCAAATGCTCAAATGTGCCACGCTGGAGCTGTGTGCACGGGAAACCTCCTGCGGCGGTCACGTAACCGTGGTGCTGGAGGGCGACATCTCCGCCTGTCAGGCGGCGGTGGACAGCGTGCGTGAAAATCCCCCCTGCCCCATTTGCGGCGCTTGTGTCATCTCCGGCCCGTCGGACGAGCTGTTGGGCGTGGTCACCGCCATCGGCGCCAAGCTGCACAAAGCGTAACACATAAAATTGCACCCCGACGAAATCTCGTCGGGGTGCTCTTTTTCTTATATCACCAAATAGCCGCGGGCGAGTTCCATCACGTACTCGCCCGACCGCAAGAGGGCGGCCAACGCAAACCCGTCCTTTGGCAGCTGCGAAACACGGATGAGCCCCTGCGCCTCGTGCTCACGGTGCGGGTGATGAAAATCCGAACCGATCGTCACGATCATGCCGTCCTTCTCCCTGGCAAACAACGCGGCCAAGCCTACGCGCGAATTGTGGTTTTGGTGCATGTTAAACACCTCCACCCCATCCAACAACGCGGCGTCCACCGGTGTCATGTGGTCGCGCTTCGGGTGGGCCTGCACAAACACGCTGTCGGGCATCGCGTATTCGCGGCGAAACCGCTCGATACCGTGCGGCAGATAGTCGTAAATTTCAAGCAGCTGCTGCCGATCCACCCCGTACACCAGATAATCGTTCACGTTTTCTGTGAAGCGGATCTCGGCGCCCAAATACACCTGCATCCCGTACTGCTCGGCATGCGCTTTGGCTTGTTCAAACGCCGCCACGTGCGTGTTCACGTAATCCGCGGGGTCAAGCCCCTCGTGATACGTAAAGTGATTGGTAATCACCACGGCATCCACGCCCTGCGCAGCATAAATGTCGATCAGCTCCGCGGGCGATACCTCGCTGCACCCGCTCACGGGTGCGGTGTGTGCGTGCAGCTCCACCCGATACGGATATTGCTGCAGCAGCGCTTGTTTGATTGCTTGTTGATTCATATATCCTCAACCCTTTATACTTTCCGCGTACCGCACGCCTTCCATCGCATCCTTGGCGTAAAAATCCGCGCCGATGCGCTGCGCATACTCCGCGTTCAGCACCGCGCCGCCCACCATGATTTTGCAATGCGGCACGGCTTTGCGCACCGCGGCAATGGTATCTTCCATCGCGGGCACGGTGGTAGTCATCAAAGCGCTTAAGCCCACAAGCGGCGCGTTGTGCTCGCGCACCGCTTCCACCACCGCTTCGGGCGACACGTCACGGCCGAGATCATGCACCGTAAACCCGTAATTTTCGAGTAACAGCTTCACAATGTTTTTGCCGATATCGTGAATATCGCCTTTCACGGTGGCGATCACCACCGAAGGCCCGCCCGCTTTTTGCGGCAACGCCGCCTTGATATGTTCAAACGCACTCTGCGCGGCTTCCGCGCTCATGAGCAGCTGCGGCAGATACACCGTGTTTTGTTCAAACCCCTTGCCCACCGCATCCAAAGCGGGAATGATCTCGCCGTTCACAATATCCAGCGGCGCCACGGTTTTGAGAAGCTCCGCTGTGATCGCCGCCGCCTCGTCTTTCAGTCCTTTGGTGATTGCCCGCTGCAACGCGCTCCGTTGTTCCTCGGCGGTCTTTTCCGCCACCGCCACGGGCGCTGTTACCATTTGAAATTCACTCGCTGCCGCAATGTACGCTTCGCAGTTTTTGTCCATGCCTTTGAGGGCGCGGTACGCGTAATACACCTGCATCATCGGGGACGAATACGGATTCATGATCGCCGCCGACAACCCGTTTTCCAGCGCGAGCGCAAAAAACGTGCTGTTCACCGCATCCCGCACCGGCAACCCAAACGATACGTTGGATACCCCCAGCGACGTATGACACCCCAGCTCCTCGCGGATGCGCCGCAGCGCTTCCAGCGTCACCATCGCCGAGCGGCTGTCCGCACTCACGGTCATCGCCAGCGTATCAAAAATCAACTCGTGCTTTTCAATGCCGTACGCGGCGGCGGTTTTGACAATACGTTTGGCGATCGCCACCCGTTCCTCCGCCGTGTCGGGAATCCCGTTTTCATCCAACGTCAGCGCGATCACCGCACCGCCGTAGCGTTTGACAAGCGGGAAGATCGCCTCCATGCTCTCACGCTTGCCGCTCACGGAATTGACAAGCGGCTTACCGTTAACGCGCCGCATCGCCGCCGCCATCGCTTTCGGGTCGGCGGTGTCAATTTGCAGCGGCAGATCGCAAACAGCCTGCAGCTCGCACACCGCGCGCGTGAGCATAGCCTCTTCGTCAATGCCGGGCAACCCCACGTTCACATCCAGCAGGTGCACGCCTTTTTCCTGCTGGCGCACACCCTCCTGCAGCAGATAATCCATATCGTTTTCCAAAAGCGCTTGCTTAAACCGCTTTTTGCCCGTGGGGTTGATGCGCTCACCAATGAGAATCGGCTCCTCCCCAAACGTCACCGCATGGGTATAGGACGATACCACCGTGCGCCGTTTTTTCTCGATCGGTCGTGCCGTCATCGTGCGCGTTTTTTCGGTCAGCGCGCGGATATAGTCGGGGGTCGTGCCGCAGCAGCCACCCACCACGCGCACCCCGTCTTGCATGAGCGCCGCCACCTCGTCGGCAAATTCCGCGGGTGCCACCGAGAACACCGTGCGCCCGTCCTTCACCGCGGGTAATCCCGCGTTGGGCTTGAGCAGCACCGGCACCGATGCCGCTTCCAACAATTCTCTTACCACGGGGGCCAATTGCTTGGGCCCGAGCGAGCAGTTGGCGCCCAGCGCCTCTACACCCAAGCCCTCCAGCATCGCCACCATCGCCGCGGGCGAAGCGCCCGTCATGAGCTTGCCATCCGCGCCGTAGGCATTGGATACCACGATCGGCAGCTCGCTGTTTTCCTTTGCCGCCAGCACCGCCGCCTTGGTTTCGTAGCTGTCGTTCATGGTTTCAATCAAAATAAGGTCGGCGCCGTATTTCACACCCAGCCTCACGGTCTTGGCAAACAGCGCCACCGCATCCTCAAAATCCAAATCTCCAAACGGTTTTAAAAGCTTTCCCGAAGGACCGATATCCAGCGCGATAAACTGCTCCGCCCCCGTTTTGGCGGCCTTAGCATTTTGGAACGCGGCCGCAACCACCGTTTCCAGCTCGGTATCATTAAATTTCAGCGCGTTCGCGCCAAACGTGTTGGTGCTCACAACGTTACTCCCCGCCTCAAAATAGGCGCGGTGAATCGCGGTGATAACCTCGGGGTGGGTCACATTCCACCGCTCGGGCAGCTCACCGGCTTGCAGGCCCTCCGCCTGCAGCAGCGTACCCATGCCGCCGTCCAGCCGCACAATATGGGTGTTCAAAAATTCACAAAACGTCATACCACACCTCGAAAAGCACAATCTTGTTTCTCACAGTTGCGACAGCGCGCGCCCGCCGCCTGCGGCGTTTTGGCAAATCCCGCAAACGCCGTCACCGATTTGGCGGGCGATAACAGCAAGCTGTCGTTCACCGTCACACCGATGCGTTTGGCCGTTTGCAGCCGCTCGGCAATCTCGCGCTGCCAGCAAAGCGGCGCATCGCCGTACCCCGCGCTGAACCGATGCCGCGGAAAAAGCCCCGTTTCCGCTTGAATGTGCGCGGCAAACGCATCGCACAGCGCCTCCACCCGCTCGGTGGCGATCGCCTGCATCATCACCGCTTTGGAGGGCGCCAGCCGCCCGTATTTTTGGATCAGCCGATCCGCCCCGATCCCCAACGTGGCCGCCAGCAGGTACACCCGCTCGCACCCCGCCAGATGCCGCTCAAGCGAACCCGATTGCGCCGTATACGGGGCAGGGTCGATCTCCTCGTAGCACACGGTGTAGGACAGCACGGGCAGCAGCTCCTGCAAGCAGACGCGCATCAGCTCACCCACGGCCTCATCCGCCGTGCGGCAGCCCGCATACCGCAAAACCTCGCGTTCGCACACGGGCGGTGCCGCCAATGTCATCACGCGGCTCATTTGCCCAAAATATCCGACAAATTCGCTTGAATCTGCCGCGCGACGTCGGGCTTGTTCATGGAATACACGTGCACGTTGGTAATGCCGTTGGCATATAAATCAATGATCTGATCCGTGGCATACGCGATCCCTGCTTGCTTCATAGCGGCAGGATCGCTGCCGAATTTGTCCACCAAGCTCTTGAACCGCTGCGGCATGAATGAGCCGGATAACTGGATGGCGCGTGCCACCTGGTTGCCGTTGGTGATGGGCATGATACCGGGAATGACCGGCACCGTGATGCCCGCCTCGCGTATCTTATAAAGGAAATTATATAACAGGTTGTTATCAAACACCATCTGCGTGGTTAAAAAATCGCAGCCCGCCTCCACCTTTTCCTTTAAGCGGCGGATATCTTCCTTCTGATCCGCGCTTTCGGGGTGAATTTCGGGGTAGCACGCCCCGCCGATGCACAAGGCGGGATCGGCGGCCTTGAGCTCGCGCACCAGATCCACCGCGTAACGGTAATCCCACGCGCTGCGGTCGTCCTTTAGCATGGATTCCGGAATATCGCCGCGCAGCGCCATCACGTTCTCAATCCCCGCCGCGCGGATCTCCGCAATTTTTTGTGTCACCGTTTCGCGGGTGGAGGATACACACGTCAGGTGCGCCAGGGTGGGCACGCCGTAGCGTTCTTTGATGTTTTTGGCAATGTCCAGCGTATACCGACTCGTCCCGCCGCCCGCGCCGTACGTCACGCTCATGAACGACGGGTGCAGCGTGGCGATCTCCTCGGTTGCGTGGCGCACGCTGTCAAACGCCGTTTCGGTTTTGGGCGGAAACACCTCAAAGGATAACGATGTCTTGCCGTTTTGCAGCAAATCCACGATCTTCATATCCTCGCCTCCTCTTCTGTGCTTCATTGTACCACCGCCGTGCGGGGGATGCAAGTTTTTCTTGCAAACGCTTGACAAACCAAAACGGCGGTGCTATGATAATCACAATCAAACAAAACCGTTGAGGCGGAAGTAACGGCGGAGAAACCTTCACAGAGAGCCCGTGGTGCTGGGAATCGGGCAAGAAACACTCTCGTCAAATGGGCCGCTGAGGGTGCAGTCAAATGTGCGTGAAAGCACAGAGTATTCTGCAACGTGAGGACATACGTCAGTTGTCGGGGGTATGCTGGTACTCCGCAAAGGGCACGGGAAAAACCGTGAAGCAAGGTGGCACCGCGGATAAGTTGCTTATTCGTCCTTGGCAGACTCCTCTGCCAAGGATTTTTTATTTCACGTCGATCGATTTCTGCCCCGCCTTTCGCGAAAGGGGTGCCAATACGGCACCCCGCATCTTCCGCCCTCTGCCGCACACCAAGCCCCCCCTCACACAAAAAAGCCATCGACCCGCAAGGATCGATGGCTTTTTCTTCTGTTACAATTATCGTTGTACGCGTGCGCCTTTGCCACCCACAATGCCCTCAACCTCTTTGAGGGATGCCATGGAGGTGTCGCCCGGTGTCGTCATGGCGAGCGCGCCGTGCGCCACACCGTAGTTGACCGCCGTCTGCGCATCGCCGTAGGTCATTAAACCGTAAATGAGACCGGAAGCGAAGCTGTCGCCGCCGCCCACGCGGTCCATGATCTCCAAGCCCGGCAACTCGATTCCCTTGTGGATCACGCCATCCGCCCAGCAGATCGCACTCCAGTCATTGACCGTTGCCGTCTTCACCGTACGCAACGTGGTCGCCACCACTTTAAAGTTCGGATAGGCTGCCGTGACCTTTTCGATCATCTTGAAATAACCGTCCAGGTTCAGCTCCTTCAGATTTTCGTCGTTACCCTCAATTTCAAAGCCCAGGCAAGCGGTGAAATCCTCTTCGTTACCGATCATCACGTCAATGTATTTCGCAATCTCGCGGTTCACCTGCTGCGCCTTCTCTTTGCCGCCGATATCCTTCCACAAAGACGGACGGTAGTTCAAGTCATACGATACGATCGTGCCGTATTTCTTCGCCGTTTTCACCGCCTCGATCACCACGTCGGCGGTGGTTTCGCTCAGCGCCGCGAAGATACCGCCGGTGTGCAGCCAACGCACGCCCAGCGTGCCGAAAATATACTCCCAATCAATATCGCCGGGCTTGAGCGCCGCCGCCGCAGTGTTACCGCGGTCCGAAACGCCCACCGCGCCGCGAATGCCGAATCCGCGCTCGGTAAAGTTGAGACCGTTGCGCACGTTGCGGCCGATACCGTCGTACGGCTTCCATTGAATAAGCGAGGTGTCCACACCGCCCTGCAGAATGAAATCCTCCAGCAGATAGCCCACTTCGTTTTGCGCAAACGCCGTCACCACACCGGTTTTCATACCGAAGCAGCGGCGCAAACCGCGCGCCACGTTGTACTCGCCGCCGCCTTCCCAGGCACGGAAAGAACGCGCAGTCTTGATGCGGCCCTCACCGGGATCCAAACGCAGCATAACCTCGCCCAGCGAGATCTCGTCAAACATACATTCCTCTTTCGGTCTCAGCTTCAAATCCATTGTGTATCACCTTTCCTTTATAATTGAAAATAACGTTTCGCGTTGTTATAGCAGATATCCTGCACCAGGGCTCCCGCCGTCTTCATATCGGCCGGGTACTCGCCGTTTTCGATCCAACCGCCGATGAGCTCACACAAAATGCGGCGGAAATACTCGTGGCGCGTGTAGCTTAAGAAGCTGCGCGAGTCGGTCAGCATCCCCACAAAGTTGCCAAGCAAGCTCAAATTGGCAAGGCTGACCATTTGATCGATCATGCCCTGCTTGTGATCGTTAAACCACCAGGCGGAGCCCTGCTGAATTTTGCCGGGAACCTCCGAGCCTTGAAACGCACCGAGCACGGTGCCGATGGCGGCGTTATCCGAACCGTCCAGGCTGTACAGAATGGTGCGCGGCAGCTCGCCGTCGCGATCCAGCGTATCCAGGAACTGCGTCAAAGCAGCCACACCGTTGTACGGGCCGACACAGTCGAAGCCGGTATCGGGACCGAGCTTTTCAAACATGCGGCTATTGGTATTGCGCAAGCAATTGAAGTGCAGCTCCATGGCCCAGCCGAGCCGCGCATACTGCCGCGCACAGAACAACAGCAAATGCGTTTTGAAAGCATCCGCTTCCTCCGCCGTGACGGCTTCACCGCCAAGCGCCTTGTCCATGATCGCCTGTACCTCGGCATCCGATACCATGCGGCACACCGTGTGATCCAAGCCGTGGTCACTGGCGCGGCAGCCGTGTGCATCAAAGAACGCTATGCGCTCAGAAAGCGCTTCTTTGAGCGCTTCCACCGTGTTGAGGGGCTTGCCCACGACCGCAGCGAATTTTTCCAAATATTCCTTCCAACCCGCTTTATCGATGTTCATGGATTTATCGGGGCGGAACGACGGCGACACACGAGTCTTCATGGTATCATCCGCCGCCAGTTTTTCGTGCCATTCCAGCGAATCAATGGGGTCATCGGTGGTACCGATAAACGCCACGTTGCTTTTTTCGATCAGGCCGCGCACACCCATATCCTCACGGGCAAGAGCCTTTTGGGTCAGCTGCCACACCTCTTCGGCGGTATCGCCGTTCAGGATACCATCGTACCCAAAATAGGTTTTGAGCTCCAAATGGCACCAATGATACATCGGGTTACCGATCGCACGCGGCAGCGCTTCCGCAAATTTCTGAAACTTCTCACGGTCGGTCGCATCGCCGGTAATATACTTTTCCTCCACGCCGTTGGAACGCATCACGCGCCACTTGTAATGGTCGCCGCCGAGCCACACCTGGGTGATGTTCTCAAAATGCTTATCCTCGTACATCTCCTGCGGGCTGACATGACAATGATAGTCCACGATCGGCATATCTGCCGCAAAATCGTGGAACAATCGCTGCGCCGTTTTGGTGCTCAGCAGGAAATTCTTGTCCATGAATTTTTTCATACCGTTCCGCCTTTCCGTGTCATTTATAGCGTTACACCGTCTTTGAAGATGGAGATCTCGCGATATCCATGCTTTTCGTTGTTGGTTTCCTCGCCCGATGCCACCCGCAGCACGTAAGCGAGCAGCTCGTCGGTCAGCGCCTCCATGCTCATGCCGTCCAACAGCGGCGAAGCATCAAAATCGATCCAGTTCTTTTTGTTCACCGCGAGCGCGTGGTTGGTGGCGATCTTCACGGTGGGTACCGCACCGCCCAGCGGCGTACCGCGACCCGTGGTGAACAACACCATGTGCACACCGGCCGCCATCAGGTTGGTCACCGCCACAATATCGTTGCCGGGCCCGTTGAGCAGCGACAAGCCGTTTTTCGTCAACCGATCGCCGTAATCCAGCACGTCCACCAGGGGGCCAAGGCCGCCTTTTTGTACGCAGCCCAGCGATTTTTCCTCCAGCGTGGTGATGCCGCCCGCTTTGTT
>JAZQIV010000168.1:0-3496 GCA_045541305.1 Acutalibacteraceae bacterium | reverse complement strand
GAGCCCGTGCTGGTGACGGATGACGACGGTAACGTGCTGGCGGTCAAATTCGGTGACGGAGTGCATCCCTACACCGCGCTGCCGCTGCACACGTTCGGCGAAAAGGGTGACAAGGGCGATCCCGGCGACGATTACGTGCTCACCGCAGCGGATAAAGAGGAAATCGCGCAGGCGGTACTGGCCGCCCTGCCCAACGGGGACGAGGTGGCGTACTGATGGCGATTGTGACAACAAACGATATCCATTACCAAGCGATTGCGGATGAGCTGCGCTTGCAGGGCGGAGATGCCGAGCGACGCTGGTTACCCGAAGAGATGGCACGCGGTGTAGCGCTCGTGAGTGAGCACCAATACAACAGCGGCAGCACCGACGGTAAGCTTTCGCTGCTGCGGGAAAGCCGACACCTGAACGCCTCCGTGAGCGGAACGGTGTTGGCAATCAAGGACATGTCGCCGGTGGCACACGACGTCACTGTGACGGTATCGGGCGCGGAGGACGTATCCGCCGTGACGGTGAAGCAGTACGGCAAAAATCTTTGCCCGAACGTTACGAGCGGCAAAACCTCCTACGGCATCACGTACACCCGCAATGCGGACGGGACGGTGACGGTGAACGGAACCGCCACCGCCGACAGCTACTTTGACGTGGTGACATCGGGCAATCCCTGCCCGTATTTGCCGGTCGGGACGGTTTTGCGTATCAGCGGCTGCCCGGCCGGCGGAACAAGTGAAACGTATTACCTGGAGCTTCCGTGGGTTGGTTGGTATGAATACGGCAAAGGCGTTACGGTGAAAATCCCCAACGAAACGCAGGCAGGACATTGGCGGAAATGCATTCGCATCAATGTCAAAAGCGGTGTCACCATGGACAACGTGGTGTTCAAGCCGCAGGTGGAGCTGGGCGACTATAGCGAATATGAGCCGTATATCCCGCCGACCGTTCACACCGTATCGGCAGACGGTACGGTGCAAGGCGTGAAAAGTCTTTCGCCCAGCATGACATTATTGGGCGATCCAGAGGGAGTTGTGCTGGAGTGTTCCTATCTGCGGGACATCGACACGTATATCGACCATTTGATGGTAGCTGTGGCTTTGACAGGAGGTGAGTAAAATGGCTTTTAGTTTGAGAGAGTTCGTAAAAAGCGGTTTATTGCTGGCGATTGGGCAAAAGCCTGATTATGAGGTGAAATTAAAGTCCGCAGATTGGTTGGACAAGGGAGTCTTGCTGGAAGAAGACCTCGCGGAAATTCAAGAGGCAATCGATGGCCGCAACACAATCGCAGAGGTCGAAGAAACGGAGGGTTAAATTATGTCGAGCAGAATCTTACAAAAAGGTAAAAACCGCATTACGCAAGCCTTCACCTCGGAGCACAAGGGGATTGATATCGGGCGTTCCCATATCACAGGTGAGCCGATTATTGCACATAGCGCAGGCAAGGTTATTTTGCTTCAAACAGGGCAAAAAAACAACAAGACTGCGGCCGGCAATGCCAGTTACGGCAATTTCGTCAAGATCAATCACGGTAACGGGTACGCGACGTTGTACGCGCACCTTGCATCCGTCACGGTGACGAGCGGTGAAAAGGTCGCGCAAGGACAAGTTATCGGTACCATGGGCAACACGGGACGGAGTTTTGGTATGCACCTGCATTTTGAGGTGCGGAAAGACAATGTCCGTATCGACCCGACACCGTACCTCGAAGCGGATCTTCCCAAAGCAAAGCCGGAGATTACATATCGTGCCTATGCTCGCAAGTGGTATGCGGAGATTGTTGGCTGCAATGATATCAATACGAAAGGCTATGCGGGCGTTAAAGGCAAGCCGATGACCGCGTTCATGGCGAAGCTGTCCGGCGGAAAGGTTCACTATCGGGTGCACCAGTTGCATGATAACCGATGGTTGAACTTGATTACGGGGTACAACACGGCAGATAGTCGCCAAGGATATGCCGGGAACAAAGGCAAAAACATCGATGCGGTGCAGATCACTATTTCCGGCGTTATGGGGTACTCGGTGAAGTACCGAGTGTCTACCGTCGGGGGCGATTGGTTGCCGTGGTGCGAAAACGGTGAGGCTGCGGGTGTGTACGGTGAGGCAATTGATCGAATCCAGGTTAAGGTCGTGAAGACGTGAGGAGGGGTGCGGTATGGATGAACTGGAAATTGAGCGCCGACTATCCCACGTAGAGGATCGGTCTAAATCCAATTCGCATCGCTTGGACGGCTTAGAAAAGCAGCAGGGAGAAATGAGCGACCTGGTGAAGAGCGTCGCGACGATCGCACAGAAGCAGGTGGATATGGAGGGCGACGTACGCGAGGTCAAGTCCGACATAAAAAGCCTGCTCGCGGTTCCTGCAGGGCGGTGGAAAACGGTTGTCACGGCGGCGATCACAGCCGGAGTTGGTACGATTATCGGGGCGCTTGTTGCCCTGGTATTAAAATAAGGAGGAAAGAAATATGAAAGAGTTTGCGAAACGGTTTAAGTCTTGGGCGTTGTGGGTAGCGATCGCGGCGCTGGTGGCGTTCTGCGTGAAGGAGTTTGTCGGTATCGATATTTCCGAAACGATGAACGGGTTGCTCAACGTTCTGCTGCCGGTGCTGGTCGGCTTCGGCATTGTGAATAACCCCACCGATAAGTCGCATATTTAAGAAGAAAAGCTGCACCAAATGGTGCAGCTTTTTATGTATCCAGCAAACAGTCTTCCACGATATCATCCATGTGGATGGGTTCTGGTTGCAGTTCGTTGCATTTGCGAACAAAAAGTTTTGCTCGATGTTTGTTGAAGAAGATATCCGGTATCGATCGTATTCGGCGAAAAATATCAACCCCGTAAACCGTGTGCTCGTGTTCGGACTCGTCTGTGATCGTGTCAACGCGCAATTGATAAAAATACATACTATCACCTTCCTATATAATTGGAGAAAAGAATAACATCATCTTTGGAGTGGGCACTTTTAAATCGCTGCCGTTCCTCTTCAACTCTGTCTCGACAATCTTCACATAAGGCAGTTGACAGAATATGGTGTAGGAAAAGGACCTCTGGCTCGGTGAACTTTACCTCTTCGGTTGATCTCTCAACCATAAGTTTTTCGTACCTTAATTCGAGATCTTTTGCAAAAAGAATGTTGACAGGGATTTGCAAAGCGTGTGCAAGGCGAGAAACGAGATTTACGCTTGGGTTTGCCTCGCCATGTTCTATTGATCGCAAATAAGAAAGAGCAACCTCTGATTCGAGCGCCAACCACTCTTGTGTGACACCTATTTTGTTTCGAATGAAGACTACATTACGACCAACTTCTTCACAAAGCGACATATTATCCCTCCCAGCCAAAAAGCATAGGAAAGATATGTTGATTTTGACAGACGATATACAGGCGATTTTTAAATCGCGTTGTGTAAATCGTTCCAAAATCGTTCCAACTCAACGAAAAAACAAAGAAAAGCCGCTTATTAAGCGGCTTTTCAAATGTTTTGGTGGAGACGAGGAGAATCGAAC
>JAZQIV010000167.1:0-10638 GCA_045541305.1 Acutalibacteraceae bacterium | reverse complement strand
GATCTGTGAAAGCAACCTGCTCGGTCATTTCAAGACCACCGCACAAGGTCTTTCCTCGGCGTTGTCGCTGACAAGCGCCAAAGCGGTACGCTACGTGTTGATCGTATTCAATAAGCTCGGTTCGGACCCCGGCAACAGCAATGCCGCCAACGCCGGTTCGTACGGTGCCAATCACCTGCCCGGTGCCTCGTCGCTCAACCATGGCGGTATCTGTGTGACCGAGATTGAGATCTTCGGTGCCAAAGTTTCAACCCCGCCGCTGAAACCGCCGGCAACGTTAGGTGCGACCATCAACAAGAATTCCACCAACGATATCCGCTTTATTGCCGCATTGCCGTCCACTCTGCCTACCGGTCGGTACACCGTTACCGAGTTTGGCACATTGGTAATGCCCAATCAATATCTGCCCGGCGGTGTCAATGAAAAAGAGGGAGCTGCACTCGTGTATGGCAATGCATACGCGGCAGTCGCCTCCTATACGGTATCGGGAAACTCGACGTTGACACCCAACATGCAGTTTACAGCCGATCTGGTTGGCTCTTCGCAAGGCGTATACCCCGGTGTTAAGTTCGCCGTTCGGTCATATGTGATTTACGAAGATGAAGCCGGCGTACAAACCATCGTATACGGCGATACTCTGGTTCGTTCGGTGTGGAATGTGGCGCGTACCATCGCCTGCGCCTTGTTAACCGCCAAAGAGGCAGGCACCCTGGGTACTACCCTCACCTATACCGAGGCTGTGACCGCAAGCTTTACCGCAGCCGAGGCGGAGAACGTTACCACGCGGTCCGACGTTACGTTTGCCGATCTGTACGAGTTTATTTGTCTGAACCAATCGGCAGTCGCTCTGCTGGTTGATCGGTCTTAAAAGGAGATGCGAATATGAAAAAGTCTTACACTCCCCCCTCTTTTCAATCGTTAGAAAGCGAAGATATGCTGTGCTCCTCTATTAACGTCAGTCAATGGACCGACCTCAATCCCGACGAAGAATAACCCTAAAAAAGCAAGAGACCCTTACAAGCGGTCTCTTGTTTTTATAAAGGAGGAATGCGAACATGCGAAAAACGTTGTATCTGATCCTTTTGGCTTTGTCTGTCGTGATGACGATCCTGACCGTTATCGCTTCCGTTTCCGGCACCTCCGGGACTGAGCAAAGCGTGTTTCACAGCACGTGGGTTGTGTTTCTATTTGCCACTTTTGTGCTGATACAATTGGTTTGCTTATTCACCTTAAAGCCACGCTTTTCCGTCTATTACGTAGGTTTTTACTTGCTTCATATCGGCCTTGTCTTGATTCTCGTTGGATGCTTTGTGTACTATTTGGTAGGAGATGTGGTCAACGTGTCTGTGCCGGTAGACCGCACCGCCATTTACAGCGAAATTCTCCGCGAAGAACCCGATTCTTCCGGCAACAAAACACTAAAGCTTGGCTTCGGCATGGGGGTTACCGATTTTCATGTGGAAAAATACACCGAAGAAACCGGTGTAGCCGGTACCGATAAGCACTACGAAGCCACCTTGCAGATCTTGGCAAACGGCACCCGTGTGCCGGAAACCGTCTCCCTCACGGTCAACCATCCCCATCATCAAAGCGGTTGGAAGATCTACCTGATGAACTACGATCCCATTACGCAAAGCAGCGTGCAGCTCATGCTCAAAAAAGATCCCGGTGAATACGTGACCCTAACCGGCCTTTGGTTTGTCATTATCGGTACGTTCGTCATGTGCCTGTTACGGCGGAAAGGGTCGGGTGATGCCGCATGAGTACCACTGTTGTGTTGATTACGGCGATTGTATCCGCCGTTTTGTACGGTGTCGCCGCCGTGTTACGCCACTTTGCGGTGACCAAACGCATCGGCTTGATTTGTTGGATTGCCGCCATTGCGGGGAACGCCGTTATGGTGGGCAATAACTGGATCGTCAACGGATACGTGCCGTTCGTGAGCATGTACCAGGTGCTCACCTTCCTCTCGCTAACCTTTGGCCTCATGTATCTTTACGTGCGATATGTACACAATGGCGGTTGGATGGACACATACTTTTGCTTGTTGCCGGCTGTTTGTTTGGTTGGTGTTTGCTTTATGGGAATCGGCAGCAAATGGCATTTCCCACCGGCATTACAATCGGTATGGTTCGTACCGCACGTCTTGGTGTACATGATCGGCTACACATTAAGTGCCGTTGCTTTCCTGCTCACGGTCATCAGTCTATTCCGTAAGCAGGATGCCGCCCAATTGGACCGCGGCATCTATCAACTGGTCACGTTGGCATTTCCGTTCATGACTGCGGGTATGCTGTTCGGCGCCATTTGGGCAAACGAAGTGTGGGGAGCCTTTTGGTCGTTTGATGCCAAAGAAAACTGGGCGTTGGTTACCTGGCTGATGTACACACTGTATTTGCATTTTCGCCGACACCCCTCCCTGCGCAAATGGTCAAAGCTGTTTGTGATTTTAGGATTCCTTGGCGTCGTGGTTACCATGTTTTTTGTAAACATGATGGGAGGATCTTCCCAACACGCCTATTCGTAAACATAAAAAAGCCGTGCATCAAAAGATGCACGTCTTTTTTGTTTTGCTTATTTCAGGCCGAGTTCGGCGGCACCGACCAATTTGATGTTGTGCTCTTTGAGGGCCGCTTCAAATGCCGCCTCATCCGAAATGCGCAACACCATCACAGCGCAACCGTCTTGTTGAACGAACAAGGAATACATGTATTCAATGCCGATCTCTTTTTCCGCCAAGGCGGTGAGCAATTCCGCAAGGCCACCGGGAGAATCCGGCACCTCCACCGCCCACACGGGGGTCATGGACAACACGTCGCCGTGCTCCAATAACACGGAGCTTGCTTTTTGCGCATCGTTCACGATCATACGTGCCAGGCCGTAATCCGCCGTTTCGGCAATGGACAGGGCACGAATGTCCACGTGGTTATCCGCCAACAGCTGCGTGATCTCGGCCAGTTGGCCGGTACGGTTTTCCAAAAATACCGAAATTTGATGAATCGTCATAGCTGTTCCCTCCTCAAATCTTCCGTTTATCAACGACACGAACGGCTTTACCTTCGCTGCGGGTGATGGATTTCGGCGCCACCAGTTTCACTTTTGCGGAAATGCCGAGCATCGCTTTGAGAGCACCCACCAGCGCTTTCTCCGCTGCGGCGATCTTCGCCAGCGAATCCGAGAACATATCGGCGTTCATTTCCACCACGATCTCAAACGTGTCGGTGTTGTTCACACGGTCCACAAGGATCTGATAGTTGGCGGCATAGCCTTGCTGCATCAGCACGGTTTCGATCTGCGACGGGAACACATTCACACCGCGGATGATGAGCATATCGTCGCTGCGGCCCATCGGCTTGGACATCTTCACGTGGGTTCTGCCACACGAACAAGGCTTGCGGCTCAGCACACAAATGTCACGGGTACGGTAACGCAAAAGCGGGAATGCTTCTTTGGTAATACAGGTAAAGACAAGCTCACCCTTGCTGCCCTCCGGCAATACTTCACCCGTGTCCGGATCGATGATCTCGGCAATAAAATGGTCTTCGTTGATGTGCATGCCGGTTTGGTCTTCACATTCAAAGCTGACACCGGGGCCGGAAATCTCGGTCAAACCATAGATGTCGAACGCTTTGATACCCAATTTCTGCTCCACATCACGCCGCATATCCTCACTCCACGCTTCCGCACCGAAGATACCGGCTTTCAGCTTGATCTGATCCTGCAGACCACGCTCATGAATGGATTCTGCCAAGTATGCGGCATACGACGGTGTGCAGCACAGAATCGTCGAGCCGAGATCGGTCATAAACTGGATCTGACGGTCGGTGTTACCCGAGGACATCGGCAGGGTCAAGCATCCCACTTTATGCGAACCGCCATTTAAGCCGGGACCACCCGTAAACAGGCCGTAACCATACGACACATGGCACACGTCGTCTTTGGTGCCGCCCGCCGCCACGATAGCGCGGGCACAGCAATCCTCCCACAAATCGATATCGTGCTGGGTGTAAAACGCCACCACACGTTTACCGGTCGTGCCGGAAGTAGACTGAATACGCACACACTCCGAAAGCGGTTTGCCCATCAAGCCGTACGGATACGCCTCGCGCAGGTCGTCTTTGGTTAAAAACGGCAACTTGTGCAGATCCTCCACGCCGTGGATATCGGCAGGGGTCACGCCCTTTTCCTCCATCTTGTTGCGGTAGTAGGGCACGTTATCCCACACGTGCTGCACCTGTTTGACCAAGCGCTCGTTTTGCCACGCGAGAATCTGCTCCCGCGAGGCGGTTTCAATTTCCGGTTGATAATACTTGGACATTTGCGCCATCTCCTTTATTCTTCCCTGCCGAGTTCAAAGGCAACTTTGTTCATCTCTAAAAACTTGGGCGGTACGCTGGCTTCAATAGCCGCGATCCATTCTTCTTTCGAAATATCAAAATAGCGGGATAACCGTCCCATCAGCACCAAATTCACTGCTTTGGAGGAACCGGCCTTTTCTGCCAGGGTCAGTGCATCCATCGCATCCACATCCACACCGGCGGCTTGCATTTTGGAAAGCAATTCTTCCGGATACGCCATGGCACCGATAATCACGGGCATGGGGTTGATTTGCTGCGTGTTGGTGATGATCTTACCATCGGGTTTCAAATACTCCGTCCAACGTGCCGCTTCCAGCAATTCAAAGGATACAATATAATCCGCTTGACCCTTGTCGATTACCGGCGAATACACCTTGTCGCCAAACCGCACGTAGGTTACCACACTGCCACCGCGCTGACTCATGCCGTGAACCTCGGATACTTTAATATCGTAACCACGGTTCAAAAGCAACCGACCGAGGAGCTTTGAGGCAAGCAAACTTCCTTGACCGCCGACACCGACGATCATGACATTTTTTGTTTCCATGTTCAGTCCTCCTTCGGGGCGACCAGAGCGCCGATTTTGCACAACTGCTCACACACGCCGCAACCCACACACTGTGTTGCATCCACTTTGGCTTTTCCGTCCGCCATGCTGATGGCGGGGCAACCGATGCGCATACACATTTTGCATCCGACACAACGATCGGCATCCACCATGAGCGGCTTTTTGTGCTTCACCGTTTTGAGTAGCGCACACGGGCGGCGGGAAATGATGACCGACGGTTCATCGGCAGCCAGTTCCTCTTTGATCACCGTATCACATGCCGCCAGATCATACGGGTCCACCACGCGCACACGGTTGATACCCACCGCACGGCACAGCGTTTCCAGATCAATCTTAGTGCACGGGTCACCTTTCAGGTTGTAACCGGTGGTTGGGTTGTGCTGATGACCGGTCATACCGGTAATGGAGTTATCCACGATAATAACCGTCGCGCACGATTCGTTGTAAGCCATGTTCACAAGACCCGTGATACCGGAATGAATAAAGGTGGAATCACCGATAACCGCCACCGTTTTGTTATCCGCAGCGCCTTGCTGCGATTTGGAGAAGCCGTGCAACCCCGATACCGAAGCACCCATGCAGATCACGGAATCCACCGCGTTCAAGGGTGCCACTGCACCTAACGTGTAGCAACCGATATCACCAAGCACCGTGATCTTGTTCTTTTTAAGGGTGTAGAACAGTCCGCGGTGCGGGCAGCCGGCACACATCACTGGCGGTCTGGGCGGAATTGCTTCCTCCAGCGCAATGCCGACTTCGCGCTCGATCGCCAATGCATCCGCTACAATGTTCTGGCTAAGCTCATCAATGCACGAGAATTTTTCCTTGCCGATGCACGCAACGCCCAAACGTTGGCACTGCGCTTCGATAAAGCCGTCTAATTCTTCCACAACCACCATCGTATCCACCGATTCGGCAAATGTGCGAATGGATTGTTCCGGCATCGGCCAGATCATGCCCAGCTTCATCACGGGATAGCGGTCACCCACCACCTCTTTGATGTACTGGTACGAGGTTGACGAGGTAATAAAACCATAGGTATGATCGTTGCCGTCTTCCACACGATTGATCGGTGCGGTTTCGGCATATTCAATCAACGCGGCGGTTCTCGCCTCCACCACCGGATGGCGGCGTTTGGCGTTACCGGGCATCATCACGTATTTCGGAATATTGGTTTCGTATTCTTTCACCGCTTCCACGCGCTCACCAAGCTCCACAACGCTCTGCGAGTGGGATACGCGGGTGCACATTTTCAGCAGCACCGGTGTATCAAATTTTTCGGATAATTCAAACGCCAGTTTGGTGAATTCCAAGGCTTCTGCCGAATCCGACGGCTCCAGCATCGGGATTTTTGATGCTTTGGCATAGTGGCGGGAATCCTGCTCGTTTTGGGACGAGTGCATACCCGCATCATCCGCTACGCCGATCACCATACCGGCGTTCACGCCGGTATAGGAAATGGTGAACAGCGGGTCGGCCGCCACGTTAAGACCCACGTGCTTCATGCCGCAAAAGCTGCGTCGACCGGCAAGCGAAGCACCAAATGCCGCTTCCATTGCCACTTTTTCGTTGGGTGCCCATTCGGCATACACTTCTTGGTACTTGGCAACCGCTTCGGTGATTTCCGTACTCGGCGTGCCGGGATAACTGGATACGAACGCACAACCGGCTTCATACAAGCCGCGCGCGACCGCTTCGTTACCTAAAATCAGTTGTTTCATGGTGTAACTTCCTCCTTTGCGATCGGTTCGCCGATGGCATCCGCCGCGGACACCACCACTTTTTGATCGTAACATGCAAATACTTTTTCAATATGCTCGTGTTTGGGCGGTTTGGTTACCAAGCTGACAAGCGGCACCAGCACAAGCCCTGCTAACATGCAAAACACACCGGCATTGATGGGCGATTGCAGCAAGGCCGGGAATGCACTTTTGCACACAATGTTCAAAAGCATGACAACCGTTGAGAACACAAACGATACCCACACCGCCGCACGGCTCACCCGTTTCCAGAACAAACCATACAAGAACGGTGCCAAAAACGCGCCTGCCAGCGCACCCCACGACACACCCATTAACTGGGCAATGAACGTGACGTTGGACTGGTACTGCGCAATCGCGATCACCGCCGAAACGGCGATGAATACTGCAATCAGAATACGCATGATGAGCAACTGCTTCTTTTCGCTCAAATTTTTCACAACCGCGCCTTTGATGAAATCCAACGTCAAGGTCGAACTGGATGCTAATACCAGCGACGACAACGTCGACATGGAAGCCGATAACACCAGCACAACCACCACAGCGATCAAAATCGGTGACAGATCGGAAAGCATGGTCGGAATAATGGAATCATAGCCACCCGTTGCCAGGTCCACGCGGTCGGCAAACAGGCGACCGAACCCACCCAGGAAATAACAGCCGCCGGCAACCACCAGCGCGAAAAGTGTTGAAATCACCATGCCCTTGGTGATGGCTTTTTCATTTTTAATGGCGTAGAATTTCTGCACCATCTGCGGCAAGCCCCACGTGCCCAAGCTCGTAAGCAACACAACGCCCAGCAAATTGATGGGATCGGGGCCAAAGAACGAACTGAACGCACCCGGTGCCTCGGAAACCGAAGGATCCACAATCTCGCCCAAACCGGCCAAGGCTTCGGCAAAGCCGCCCTGCCCTTTGAGCACCGCCACGATCACCGCCACGATACCCACCAGCATGATTAAACCTTGAATAAAATCGTTGACCGCGGTCGCCATATAACCGCCGACAATCACGTAAATACCTGTCAGGATACTCATCGCGATCACGCAAATCTCGTAATCAATGTCAAACGCCATACCGAATAAACGGCTCAGCCCGTTATAAAGCGATGCCGTGTAGGGAATCAAGAACACAAAAATAATCACAGATGCCGCTAATTTTAACGCTTTGCTGTCGAATCGCCCTTCAAAAAACTGCGGCATGGTGGAGCTGTTCAAATGCTGTGACATCACACGGGTGCGCCGACCGAGTACCGCCCACGCAAGCAGCGAACCGATCAATGCGTTGCCGATGCCCGCCCAGGTGGCGGCAATACCGTATTTCCAACCAAATTGACCGGCATATCCCACGAACACCACCGCCGAAAAATACGAGGTGCCATAGGCGAACGCCGTGAGCCAAGGGCCAACACTGCGACCGCCCAGCACAAAACCGTTCACGTCGGTTGCACGGCGGCGGCAGTAAAAGCCAACAGCGATCATCAAACCAAAAAAGACAACCAACATGCCGATTTTAATTGCCATATCCATTTTAAAAAAAGACCTCGCTTCCGTTAACCGGTAATCTGAACTTCAACCAAACGGCCACTGCAATACCGCTCGCGCAGCACCGGTTTTTCGATCTTGCCGGTGGGGTTTCGCGGAACTTTATCAAAGAAGATCTGTCGCGGCCGTTTGTAACGCGGCATCGCCTGACAAAATTCGTCAATTTCTTCTTTGGTACAGGTTTCGCCCTCTTTGATCTCGATAATCGCCGCGGCGATCTCGCCCAATCGCGCATCGGGTAAACCAATCACCGCCACGTCCTTGATTTTTGAATAAGCGCGCAGGAAATCCTCAATTTGTACGGGGTACAGGTTTTCACCGCCCGAGATCACCACATCTTTTTTGCGGTCAACCAGGTAAATGAAGCCATCCTCATCCTCGCGTGCCATGTCGCCGGTATACAACCAGCCGTCTTTGAGCACCTCAGCGGTCGCTTCGGGGTTTTTGTAGTAGCATTGCATCACGCCGTCGCCCTTGACGATGAGTTCGCCCACATCGCCACTCACAACGTCTTTTCCGTTTTCATCCACAATACGGGCTTCCCAGCCGTAACCGGGTTTGCCGATCGCGCCCACCTTGTGCACGTTTTCCACACCCAGGTGCACACAACCGGGACCGATCGATTCCGACAAGCCGTAGTTGGTATCGTACTGATGGTGCGGGAACACCTTCATCCAACGATGAATCATGCTGGGCGGCACGGGCTGCGCACCAATGTGCATCAAGCGCCATTGATCCAACCGATAACGGGAAAGCTCAATGCGTCCCGAATCGATGGCATCCAACAAATCCTGCGCCCACGGCACGAGTAGCCACACGATGGTGCATTGCTCCTCAGTGACGGCACGCAAAATCCATTCGGGCTTCACGCCGCGCAGCAGCACCGCTTTGGAGCCCGCCAGCAACGAACCGAACCAGTGCATTTTCGCACCGGTATGGTACAACGGCGGAATACATAAAAACACATCGTCACGGCTTTGCGAATGGTGGTTTTGTTCGGTAATGCAGGAACTGACCAGCGCGCGGTGATTATGTAAAATCGCTTTGGGGAAGCCGGTGGTACCGGACGAAAAATAAATCGCGG
This sequence comes from Acutalibacteraceae bacterium, assembly GCA_045541305.1. GTDB lineage: Bacteria > Bacillota > Clostridia > Oscillospirales > Acutalibacteraceae > RGIG3009. The sequence goes on along the minus strand of JAZQIV010000167.1, from coordinate 1,324 downwards.
CATCGTCCTCCTCACTCGGTACGATGGGGGGCGGATTGGACGAGCAAAAGCTCATTAACTGCAGACAATCCTCCGTATAAGCGGGACCGTCCTTGCCCACAAAGAACATCATGCGCACCGACGGAATATCGTTTGCGATCGCATCCATACGGCTCACAAACTCCGGCCCGAAGATCAGCACCTCCACGTCTGCCAAATCCAGGCAATATTGAATTTCATCGCTGCTGTATCGGAAGTTCATCGGCACCGCTATACAACCGGCTTTCAAAATACCAAAATAGATCGGCAGCCACTCCAGGCAGTTCATCAGCAAAATCGCCACTTTTGTGCCCTTTTTCAAGCCGCGACTGAGCAGCAGGTTCGCAAACCGATTGGCGCGGCGATCAAAGTCTAACCACGTCATTTCGCGGCGGTACGGCGCTTCCTCGCCCGCACTTTCGATCAGATTGAAATCCCACCACGTGGCCGCCTGATCGCGCTGCTCCGACGGGTTCACTTCCACCAAACTGGTTTCTCCGCCGTACAACCGTGCATTGCGCTCCAAAAAGTCTGTAATAACCATCTCGTTTCTCCTTGCTGTCTTGTATTACTGAAACAAAAAATCCTCTGCTTTTCCAAAAAAGCAGAGGACAAGAATTTCCTGTGGTACCACCTCAGTTTACCGCACAAAGCGGCCTCACGGGATCGTAACGATCCGCAGGCTGTATCGGGCCTCCCCCGTCTTCGCCTACTGCATGCGCATGGTTCAGCAAAGCCACTCTGAAAGGTATTCCGCCACGCCGTTCCCACTGCCTTTCAGCGACCGGCAGCTCTCTGAAGAGAACTAAACGCACGTACTTGGTTTCTTCAACGTGTTAAACGGTATATAAGTATATATAAAAATTATACTACTTATATTACCACTCTCATGCCGTCAAGTCAACAAAAAATATCGGATTTTACGAATTTAGGTCGTCTCTTTTTTAAAAAAAGAAAAGCACTTGCTGTTGCAAGTGCTTTTCTTGGTGCCGGTGGCCGGACTCGAACCGGCACGCTGTCGCCAGCGGTGGATTTTGAGTCCACTACGTCTGCCAATTCCATCACACCGGCAAGTGTAATATTATATCGTTGTATGACGACTTGGTTATTATACACTAAACACTTAATAAAATCAAGTATTTTTTATGAAAAATAAAATTTAGTTTTTTTATAAAATTTATCTCTATTATTTTACTTTACAATTTAGTGAATTGTGCTATAATTTAATAAAAGATTTTTGAGGTGATTATTTTGGTTGATAAAGTTATATATCATCAAGGCGGTGCCGATAAAGAAGCAGATGCTA
>JAZQIV010000166.1:0-2336 GCA_045541305.1 Acutalibacteraceae bacterium | reverse complement strand
GGGATCAACCACCACATATTACAGCCATCCTTTCTTGTACAGGATGCGCGCAACGCCCACCGTGAACAGCACGCCGACCGGTACCATGATACCGACGGTGCCCGCGTTCAAGGCGGGGACGGTGATGAACAACGCCAGCATCAGAATGATGGGGGCGATGGACAGCTTTACGTTTTTTGAGATGAACACAACTGCCAAGCCGCCGAACAGAGCGGGCAGGATCATATCAAAAGCGGGTTTCAAAACAGGAGATTCCAGCAGCGGGGTCAGCGGGACGATGCAGATGACACCCACCAAAATGATGAGCGTGGTCACGATGCTGGAAACCGCAATGGCGATGGTGGAGATCACTTCGCCCTCTTCGCTGCTGGCTTTTACCTTGGCGCGTTCCATGGCATCGATGGCACAGGGGAGCTTCAAGTTGGAAATGTTACCGGTGATGAACGACAGATAGGTGCCGCCCGCACCGAGCATCGGCACGTAGGTGAAGATTTCGACAATGCCGACCGCCCAATACATCGGCGCGGTGGCAAGCAAGCCCTGCACCAGCACTTTGGTGTTGGGGGCGGTGCCGAAGAGGAAGGATACTGCTAAGGGGAACAGCATGATGAGCAAGCCGACAACAATGCCCCACACGCGACCGTCGCGGTGGACACTTTCCATATACGAACCCGGTTTTTTCATAGCGAGCACCTCCTTTAACCTAACCACGCGGTGAAGGGGATGGCCGAAGCCATGCCCAATACCAAGCTGAGCGGCAATGCGTAATCTTCCATCCAACGGGCTTTGAGTATTTTTGACAAGCCGCCGAAGATCGCCATGACAACGGCGGATACCAGCATGACACACACGGGGATCAGACCCGACGTATCACCTGAGAAGACCAAGCCGACGTCGCAGAATACGTAACCGAGAAAAGCGGAGATCATACCGAGAAACATGGCGGTGTTGAAGATCTCGCCCCATTTTTTATCTTTCATGCCGATCTTGAGCATGCCGCCCTGAATCTTTTTCGTGACGAACGGTACGAGCACGATGCCGGCGGCAATACCGATGGTCATGACCCACAGCACCGCGACAAACAATGACGGATCGGTGATGGTGGTGCTGGCTTCCAGACCGGCGGCGGTCAGCGCGTTACCGGCCGCGACGGTTTCATACGTGATGGAGCCGATGACCGACAAGCGCAGCCACGGCAGGGCCAACCCCAACGATTTTGACAAGGCGACCACGCCAACCAAAACCGCGATCGCCGGTGCGATGGTGAAGATCGCCGAAGAAACCACGGTGGATTTCACGGTGCTGCCGGCGATGCCGAGCTCTTTGGCACGGCGAATCGCTTTGATAAGGAAATACGTCGATTGCCCCAAAACGGTGGCAATGATGATCCCAACCAGTACAAACAGGATGGGATGGTTAACATTGAATTCCAAGTGGAATCCCTCCTTTTGTTGAACGATACATTGTGTTACCCACAGTTTACCATAATTCGACGGTGTGTTCAAGTTGTGTAACAAAAAAAACCCACCGAACGGTGGGTTTCGCACATGGGTTATAGTGCTTCCAGTTTTTCGATCAACGCGACACCTTCGGGTGTGGAGTCGGTGATCTTGCGGCAGAACAGGTTAGGGGATTGGAGAAGTGCATCGTAGTCATCCACGGTGAAGGTGTACGGTGAGCCGATGCTTTTATCGCCTCTGTCCCAATCCACGCTTCGCAGATCGGAAGCTAAGGCATCGTCCTGCTCGGTGAAGTGGGATTTGGCATCCACGTGCACGTAAATGGTGTTATCCGCATGGTCCAGCTTTTTCAGCAATCGGCTGACCAGCGGAAAGTTGGCGTGCGCCAAAATTAAAAAAGCGTGTTTCATGGTTTTCCTTCCTTTCTGCCGCTTCATACTACCATAGTATCACAAAGCGCCACAATACGCAAGGCGGTTATTTTTTCGAACAGCATTTGTCGGCAAAAGTCGTGAAAAACCCACACTTGTCATCAAACAAATGTGGGTTCTTTTCCGCGAAAGACTACCTAAACGGAGCAGGAGTGGGGGTGAAAAAGACTAAAAGCAGCATTCCTGCACGGTTTGATAAATTGGAATTATCAATCTAAATCAATATTAATCTCGTATTGGTCATCAATGAGAATAAAGTTTACATTATGCTTTTTCGCAAGGGCGAGGACTTCCGCATTATCTGTCAAAACGCTCTCAATGGTACACCATTCAACATCCAAACGATTTTCAATGACGTTTGCATATTTCTTTATGTCAGCAAAGTGATTTCTGATATATTCCTCACTCATTATAAGACAGTAATATTTGATGCTTTCAAGATATT
>JAZQIV010000165.1:0-9697 GCA_045541305.1 Acutalibacteraceae bacterium | reverse complement strand
ACCGTATTTCCCGTCGCCCAGCAACGGATGCCCAATGGAGGCCAGGTGCGCGCGGATTTGGTGCGTGCGGCCGGTGAGCAGTTCGATTTCTAAAAGCGACAGATCGTTTTTCTCCCGCAGCACGCGGTACCGTGTGGCGATGGTGCGTGCGCCGCGTGTTTGCCGATTGGAAACGTACACGCGGTTTTGCGATTCGTTTTTCTCCAAGTATCCGTGCAGGGTATCCTCGGGCTGTTCCATGTGCCCGTGCACGATACACAGATAATATTTTTCGATTTCCCGTTTGCGGAGCTTTTCGTTGAGAATACGCAGTGCCACAGCGGTTTTGGCGGCGATCACGATGCCGCAGGTGTTGCGGTCGATGCGGTTGACAAGCGCGGGGACAAAGCTGTTTTCATCGTCGGGGGAATATTCGCCTTTTTCGTACAAATACCGTTGCACGCGGAAAATGAGGGTGTCGCGATATTCGGTATCGTCCGGATGCACGAGCAACCCGACCGGCTTGTTGAGCAGCAGGATGTGTTCGTCCTCATACACGATGTCCAGCTTGGTGCCGGCGTACTGAAATTCGTACTTGGAGGCGGGTTGCTCCAAAAATTCATCGGGCGCATACACGGTGACGGTGTCGCCCTCGCACACGCGGTCGGCGATGTGGCACCGTTTGCCGTTTAATTTGATATCTTTTTGGCGGATATACTTATACATCATGGATACCGGCAGCATGGGAAAGGTTTTGTTCAAAAACCGATCAATGCGTTGACCGGCATCGTTTTTACCGATGGTCACGCTTTTCAAAGTAAATCCTCCTTTTTTGGTGATATTTTTTAATAATTATACGCTTTTCTCTTTGCAAACACAAGGGTTTGTGGTATACTTTTGCAAAAGGGAGGTTGTTTTATGAATTTCTTTGAAGAGTTGGGGCAGTTTGACCCCGAAGTGCACGCGGCGTGTGAGGCAGAGCTTAACCGCCAAAAGCACAACATTGAACTGATTGCTTCGGAAAACATTGTGTCCAAAGCCGTTTTGATGGCAGCGGGCGGGGTGCTTACCAACAAATATGCGGAAGGATACCCCGGTAAACGGTATTACGGCGGTTGCGAGTGCGTGGATATTGTGGAAGATATCGCGCGTGACCGTGCCAAAAAACTGTTCGGTGCGGAACATGCCAACGTGCAGCCGCACAGCGGCGCCAACGCCAACCTGGCGGTGTATTTTGCCCTGCTTAAGCCCGGCGACACCATTTTGGGTATGAACCTGGCGCACGGCGGTCACCTGACGCACGGTTCGCCCGTGAACATGTCGGGTATGTATTTCAATGCCGTGCCGTATGCGCTGAGCTCCGAAACGCAGCGCATTGATTACGATGCGGTGCGCCAAACGGCGCTGGAGTGCAAGCCGAAATTGATCGTGGCGGGTGCGAGTGCGTATCCGCGTACCATTGATTTTGCAAAATTCCGTGAGATTGCCGATGAAGTGGGCGCTTACTTGATGGTGGATATGGCACACATTGCCGGTCTGGTAGCGGCGGGTTTGCATCCCAACCCGGTGCCGTATGCCGACGTGGTGACTACCACCACGCACAAAACGCTCCGCGGCCCGCGCGGCGGCATGATTTTGTGCCGCGAGCAATATGCCAAGCAAATCGATAAAGCGATCTTTCCCGGCATCCAGGGCGGTCCCTTAATGCACATCATTGCCGCCAAGGCGGTGGCGCTGGGTGAAGCGTTGACGGATGAATTCAAAGCGTATCAGAAAAGCATTGTGGACAACGCCGCCGTGCTGGCAAGCGAGCTTTTGAAGCAAGGCTTTGATCTGGTTTCGGGCGGCACGGACAACCATTTGATGCTGTTGGATCTGCGCTCGATGGGTGTGACCGGCAAAGAATTGGAGCACCGTTTGGACGAGGTGCATATCACCGTGAACAAAAACGCGATCCCCGACGATCCGGCCAGCCCATTTGTAACAAGTGGCGTGCGCATCGGCACACCGGCGGTCACGTCGCGTGGCTTCGGTGCGGATGAGATGAAGAAGATCGCCGCTTGGATTCGCGACGTGGCGGTGGATTTTGAAAACAGCAGGGAACGTGTTTCGGCCGAAGTAATGGCCTTGTGCGAGAAATACCCGATTTACGAATAAGGGGGAGTAAACATGAAGTTCCACGTGGGACATCCGCTGCAGGTACGCGGCGCTGAGGTATATCGTTTGCAGGGCGGCAAAGGCGACGGTATGCGATTTTTGTACGTGCGCAACGGTTTGGGCTTGGAATTGTGGATCTCGCTGGATCGTGCCGCCGATATGAACCGTGTGATTTATAAAGGTAAAAACATGGGGTACATGGCACCGTGCGGTAACGTGGCCCCGACCTACCACGACGGTGTGGGTCTGGGTTTCTTAAAATCCTTTACCGCCGGATTTTTTACAACAGCCGGGCTTGAGGGCGCGGGCGGTCCGTGCGAGGATGAAGGCGAACAGGTGCCGCTGCACGGTTCGATCAGTCATGTGCCGGCACAGCTGAACGGGATCGACGAAACCGACGAAAAACTTGTGATTAAAACCATTGTGCGCGATGGCCGCATTTTCGGTCGTCGGATGGTGCTGGAGCGGGTGTACACCGTGTCCTACACGGAAGATACATTCACGGTGACCGATACCGTGACGAACGAAAGCGACGGTGTGTCGCCGTTCTGCTTGCTCTACCATTGCAACATGGGATATCCGCTTCTCAGCGAGCACAGCGTGGTACGGTTCCCGAACACGCGTATTTGGGCGGTTACGGATAACGCAAAAGAGCATATCGATACCGCGCTGATTATGGAAGAACCGCAGGCCGGTTACGAGGAGCGTTGCTATTTCTTTGATATGATCGAGCAACAAGACGGCAAGGTGCATGCCGGTATTTACAACCCGGATATCGACGCCGGTGTGGTGTATTCGTACGACAAGAAAGAATTGCCCTGCATGACCGAATGGAAAATGATGGGCAAGCGCGATTACGTGCTGGGTATTGAGCCGGGTAACGTGTGCCCGAATCAGCGCTGTAACCAACGCGCGCAGGGCGTGCTGCCGTTCCTGCAGCCGGAGGAGAGCAACAAAACGTCGCTTACCTTCACGTTTGTGGACAATCAAGCGGATTTCGACAAAGAGTTTTAATAACAAAAGAACCGAAGCAATCACGATTGCTTCGGTTCTTTTTTGCGTTTGATAAACGGGATAATATCCAAACGGATAATGGCGATGGTCAGTGAAACGGTTACGAAGATTTGATTGAGAACGCCGGCTTGTGAATGGCAGATAATATCGTAGACGAGCCATCCTATGTATGTCGGCATGGTTAACAAGCGCAACAGCGTGGTGTTTTTGAGTCCGTACGCCACCGTGGTGCCGATCTTGGAAAATATGACCAACAAGCAAGCAACCAACGATTCGGTGCGGAAAAGCAGCCCCAAAACGAGAAACAGAACGGAAAACCCGATCTGTGCCGGCACGGTGGATTTTCCGCGCTTTACCTGTGCGGTAAACACCGTGTTACGCACACAACTGAAAAAGTTCATGATAAGTCCGGTGGTGGCGCCGAGCAGGATGTATTGTACACCGAACACGAGTTCATTCATGGTTTTGCAAAACAGGATGCGCTTGTGCTCTTTGAGTTGGCAGGATAACACCCCAAACAACAAACCGATATAACCAATGCCTTGTGTGACCCACTCGAACGATATGGGCGACATCGCTTGCCATTGCTCAAACAGCGGTAACATAGAATCACTCCTTGTTCTTGACGAACATTCATCGAACTGCTATTATAATACCAATCACAAAAATAAGCAAGATACCACAAAACTTTTTTGTGGTAAGGGAGGTGATCGATACGCGTGTGGATAGTTGGCTGAAAAAACACCCAATCGATCTGCACGGGAAAACCGTGGCGATTACCGGCTCGACCGGTGGGATCGGCAAAGAATTATGCCGCTTGTTGCTCTCCTGTGGGGCGCGGCTTGTTCTGTTGGACCGTTCGGCGGACAAATCCGCCGCGCTGCAACGAGCTCTCAAAGCAGAGTTCCCGCATGCGGAGTTGGCACGGATTTCGCTTGCACTGGATGATTGGGATTCGGTGAGGACAGCGTGCGAGCAATTGCCAAAACTGCCGGTGGATATTCTGATCCACAATGCGGGTGCTTACAGTATTCCGCGGTATACCACCGCGATAGGGTGTGACAACGTGTTCCAGATCAACGCACTGGCGCCGTATGCGATCACCAAAGCGGTGTTGCCGCAGCTGCGCGAATGTGGCGGGCGGGTGATCGCGGTGGGAAGCATTGCGCATCGGTATTCCCAAACCGACCCTAACGATGTGGATTTTGCCACGCGGCGTGCTTCGTCGCTTGTTTACGGCAACGCCAAACGACGGCTGATGTTTGCGCTTTTTGAGTTGTTTCGCAATGAAACGCAGGCAACGCTTTCGGTGTGTCATCCGGGCATTACGCTGACCAACATCACCGCGCATTATCCTAAATGGATTTTTGCGATCATCAAGTACCCCATGAAAGTGCTCTTTATGTCACCGCGCACGGCGGCGCTCAGTATTTTGCAAGGGTGTATTGAACCCTGTGGGTATCACGAATGGATCGGACCGCGCTTTTTTGACGTGTGGGGGATGCCGAAAAAAAGGCGATTGCGTTCCTGCTCATACGAGGAATGTGCAGACATATATCATGCAATGGAAAACGGACCGTTCAGCAAAAGCTGAACGGTCCGTTCCTTTAAGATTTTGCGTTTTCGATTTCGGTTTGCTTGATATGTGCGGAATGAATGACAAATTGCAGTAGGATGACCACACCGGCCATCAACGTGCAAGACGTAAGCAGCGCCGGTGCGTACGAGCCGTACAGGTCATACGATACGTTCAAAACCGGGGATGCCAGAGCGTACCCGGCTGTGTTGACCGAAACCATGATGCCTAAAATGTGGTCAAAGGATTTTTGACCGAAAAGATCAGACACGTACAGCGGTACGACGATGGTTTCCAGCGGCATGGCGAGTGCAGAAAAAATACCGAAGAGAACCGCCATGACCATCCCGACCGGTGTGGGAGATAACAAAGCGAACATGATACCCGTGATCACAGCGGTGACCGAGCAGGTGGTGGCGGTGGTGCGCAAACCGAACCGATCGTACAACACGCCTGTCAATAATTTGAACACCGTCATGGATAGTGAGTGAATACTCATAATAGTGGTAATAAACTCTGCCGAGAATCCCACGTCTTTCATGTGTGCCGCAATGGTGCCGAACATGCCTTGCAAAATGACACCACTCAAGAAAATGCAAAGGGCGATGCCGTAAAAATACCAGGAATGAATCGCTTGTGAAAACGAAATCCCTACCCAATCGCGTCCACGGCGCTTTTTGGTGGTGTGCCTGACATTGGATTCTTGCGGTTTATCCTTGAGAAAGATCAACAGGATGATACCGACAGCTAAAAATATCAGAGCCAGTAATCGATATGCATCGCGGAAGCCGTCTGCATGGGCGTTGATGATGGGGGAGAGGATTTGACTGGCCACGGCACCGCCCAATCCGTTTGCCGCCAACACGGCACCCATGACGGTGCCTTTTTTTTCGCGAAACCAACGGTTGATGACGTAGCTGACAACGGTGGTGGAGCCAAACGAAAATCCGACACCCATTAAGATGCCGCCGAGATAGCAAAAAAGCACATTCGATGCAAACGAAAAGCACAATGCCGATGCGCACAAACCCAGAAAACCCGTTGCGATGAGTTTTTTAGCGCCGAATTTAGCGACCAATACACCGAAAAACAAGTTGGTGACCGAGGTCGACAGAAAACGGAAAGTGTCGGTTAGCGAAAACGCACCGCGTGTGATACCGAGCGACTCTGTGATAGGGGTGATGAATAAGCTGCGCGTGGAGCTGAAAAAGCCGAGCCCGACAAAGATCATGACAAAGCACAAAGCGGCAATGACCCATTTATAATCCCACTGACGGTTCACTTCTTTCATAATACATAACCTCACGTAAGAAAGCCGATCATTCTGCGGAATGATCGGCTTTGCTGATAATATGATCAGAAGCCGAAGAGCTTTTGGTTGAGTTCTTCAGTGAGGGCACCGCCATAGGGGCAGAGCTGGAACGCTTCGGCATAACGGATTTTGGAGCCGCGTTCTTCGCCGTAGCGGGCGATGAGTTCCTTGCGGAAACGGGCGGCTGTTTTGGCAAAACGAACGGCATAACCGCGCGGCGCTGCCATGACCTCCTCGTCGGTGGTGTCGGCGGTGATTTCCATGCCTTTGAGCCATTCAAAGCGCTCGGCTTCACCCTCCGGCACGACAACACCTTCTTCGGTATAGGGCAACCATTCGTACACCTGTGATACGTTAAGGTGCGCGATCTGTAATTTGATATCGATCTCATCGTCCATATCCAGCACGATGTCGGGGCGGAAATCGGGATCGGTGAAACGGTCTTCATAATACAGAATAACCGGTGTCTTTTTCATGGCCGGAACGTCGGGACATTCGTGCGGTACGATGAGCATATACGACGCATCCTGAATGAGCACACCGGCGGCACGATGGTCGGCGTGATAGTCGTTGGCGCGGTGCGAAATGACCAGATCCGGGGAGAATTCGCGGATATAGCGAATCAAACGGCGGCGGTTTTCTAAAGTGGGCATCAGCGTGCAGTCGTTCATATCCTCCCACACGTCATACCGAATGCCGAGCAGCTCTGCCACGGCGGCCGATTCCTTGGCACGGCGCGCGGTGGTTTCGGCGGGCGTCATGATGTGATGACCGCCACAGCCGTTGCACAGGCTTAAAAAACGTACTTCATACCCCATTTGCACATACTTGTGCGCCAAGCCGCCAACGCGGAATTCGTTATCGTCCTGATGGGCGCCGATCATTAAGATTTTCATACCGCAGCATCCTTTCCATAACGGAAGATTTAACAAGGGTAGTGTAGCACAGCGGGTATCAAAAGTCAACGAAACGACGGGGCTTCGGGCGAAAAAAGATTGATAATTTATTCACAATGTGCTATCATGGTAAAAAGAGGCGATGCGTGTGAAACATTTTGATATTAAAACGCACATTTATTTCGGTGAGCAGTCGCTGGATCGTTTGACACAGATCCCATACCGCAATGCGTTGCTGATCGCGGATAAGTTTGTGGTGAGCAGTGGGCTGATTCATCTGTTGACGGTGCGTTTGCAGCAAAACGGCGTAGTGTGGCAGGTGTTTGACGACGTGGTACCGGATCCTCCGCTGGAGAAGATCGGTGCAGGTGCGCAGGTAGTCCTTTCGCAACGGCCCGATGTGTTGATCGCGGTCGGCGGTGGCTCGGCAATCGATTCCGCCAAAGCCATTCGCGAAGTGGCCTTGCAGATGGATGCCGCCTATGCGCGCCCGGCGTTGATTGCCATTCCGACCACAAGCGGTACCGGCACGGAAGTGACGTCGTTTTCGGTGGTGTCGGATCCTGCCAATCAACGGAAGATCCCGCTGGTTAGTGATACCATGCTGCCGGACGAAGCGATTTTGGATGCGGAATTGGTAAAATCTGTGCCGTCTGCCGTGACGGCAGATACCGGTATGGACGTGTTCACGCATGCGTTGGAAGCGTATGTGAGCACCAATAACACCGAGTTTTCGGCGGCGTTGGCGGAAAAGGCGATTGAGATCGTCGGTTCATTTTTGCTGCGCTCGTACTTGGACAATAACGACACGCACGCGCGGCAGAAAATGCACGTGGCCTCCTGCTTGGCAGGTCTATCGTTCAACACAGCGTCGCTTGGATTGAACCACGGCATGGCGCATCAATTGGGGTCGCATTTTCACATTCCGCACGGCCGCGCCAACGCAATGCTGCTGCCGCATATCATTGAATATAATAGCGACATCAACAAATACAGTCGTTTAAAAGTGGATTACCCGAAGCACGTGCAGAAATATGCGACAGTTGCCCGTACACTGGGACTTCAGAATTTCAACATTGTGACCACGGTGCGTGCGCTTTCCAACTGGACACAATTTATGATGAAGGAAATGGACATGCCGCTTTCAATTTCGGAAACAGGCACGTGTACCAAAGAAGAGTATTTCGAGCAGATTCCGTCGATGGTGCGCGCCGCATTGGAGGATGCCTGCACCGCTACCAACCCGCGGGTGCCCACAGCAGAAGAGGTTACCCGCTTGTATGCGGATTTGTGGTAACAGCAAACAAGAAAGGCAAGGAAGCAACGCTTCCTTGCCTTTCTTTATTAGCATTGACGCATCAAGCGGATGAAGAATTCTACCGAACGGTGCAAGCAATCCACGCGGATGCGCTCATTGTGGCCGTGAATGGTGGCGCGCTCCTCCGCGGTGAGATCCATGGCGGAAAAACGGTACACTTTGTCCGAAATGCGGCCGTAGTGGCGGCTGTCGGAGCATTGCACCATCAAATACGGCGAGACCAGGCAGCCGTTCCAGGTGGTGGCGACAGCGCGGGCGACCTTATCCCATGCAGGGCAGTTGACCTGCGAGATGCGGCTGGGGTTCATGCCCTCCAAAGCGGTGATCTCTACCGATTCATCGTTTACCGTGCGGCGCAGATAGTCCAGCGCCGTTCCCATGGTGTCATACGGATTTAAGCGCATGTTGGATACAAGCTCGGCGTTCGGGGGGATCACGTTGGGGGCTTTGGAGCCGTGCATTTGTGTGAAAGCCACGGTGGTGCGCATGAGCGCGTTGAGGTCACCGCCCGAGGCTTTGCAGATGCTGTCCAGCACGGGTGCAAACAACCACAGGTTGGCGAAGATCAAACGATACACAAACAAGGAATGGCGACCGAGCGTATCGAACATGGCGGCAACCGGTGGGGTGATGTGATAGGGGAAGGGGTGCCGGAGCACCCGACAGCACGCGGCTGCCAAACGATCAATGGGGCCGTTCGGCTTGGGAGCCGAAGCGTGCCCGCCGCTTGATTGCACGCGGTACCGTGCATTGAGCAGGCCTTTTTCCGCAATGCCGATCATGCCGCAGGGCGTTTTGACACCGGGAAAGACGTTTTCTACCACGCCGCCGCCTTCATCCACAACCATGGACGGCGTGATGCTGTTTTGCTCAAACCAATCCACGATGCGCACGGCACCGTTGCCGTTGACTTCCTCGCCACCGGAAAACGCAAAGTAAATATCGTGTTCCGGCACAAAGCCTTCGTGAATCAAGTGATCGGCGGCAAACAAAATACCGTTGAGGGTGACTTTGGTATCCAAAGCACCGCGTCCCCACAGCACGCCGTCTTCCAGAATACCTTCGAAAGCGGGCTTGCTCCACCCCTCTTCCTCTACGGGGACCACGTCGTAATGTGCCATCAGCACGGCGGGATCACCCGCCGTTTTGCCTTTCCAGCAGAATAAGAGGGCGCGGTCGGGTAGTTGTGTGAACGAGCAGGTTTCGAACACGCGCGGATACAGTGTGGGGAGCAGCGCAATCAGTTTTTCAAATTCCGCATTGTCTTCCAGCGACGGATCGGTGTACGATACCGTTTTGCAACGGATGAGCTGCTGCAGATTGGAAACGGCGGCGTCTTTATCAAACGGTTCTTCGCCCGACAATTGTTCGACGGGCGGCTTGGGTGTGAACCGCAACGTGCGGATGAGGAGAACCGCCACGAACAACAAAACGGCGAAAGCGGG
>JAZQIV010000164.1:0-3153 GCA_045541305.1 Acutalibacteraceae bacterium | reverse complement strand
AGCATGCAGAACATGGGCGGAGACGGCGGGTTTTCCAGCGGAATATCGGTGAACTGCACGCGCGGAGAATTGACGCGCGCCGAAATATACAATTTCACGTGGCCCGTTTGACTGCGCAGCGAAAACACCAACTCTTCTTTGGAGGGTTGGTGTATTTTATCCACGCGGGAACCGATCAATCGGTCTTCCAGCTCCGCGCGCAGGCAAAAAAGATAAGCACCGTCGATTGCCATGGTTCATTACTCCTTGATGGCGTGATACGGGGCGTTGCCGTGATACGGAATCACCACAGCACCGATGTTAGCGGCTTGAATCCACGCGGCCAGGCGGTCCACCACACGAATTTCGGTGGCATAGTGGCCGCCATCCACCAACGTTTTGGCAGCGGGAACCGACAGCCATTCGTGGTGCTTGACCTCACCTGTGACCGCGGCATCAACCTCGCTTAAAAGCGGGATCACCAGATCGGCACCGGCTCCGCCGCAAACGGCGACCGTGCGAATGGTATCGGTCCCCTCGCTTACGCGAACGGAGGTGCTCAGGCATTGTGCCACGTAATCGGCAAACACCGAAGCGGACATATTGGCGGGCAGGGTACCGATGCGGCACAAGCCGTCGGGTGTGATTTCGGTGTGAGAAAGGCCGAGCGCTTCGCACAGAGCGTCGTTGACACCGCCTGCGGCTTTATCGGCATTGGTGTGCGCCGAAATGACGGTGATACCCGCCTGCACCAAACGGTACACGGGAGTGCCGTGCATGACGGCGGTGAGCGGATCGAAAATCACGGGGTGGTGTGTGACGATCAGCTCGGCTTGTTCGCGAATAGCGCAATCGATCACCGCATCGGTGGCATCCAACGCGACCACGATTTTGGTGACGGGTGCCGCGGCATCCCCCACCAGCAAGCCGCTGTTATCCCATTCCTCCGCTGTTGCGAACGGGGCGTGTTGTTCCAGGATACGGTAAACATCTTGTACGATCATACGTTTTCCTCCCACGGTTTCCACGTGCCGTTTTCATACGCTTGCACGCGTTGTAATAATTCAAGAGCCGAAGCATCGCCCTGCGATTGCTTTTGCAGGCGATTTTTGACGGTTTTCAGGTACGCGACATCGGCGGCAGGGTCTAACCTGCCAACCAGGCAAAGCGCTTCTTCCGGGGCTTTTGTGACGCCACAGAAGGCCACCGACAACACGGTGTAGCACCGACGACCGTCGCACACGGAGGTTTCCGTTAGGATATCGAAGCCGTTTTCCCACAGATAACGACGCAGTTTTTCGGCGCGCGTCATGGGCTGCAGGATGAAACGGTAACGTTCGTGTTTGGTCCACGCGGCAGCTTGTAAAATGGCCGCAATGGTTTCGCCGCCCATGCCGGCGATGACGATATCGTCCACCTCGCCGGCCGAAACGGTGGAAAGGCCGTCACCCAGACGGATACTCACCCGATCGGTCAAAGCGGCTTCGGTGACGGTGCGAGTGGCGGCGGCAACGGGGCCTTTGCGGATATCTGAGGCGATGGCCGACACGCACGTGCCGTTTTGAACCAACGCGACCGGCAGCAAGGCGTGATCCGTGCCGATATCGGCCAGGCGGCTGCCTTTGCGCACCAACTGCCCGACTTGTTGTAAACGGGGATTTAACATACAAACTCCTTGTAAAAAAGGCAGTTCACACGAACTGCCTTTTTGCGGTTTTTATTTTGCGAGATGTGCGTTGATTTTGGCAACCAACTCATCGGCATCCACACCGTGAACGGCGCAGGCCTGCGCGAGCGTTTCGCCGCGGGCGGAAGGACAACCGAGGCAATGCATGCCCATTTCCAAAAAGTAGGGCGCGGTGGTGCGATCCATATCCAAGATATCGCCGATGATGGTATCTTTCGTTACTTGCATGTAAATCATCCTTTCTTTTCTCTATTGTATCATATTTTTTGCGTTTTGCAATGTTTTAATCCATATTTCCGGAAAGCTGCATGATGACCGAAAGTGCCACCAGCGGCGCGGTTTCGCAACGCAGGATGCGTTTGCCGAGAGTGGCGATCGCAGCACCGTTTTCTTTAAGCTTTTCGATTTCGGACAAGGAAAACCCGCCCTCGGGGCCGATAACCATGGACACAGCGCGGGTATCGGGGTGGATCAGGGTATCCAGCGGCACACCGCCGCCTTCATAAAACGTGACGGTGAATTGATCGCCGATTTCGCTCAGCATTTGGTCAAACGTGATGGGCATGGCAACCTCGGGGATGATACCACGGCCGCTTTGCTCGGCAGCGCCGGCGGCGATTTTTTGCCAGCGCGCTTGCTTTTTGGCGGCATCCTTGCCATCCAATTTCACCACACAGCGCGACATAGCAACCGGTACAACACGCGTGATGCCGATCTCCACGCATTTTTGGATGATCCATTCCATTTTTTCGCTTTTCGGCAGCCCCTGATACAGCGTAACGGCCGTGTGAGGTTCAGATGCGGACGGAACACGATCGGTGACCGATACCCGCACCTCACCATCGGAAATGGCGGCGATGGTGCCTTGATAGTCGGTGCCGCGCGCATCGCACAACGTCACCGTTTCCCCCACCTGCATGCGCAAAACACGGGCAATGTGATGGGCGTCCTGACCTGTGATGGTGGTGGTATCACCATCGAACGGTGAAACAAAAAAACGCGACACGGGAAATCAATCCTTTCTGCACGCCATGCATACCCAACCGCCGTGTTCGCGGCGTTCGGCGATGGTGAAGCCGCATTGCTGCAGGCAAGCTTGCACTTCATCGCCGCGTTCGGCGATGATGCCGGACACAATGTACACACCGCCCGGTTTCAAGAACTGCGGAATGGATGGGGATAGCATTTTGATGGCATCAGCCACAATATTGGCCAGCACGACGTCATATTCGCCGCTGATGCGATCCACGAGGTCGCCTTCTAAAATCGTATAGCGCGGCGGGGTCATGCCGTTGAGTTTGCCGTTTTCCAAGGCGGTTTTGACCGCTAAAGCATCGATATCCACGCCGGTGGCGCTGTGCGCGCCGAGCAACAGCGAGGCGATCGACAAAATACCGCTGCCGCAGCCCACGTCCAGCACGGTGCACGCAGGAGTCAAATACGGTTGCATGGTTTCCAGCACCATGCGGGTGGTATCGTGACCACCT
>JAZQIV010000163.1:0-13367 GCA_045541305.1 Acutalibacteraceae bacterium | reverse complement strand
A
This sequence comes from Acutalibacteraceae bacterium, assembly GCA_045541305.1. Taxonomy (GTDB): domain Bacteria; phylum Bacillota; class Clostridia; order Oscillospirales; family Acutalibacteraceae; genus RGIG3009. Next base: position 13,366 of record JAZQIV010000163.1, on the reverse strand, counting down.
AGGCACCGAACAAGGTGGTCTGCGCGGGGGTGGCTTCGCCGGATATGTAATATTGCTTTTGGTCGGTTGGTTTTTGTTCATCGGGAAACGCAAACGTGTTTTCATTGCCGAAAAAATACGGTTCTTGCGGCGTTAAGCGAAGCAAATATCGGCTCATACGTAATCACCGTCTTTCTCCACAAAGAAATGGAAGATTCGCAGAATAAAGAGCAGGGCCTGCACCGTATTGGCTTTCAGGATTCCTTGTTCCGTGAGGGGGTAGATGCCCGATGCTTCGGTTTGCGTCTTGAGCGACCATAACATGGCAGGGAGGGTGTGGCGTGCGAACGCATTTTGCTTGCGTGAGGAGGTTTCAAACAGGTTGATAAACAGATTTTGGATGGTGGTTTGATCGTTGGCATGCTCGAAGGACGTTTGGAACAAGGCAATTCTGTGCAGTACCGCCAGCAAGGCGTTGGCATCTTTTCCCAAAGCCTGATGCAGATACCCGATGTATTCTGCCAGATGATCGTTGCTGATGACCAGGCCTTCGGCTTGTCCCGTGTTTTTTCGCAGGCGTATGGCGGTGCAGTTTTTGATGGATTTTGCGGTGCCGAACAACAAGGCGGAGGAATCCGCTAACGCTTCGTACAGCGGAGTTTTATAATACGCGATGGACACACCGAACGACAGCGTTGCGGGGGAAAGACCGGTGTTTTTGAGATGCTGCTCGAAGATCGTGTTGACCTCGGCAAGGAATTCAAACACGCTGCTTCCCGTTTTGCTTTCGCAGGGCAAAATGGCGAGCAGGTCGTCGCCGCCCGCATACACGGTGACACCGTCGTAACGGTTCACTGCATCTGCCACGGCGGCACAGTATCCAAGACAGGTTTTGGAAAAGGCATTGATGCTGCTGTCGTCCGGCAGGGCGGCGGTGATCTTGTGCATGCTGTCGCCATCGGCGCGAACCACCGCATAATATCGATATCGTTTGTAATCCGTGCCCGTGCGTGCAATGTCCTCCAGGCTTTTGAACGGGCTGTCGGGCTGCGTGGCATATTTACGAAGCTGGAAATCGGAAAAGCCGGTGGTTAACGCTTTGACCGCCCGGTTTCGACCGGCTTTTCCCGTGCTTTCGGCATTGGAATTGGTGAACAAGCCGATCAGCGGATTGTGTTCTTGGCAGAAAACGAACGGTTTTGCCAGCTCCAGGCAATCCAGCAGCTGCGCGCTTCCCGAAATGGGGTTTTCCGCCTGAAAACGTGCGTAGGCGATGCAGAGGTATTGCTGCAGGTACGCGATCTCATGTTCCAGACCGAATTGCGCCGCGATTTTGGCAATGGCTTTTGCGCGGATATCCTCCATGGCGGCATACTCAAAACGATCGGCGCGGAACAGGATGCGATCGTGGAACAGGCCGACACCGTTTTGACGGTTGAGCAAGGCATCGTTTTTGCGGTAATACGGGGACACGATCTCGTGCTCCGCAACACCGTATTCTTCGGTGAGGATTTCACAGATGACGCGTGTGAGCGAAGAAAACAGGTAGCTTGCCGCCCACAACGCGGCAGGGGAGGAGGCGAGACGGAGCGTATCCTGAATCGGGCCGACGGTGATGCCCACGTATGTGTTTTTATTGCCCGACATGTGCACCCTCCTCGCTGTAATATACAAGTGCTGTTTGCTCGAAGCCTTTGACATGGCAGTCGGCAAGCTTGTGCTTGACTTCGTTGAAATACTCGACGAACCGCGTGATGAAATCGTGCCGATCAAACGTTTGCGGGGTTTGAATATAGGCTGCGTTTTGCAAGGTGGCAGCGGCAGCTTGGTAGTTGTTGGAGGCGATCTGGTGTGTCAGCTCTGTTCTTTCACGCCGATTCAAAAGCAGAAACGTTTGGCCCAACATTTGCTCGCAGCTGTTATCCATCAAAAACAACACACGGTTTGGCAGCATTTTGATGGTGATGGGACTTTTGAATCGCTTGATACCGCCGTCTTTTTGGATTTCGGCAGGGTCCACGAGGCATTTGCCGTTTTCGACGGTGATGCCCGCGTAATGCAGAATGAAAACGGGTTCTTTGATATAGACCGCAAGCGGACGGTTGGCGCGATCGGTTTTGATTTCTTTGAGCCGACAATGAATATCGTCGTTGAATTCGAAGCGATCGGCAAGCCCGAGAAGGGCGCGGATGAAAACGTATGAGGAATAGCTTTCGAAATTTTCCTTCGAGCGGGGGCCGAGCAGCGGGTCGTTTTGCTCGGCGGGTTCAACGGTGCGAATGGGGCGCAGCACCCGCGCTTTGATAAACGCTTTGTCGCTGCCGATCGAATCGCCCAAAAATGCCCGCTGTGCAAAACTTTTGATATAACCCTTTTGGTTGAGATATTGCCCTTCGGTGGGAGCGAAGCGATGTTCTTGGTTGAACGGTGTGAAGTGCGCGGCGTTGATACCGCTTTTCATGACGGCATACACGGCTTGCGCTTTGACAAACGTGCCGAAGAGGCGCTCTGAGGGGGAGATCGCAAACCCGAAATTGAGGGTGCCGATATCCGAAAGAGCGCGGTCGATTTCCGCCTCGGTGGTGCCTTGCACCAAAAAGCCGCCGAAGCCCTTGGATTGGCGTGCGCCGAAGTTGGTGACTGCAAAAAAGGCTTTCACGTGTTTATCGATCCAGGCGCGCAAGGTGTCATTGGCGCACACGACGGTCATGGCGACGTCGTGAAACACAAAATCCTTTTTGACACCGTTTCCGATGTTGCCAAAATAGAACTTGAAATTCGCAATCTTCAAGGAGGGGTCTTTCTCCGCGCTGCACACACGCAACCGCACTTTGTAACACAGGGTATCGGAGCTGGGGGGGCACCAGCCCAGCTGTCGCGGGTCGAGCCCGTCCTTTTGGGCGGCACGCCACAAAAATTTATCCAATTTCGGCTTGACTTCGGTTGCGCGCAACGTTGCACCCGCTTGATCGGGCTGGAAATGAATCAGCGGTGTTTGCGCGATCAGGGTGTAGTGCAGCAGGTTGCTTTTGAAGCCGGCGTTTGCCATGTGTTACGTCCCTCCTTTTTCGTTGCTCGTTTTGGGGCGGATGATATCAAACATACCAAAGCCCTGAGAGTTTTTGCTGCCGAGGCCGGTTTGGTACAAAAAGTCCAAAACCTTTGCGGGGGCTTTCAGCACAAATGTGCCGTGCCACGCGGTGATAAAGGTTGTTTTGAACCGGGTGGCGCATTTTTTGAAGCGTGCGCCCGCTGCCGGTTCCACGGTGAGTGAAAACGCGTGGTCATTGCCAAAATAACTGATCCATTTGCGGCGGGCGTTGCGCACAACGGCGTGATAAAAGGCTGCATCGTCGGGCGAAAAATACACCGTGTGGCCGTCGCTTTCGGTGACGTATACGGTGAGGGGGGAGATGGTGCGTACCGTGATCTCTTCCGCAAGGATAGGATCGTCTTGCAAACGGACATCCGCTACCGCGACCGCTTCGCTGCCCAGCGCGACGGTGGGGTGCGTGCGGAAATGGTCAAACAACAGCCGGATGCAATCGGCATCGACCGACCGTACCGAGAGCCGCGCTTCTTCCAAAAACACAATGTGATGACTGTCCACCTCATACCGGCCACGCAGTTCGCTGAAGGTGAACAGCTTGAACGTGCGCTTGCCGCATTGGTTGCCGATTTCGTGCAGGTGGGTGGAATACCGTTCGTCCTCTTTGAGTGCGTGATACAACAGGCCTTGTATAACGGTACTTGTGCAGATCGGCAGACGCAGGCGGTCCTTGCGAAACGTGATATCGAGTTGCATGACGTGGCCTCCGATCGCATTGTTCTTATTCCTACAAAGTATACCAAACATCGCTATTTTTGTAAACCTATTTCGTCAATTCACTGCTTGCTTGACACGTTTTGGGTTACGTGGTATAATAACACCGATACAGAACGTTGGTTTACCGCACCTATTGCAGAGATCAAAACAAGTTTTCCGCCAATGTTCCGGTATTTCCCCTTACCATACCTATACAAGAGATTGAAACATTTGCCATTTTAATTTTCCTCCAAATGAATTTGCTACCCTATGAGCGAATGACGTTGACACGGAGCAGCTTCTGACTTTGGAGACAACAAAAAGCCCTCCTTGCATGCACAAGGAGGGCTTTTTACCGTTGCGAGTGTGTTCTTAAAGGGGGAGCAGCTGATAGACGGGCGCTTGATCGGTATCCTCGACCGCGAGCACAGGGAAGGAGGCCAGCGTATCGGCGCGGAAATAGTTTTTGACAACCACGGTATTGTGCTCCAGCTCGGCGGTGAGGCCATAGCCTTTTTCGATGCCGAAAACGCGCTCTAATTCTTCCTGCAGCGGTTTTTCGCCATCGAGGATGCAGAAGACGCGGCAATCGTCTTTTTGCAGCACGTATTTTTTGTTCACGGTTAACACCTCACGTTTTTGGCTTTGTTAACAAAAGTATACCATATATTGAGCGGTAAACGCAAGTCTGTGCTTTTCTTTCTGTGGGAAATGTGGTATACTAATCAAAATGAACGGAGGGTGTGGCGCATGATTCCAAAAGGTCGAGTGCTGGAGAAGCTGGATACGTTGCTTCAAAGTAACGATTATGCCGCTGCGAAGCGGCTGCTGCAATACTGGCTTGCCGAGGCGGAATATACGGGCGATGACCACGGCGTTTTGTTGATGCAAAACGAGCTGATGGGACTTTGCCGCAAGTTAGGAGAAAAGGAGCAGGCGCTGCAGTATGCCCAGAACGCCTTGGATCAGGTGGGCAAAATGGGCATTGAGGACAACGTGGGAGCCGCCACCACCTATCTGAACAGCGCCACGGTGTGCAAGGCATTTGAAAAGCCGCAGGATGCGCTGAATCTCTTTTCGCTGGCACAGGCGATCTATGAGCGGGAGCTGCCCGAAACCGACGAGCGGTTGGCAGGGCTTTACAACAACATGGGGCTGGCGCTGGTGGATCTGAGGCGGTTCCGTCAGGCGGAGGAGGCGTATCAAAAAGCGCTTTCGGTGCTGGAGCCATTGGCGGAAAAAGAACCGGAACAGGCGATCACCTATTTGAACATGGCGACCGCTGCGGAAACGGAGCACGGCTTGGAGGCGGCGCGGCAACGCATTGCACAGCTTGCCGCGCAAGCGGAAGCGTGCTTGGAAATCGGCAAGGAACGAACCGACGGCAACTATGCTTTTGTGTGCGAAAAGTGCGCCTCGGTGTTTGGGTATTATGGATACGAAGACTATGCGAGACAACTCACCGAGCGGTGCAGGAGGATTTATGAAGGGGATTGAGTTGGCGCGGCAATACTATGAAACCTGCGGCAAGCCCTTGCTGCAGGAACAATTTGCCGATGTGTTGCCTTATGTGGCGATCGGGCTTGCGGGCAGCGGTTCGGAGTGCTACGGATACGACGATGAAACGTCCCGCGACCACGATTTTGAGCCGGGCTTTTGCTTGTTTTTGCCGAGTGAGGACGTGGTGGATCGCCGCACCGCTTTTTTGCTGGAGCGGGCGTATGCCAAGTTGCCGAAGCGGTTCATGGGGTTGGAGCGCAGCCCCGTGAATCCCGTGGGCGGCAATCGGCACGGGGTGATCCGCATGGCGGATTTCTTTGCGGCCAAAACGGGGAGTGCGGAGGGCGTATTGTCGGTTGAGCAATGGTTTGCCGTGCCGGAATACGGGCTGCTGGAAGCGACCAACGGTGCGGTGTTTGACGACCCGTACGGGCGGTTTACGGCGGTTCGCGAAAGGCTGCGGTATTTCCCGGAGGACGTGCGGCGCAAAAAGCTGGCGGGGCATCTGCTGCTGATGGGGCAGGCGGGGCAATATAACTACCGTCGTTGTATCCAAAGAGGGGAAACGGCTGCGGCGCAGCTGGCGGTGTTTGAATTTGTGCAAAGTACGTTGCACAGCATCTATTTGTTAAACCGCGCGTATATGCCGTATTATAAATGGAGCTTTCGCGGGCTTTCGAAGCTTGCGGTGTTGTGCACGTTGGCGGGGGACCTGGAATACTTGATTTCCAGCGGCAACGCCGATGGGGAAGCCGCACAAAAGGCGGCCGTGATCGAGAGAATTTGCGGCGCGGTTGCTGTGCAGCTGCGGGTGCAGGGGCTAACCGATGCGCAAACGGACGAAATGGAGCGGCAGGCTTACGCTCTGAACGATACCATTGCCGACCACAACATACGCAACCTGCACATTCTGCATGGGGTATAAAAAACAGCGGAGTGAATGATTGCTCCGCGTTTTTCTTTGTTGGCACGGATTTGTTTGCATATTTGAAAGCGTAAGGGTGTGTTGAAAATAAAACCGATTTGTGGTAAACTATAGGAGCCTTTGAAGGAGCTGGTGGTCAATATGCAAAACTTTATCCGTACACCGATTGATTGGTTTCCCTTGCCTTCCGCCGAGACGGTTGTTTTGAAAGAGGTTCACGAAGCGTTTGTGGATGTTTATACGTATTCACAAGGGGCTATACACGTCAACATGCAGTATGCCCGCGCGAACATGCCTTTTGCCGTACAAACGGCATACGTTCGAAAAACGGTTGCGCAAAAATTGATGGAGGCCGCAAGTCTGCTGCCGCCGGGATTCTCCTTTGAGATATTGGATGCTTGGCGCCCGTACGAAGTGCAACGGGGCTTGTTTAATCAGTATCGTGAGCAAGTGCTTCGCAATGCGGGCAAAGCCATGACAGAGGAGGAATTAACCAAACGAGTTTGCGAATTCGTTTCGTTTCCGGACAAAAGCAAAGCCGTTTCGTATGTCCATTCCACCGGCGGGGCCGTGGATCTTACGATTTTGGATTCAAACGGGAAACGGTTAAACATGGGAACGGAGTTCGATGATTTTTCCGAAAAATCGCACACGGCATGGTATGAGCAAAACGGAACGGATGAGCAGGTGCGGCAGAATCGCCGATTGCTTTACAACGTTCTGGGCGCATGCGGTTTTACCAATTACCCGGCAGAATGGTGGCACTATGATTTTGGGGATCCGTTTTGGGCGTTTTACACGCAGCACGAAGCGGTTTATTCGTCGAAATATGAAGAAGCGGATGTGAAAAGCAATGACTGAAAATTCCACGCCGATCCATTATGACATATTTATCAGTTATCGCCGTAACGGCGGTGATATCCTGGCGAAGCTATTATACGAAACCCTGCGGTACAGAAAGTATTCGGTGTTTTTTGACCACGAGTCACTTTCGGCGGGGGTTTTCGGCGAGAAAATTCTTGCTACCATCCGAGAATCGAAGGATGTTATTGTGGTGTTGTCCAAAGAGTGCTTGACGCGTTGTAAAGACAAGGACGATTGGATGTTCTTGGAAATACGAGAGGCGATTGAGTGCGGCAAAAATATCACGCTTGTTTTTTCGGAGGATTTTACCTTGCCTTCTCCGCAAGAGCTGGAAGAATATCCGAGCGAAATACAAAAGCTGCTTACTTACCAAGGGTATTTGATTAACGTTGAGCATTATGATAATACGTTGAAAAAAATCTGTGACGGTTGTCGGTCTCAACCGATTTCGTATACCGAGGATGATGCGCGTCAAGCGGCGTCGTTTTTATTGAAGAACGGTACCGGTAATTTGGCAGAGTCCGAAAAAATCGGATTGATCGACGGGGTGCTATCTTCATATTACGGTTCCAAAATAGCGAGTGTGATGTCTTCGTTTTTGCAGACAAACCCTCGGTATTACAACAACATTCGGTTGAAATTCAATTATGAAATATCCATTGACGGGCGGTTCCCCTTTGGCAGCGTTGCTATTGATACAGAGAAGTATTTTAAGCTGTCGGAATCGTTATCCTATCAAAAGCATTTTTTAAGCGCGGATGCCGGACAAGAGTTTTGGATTTCGTTTGTTCGCAATCTCGATGAAGTGGATGAGTCACTACGCAATGAAAATTATATTTTCAGCGAAAACCTGTTGATGGATGATACGGATATGGAGCAGATTGTCCGACTGTGCGAGGCGGATCAAAAGCTCTTTTACACCAAGCAAATGCGCGTTCGTTTTAATCTGAACGGAAAAGTGTTGGAGCCGGTGGAATTAACGGTTAACAAAGCCGGTATTTTTGCCAAATACGTTACGCCTGCAGAGAATGGGTATCACGGCTTAACGGTGCTGGATGTTAAAATAGCGTTTGCCATACCGCACAGAAAGATAGCCAGTTATTTCTTTGCATCCATCAGCGACCCCACATACAGTCCGCATATTTCCTTTTCGTATCCCGAGGATGAAGTGAGCGTTGAAATGATTTCGTTCATGAATCGAAACGTCACAACGTCGAATGCCAAAATCTTTGACGGGTTGCGTGAGATATTCTTGGAAGAAGAATGGGTTTTACCCATGAGTGGTGTTGTTTTCATCATGACGCCAAAACAGTTGGAATGAGGGGCAGATTCAAACAGCGAGGGGCCTCCTCGTATTGATAGGAATGCAATCGCGTAACGGATTGATAATAACGTAACGAATATGCACCTACGCACTGACATCGAAAAAAGAAAATTCGGTACGCTTTGGTGATGTAAAAATATAAGGAGAATTGTTATGGTAAAATCCGCTCTTTTTGCAAAATTGCCCCCTTATGTATCCACCCCCGACGGTATGGCGATTGACGGTGAGGGAAACCTTATTCTGGCTTGCCCGAACTATGCCGATCCGTCTATGCCCGGTTGTATTTTGAAAATTGATAAAGAGAAGAACGTGAAAAAATGGTTTGATGTACCGGTTCACGAGGAAACGGGTTTGGCTTCTCCGATGGGTATTGCGTTTGGTCCCGACGGCGATCTGTATATCTGCGATAATCAAGGGTGGCCCGGAACGCCTGAGCTTATACGAAAAGGGAGAGTGTTGCGGGTACGGCTTGAGGGTGACAGGATCGTGAAAACAACCGTCGTGGCAAAGAATATGGAGCATCCGAACGGTATGCGTATTAAGGACGGGTATATTTACGTTACTCAAAGCTCGTTGGAACTGGTCAAACATCCGTCGGGCAAGCTTGTAAGCTGTGTTTATCGTTTTCGGTTAGAGGATGAAAATATCGATATTACCAATACGTTAGCGGATAACAATATTCTGACAACCTTTATAACCGAAAACCCGAACGACCAATACGGTGTTGACGGCATTGAATTTGACCGCGACGGCAATTTGCTGATCGGCAATTTCGGCGACGGCGCCGTTTATAAAATTACATTTAACGAGGATTTGTCGGTTCGATCCAACAAAATATGGGCGCAGGACAAAGAAAATCTTGAAAGCACCGACGGTATGATTATGGATGAAGACGGCAACCTGTATATTGCCGATTTCTGTGCAAACGCCATTGTGAAGGTATTACCGGACGGAACGGTTACAAAGCTTGCTCAGAATGGGGATACGGATGGTCTTAACGGTGAACTCGACCAACCCGGTGAGCCGATCATTTGGAACGGGAAGCTTGTGGTTTCCTGCTTTGATACCGTGACCCATGACGGTGTTGTCAATACCGCTCACGAGCTCCCGGCTACCTTGGCTGAAATTGATTTCCATATAGAAAAGTAACCGGGATTGTGAGAAGAATCGAGGCTTGTGTTATAATAACACAAAAGTGTGATAAAGCCTTATAAATACTGGGTTTTCGTGCGATTTTTGAAGAAAATTTTTGACGAGAAACAGTGTGTCTTGACCAACATATAGCAAAAGCGAGGGGAATTTCCCCTCACTTTTGGTTCCTTACTTTATCAAGTATTCAAATCCGAGAATCACAACGCCCAAAAGGACCAGCACGATACCAACGGCCCTATTGAGGGTCTCAGGCTTTGCTTTGTTTGCGAATACTGCGGCGATCCTTGCCCAAACAAAGGTGAACAGGATACACAGCGTCATAACCGGAAGATCCGGAGAATCCCCAAAAGAAAAATGAGAAACCGAACCTGTCAACGCAGTAAAGGTCATAATAAATACGCTGGTGCCTACAGCGGTCTTTAACTCATATCCCAACACAGATGTGAGGATAAGGAGCATCATCATGCCTCCGCCGGCGCCTACAAAGCCGCAGATGAAGCCGATAAAAATACCGCAAAGGATCGATCCTGCAATTTTCTTTTTTCTGCTAACGGCCTCCATTTCCTGCTTGGTGGTCATAACCGGCTTTACAATAAACTTGACACCCAAAATCAGCGTCATAAACGTGCTGAAGCCCCCCATGGTTTGGGCAGGGACAACACTGGAAACATAGCTTCCCACAACTGTGAACAGCAAGACCATGGCCATCATAAGCACGCCGTTTTTAATGTCTAAGTTTTTGTTTTTTCCATAGGTGTAGGCTGAAACCGCACTTGCCAGCACATCGGAGGCAAGGGCAATACCTACTGCGGTGTAGGGTTCAATCTCAAGGAAAGTAATCAGCATTGGGCTTATGACAGCGGCGGCACTCATGCCGGCAAAGCCGGTGCCCAGGCCTGCGCCCATACCTGCAAAAAAAGTTACGAGCAAAACGATCCAAATATTCAAAGTATCACCTCTGTAATACTATACCACAGACAAAGCAAAAAGTAAATCAGCCAATATACATCTCCATGCTTTACAGATAATAAGCACCACACGGCATTTCCTAATTTGGAAAAATTGACGCCTGAGTGAACCATGTTACTTGCTATTGCTCGTAATATCAGCAACAAATTTGTAACGCAAGGAGTTTTTATATATGAAGGCAACAGGAATCGTTCGTAGAATGGATGCTCGTGTTATAATACCACCAAAGAAATATATGGCAAAAATGCGGGGTGGCAAATCCACTCCGCATTTTTTATTGTTTTTTAAAAAGATTCTTAATATAGGTTTTAGGGGAAGAGCCCGTTTTGTTTTTAAAGACGGTTGAAAAATATAAAGGGTCGGTAAATCCCGATAGCAGGGCAACGTTTTTTATGGAATCCAAACCGTTTTCAAAGAGGGAAATGGCATATTTAATTCTAAAGTTTTGCAGATACTCCGTATACCCGATACCGTTTTTTCTCTTAAAAATATGAGATAAATACTTTGCGTTGTATCCTAATTGTTCTGCGATAGAGCTTATCGATAATTGCGGGTCGGAAAAATCTTGCTCGGTGATTTCCATTATTTTGTTGATACAATCATCGGATTTTGTATATTCAGAGTTTAATTTTGAAAATGTGTATAAAAGGATACTTTCGGAAACAAGGTCGATATTTTCTTTGGAGGCTCTTGAAAGGCTTTCCATCCACAGAGGGATCAGTCCCTCAAAGCCGGAAAACATTCTGTTGGATTCGTTTATGCCGAATCGCCGAAACAGTTCGTTGGAACGCAGCCCCTTAAAATCAATGTACATATATTGAAAACCCGCTTCGCCTTCAAAAAAATAGGTTTCGTTTTCAAAAAGCATTATGATGTCGCCGGCAGAACAACGGTAAGAACGATTGGTAAGGCTGAGCTTCCCCGAGTGGTTCGTAATAAGAACCATTCGATGAACAGGCTTCGGCGTGGCATTGCGCATAGCTTCCGAATCGGTTTCCAAAATAAACTGTGTTGGCATCAGTTGGCTGGTTATATCTGCAGGAACAAATTTGCAGATGTTTTTTGATTTCATGTCATCCACTCCTGTTTTATGTCGTTTTTTACAGTATATCAAACGAAAACGAAAGAATCAAACTTATTTTAATGTTTCAATGGAAATATTCCATTGAACATAAGGAAAACGAACTATATAATGGATGTAAAAATGGGGGGTGAAGAATGTGTATTATGCACTTATCGTGTTGTCCGTCGTGATGTTCGGCGGTTGCTTTGCGCTTAACGACGCCTATCGGCAAAGAAGAGGTAGCAGTATCAAAATCAGTCTGCAATTCTCTTTGATAGGCTCGTTAGCGGGCTTTGTTGTTTTAATGCTGGTAAACGGTTTAAAACTTGAATTTACGCCGTTCACATTCATTATGGCAATACTTGCTTCCCTTAACGGCTTTGCATTCACTTTTTGCTCTTTTAAAGCTCTTGATAGAATTAACCTATCCCTTTACTCCTTGTTTTCGATGCTCGGCGGTATGGTGCTCCCGTTTTTACAGGGCATACTGTTTTACGGCGAAAAAATTACGGTTGCAAAAGCGGTCTGTTTTTTATTCATAACGTTTGCACTTGTTTTGACGGTCGAAAAAGGAGAAAGAAAAAAGGCACGATTTACTATGTATGCGTATTTATCCTTAATGGTATGTCGGGAGTGCTTTCGAAAATTTTTGCCGAATCGAACTTTCCGAAAACAAGCGCAACGGGATATACAAATTTAATATCTGTTTGCAGCGTGGTTATTTCCGGTGTTTTATTGTTGATTATTTCCAAAAATCAATCAAAGGGAGAAAAGTTTTCATTTGCGGGAACGGTTATAGGTGCGGCCTCAGGAATTACTAATAGAATAGCAAATTTAGTTCTTGTTATCGCATTAGCTCATGTTGATGCATCTGTTCAATACCCGATGGTAACGGGCGGAGTGATGATTGTTTCAACTCTTATCTGTTTTTTTGGAAAGAACAAGCCATCGAAAAAAGAAATTCTATCAATTATAGTTGCTTTTATTGGATTGCTGTTGTTGTTTGCAATACCATAAGGGAATCGAACTCGCAATGGTTTTCATCGAACTTTTCCGCTCGGATTGCCTCAAATTTTCCCGCCATGCGTCAAGCATGCCGAAAAAATTATTCGTTATCCGAACAAAAAAGTGTTCGATGAAAACTGCTGCGCACCTATGCACGAAGATTTTTGAGTGATTTTTGCGATTGCGCCCGCCGGTGGGCTGACGCCCACCAAGGACAAAACCGCGAAAAGCGCTAAAAAGATTGTGCATAGGCATTGTGGGGTTCGGTTCCCTTATGGTATACCGATTTAAAAAATATAAGGAGTGGTTTTTATGGGAAAAATTAAAGTAGGTATTTTTGGTGTTGGCAGAGGAATGGATCTTGCAAAGGATTTTATGCTTCTCGGTGCTGACATTGCCGCTATCTGCGATTTTAATAAAGAGCGTTTAGATGCAGCGGCCAAAAAAGTAGGAACTGACACGGCGATTTATTCCGATTTCGATTCTTTTATTGAGCATGGTTTGGATGCGGTAGTGCTCGCAAACTATTTTCATGAGCACGCTCCTTTTGCTATAAAATGCTTTGAAAAAGGAATTCATGTTTTCAGTGAATGTATCAGTAACGGTACTATGGCAGAGGGTATAGAACTGCTCAAAGCATTTGAAAAGAGTAATAGTATTTATATGCTTGCAGAAAACTATCCTCAAATGATATTCAACCGCGAAATGAAACGCGTTTGCGATGGTGGAACTTTGGGTAAAATTCTTTATGCAGAGGGTGAGTATAATCATCCGGGCGAT
>JAZQIV010000162.1:0-12365 GCA_045541305.1 Acutalibacteraceae bacterium | reverse complement strand
CCGGTCATGCTCAACCGCGCGCCTACACTTCACCGTTTGGGCATTCAGGCGTTTGAGCCGGTGCTGGTCGAAGGCCGCGCCATCAAGCTGCATCCGCTCGCTTGTACGGCATTTAACGCCGACTTCGACGGTGACCAGATGGCCGTGCACGTGCCGCTGTCTGCCGAAGCGCAGGCGGAAGCCCGTTTCCTGATGCTGGCTGCCGGCAACCTGCTCAAGCCCTCCGACGGACGTCCCGTGACGGTTCCGACGCAGGATATGGTTCTCGGTTCCTATTACCTGACCATCGAGAAACCCGGCGAGCCGGGCGAAGGCAAGGTGTTCCGTGACGAGAACGAAGCCATGATGGCGTATGCCGATAAAGTGGTGGGTCTGCACGCGAAAATCCGCGTTCGCCGCACCATGGAGATCCATGGCGTGATGCAATCCCGTTTGGTAGAAACCACCGTGGGCCGCATCATCTTCAACCAGCCCATCCCGCAGGATCTCGGCTTGGTGGAACGCAAGACCGACGACGATCAGTTCTTGTATGAAGTCAACTACAAGGTCGGCAAAAAACAGCTTTCTCAGATTATTGACAAGTGCATCAAGGTGTACGGCCCCGCCCGCACCTCCGAAGTGTTGGACGCGGTCAAAGCACAGGGCTACAAATATTCCACCCGCGGTGCCTTGACGGTGGCGGTTGTGGATGCTTCCATCCCGCCGGAGAAAAAACAACTCATCACTGAAGCGGAGGAAACCGTGGATCAGATCACCGATCTGTACAACCAGGGTTTGTTGTCCAACGAGGAACGGTATCAGATGGTTATCAAAACCTGGAACGATACCACCGACAAGGTCACCAAAGCGCTGAACAACAACATGGATCCGTTCAACCCGATCTACATGATGTCGGATTCCGGCGCTCGTGGTTCCATTGCACAGATTCGTCAGCTTGCCGGTATGCGTGGCTTGATTGCCAACACCTCCGGTCGTACGATCGAGGTTCCGATCCGTGCCAACTACCGTGAAGGTCTGAACATTTTGGAATACTTCATTTCGTCGCGTGGTGCCCGTAAAGGCTTGGCGGATACCGCTCTGCGTACGGCTGACTCGGGTTACCTGACCCGTCGTTTGGTTGACGTTTCGCAGGATGTCATCATCCGTGAGGACGATTGCGGCACGCACGAAGGCATTGAAGTCTACGATATCAAGGACGGCAAGGAAATGATCGAACCGCTCACCGAGCGTTTGGTCGGCCGTTTCCTCACCGAAGATTTCGTGGATCCCAAGACCGGCGAAGTGGTGGTCTCGCGCGATCACATGATGAACGACGCGGATGCCAAGTTGCTTGTCAACACCTACGGTGTCGAGCGCATCAAGATTCGTTCGGTGCTTACCTGTAACGCCAAGCACGGCGTTTGCGCCAAGTGCTACGGCTCCAACCTTGCAACAGTGGATCCGGTTACGGTTGGCGAAGCGGTCGGTATCATCGCCGCTCAGTCCATCGGTGAACCCGGTACCCAGCTGACCATGCGTACGTTCCACACCGGTGGTGTTGCATCGGCGGAAGATATTACGCAGGGTCTGCCCCGTGTTGAAGAGTTGTTTGAAGGCCGTAAACCGAAATCCCTCGCCATCATCTCGGAGATCGACGGTGTTGTCCGCTTGGGCGAAGAGAAGAAAAAGCGTGTGGTATACGTCACCTCGCAGGATCCGGAAAACGTGGACGAGCGCAGTTATCCGATCTCGTTCGGTTCCCGTATCCGTGTGCAGGATGGCGACGTGGTCAAGAAGGGCGACCGCTTGACCGAAGGCTCCATCAACCCGCACGACATCCTGGCCATCAGCGGTGCTGAGGCTGTGCAGAACTACCTGATTCAGGAAGTGCAGCGCACCTACCGTATGCAGGGTGTTGACATCAACGATAAGCACGTGGAAGTCATCGTGCGTCAGATGATGCGCAAAGTCAAGGTGGATGATGCCGGCGACACCTATTTGCTCGCCGGTGCAATGATCGATCGCAGCCAGTTTGATGCGGAAAATGCACGCGTGCGTGCGCGCATCGATGCCGGTGAGATCCATTTGAAGGAAGCCACCTGCTCGCCGGTGCTGCTGGGTATCACCAAAGCATCGCTTGCTACCGATTCCTTCCTGTCTGCCGCCTCCTTCCAGGAGACCACGCGCGTGTTGACCGATGCCGCTATCAAGGGCAAGGTGGATCCGCTCCTCGGTCTCAAGGAGAACGTCATCATCGGTAAACTCATCCCCGCCGGTACCGGTATGCCGGTGTACAACAACGTGGACGTTGTGAACACCCATGCCTCCAGCGACGATCCGTATGTTGCCGCTCTGCGCAGCATGCTGGAAGACGATGAGCAGCCCGCAGCTATGGCGGAAGATTCCACCGAAGAGTAAAAGAAAACCCACGCCCCACAGAGGATTCCCTCTGTGGGGCGTATTTCCAGCATTGACGAATATTTTAGTGAAGAGTGAGCGAAACTCAACCTTTTCAAAATAAGGTCTCAATGAGTCGTATCACCTTACAAGCGGAGTTGTTTTGTATGAATCGTTTCAAACAACACAGCGGTGAGCTGAGCATCGTGCTCGCTGCCGTTTTTTGGGGATGTATCAGCTTATACACGCGCACCATGAGCGCCGCGGGCTTTACCACCGTGCAAACCGTGGCGGTGCGTGCCGTCATCACCGCTTTCTGTCTGGGCATTTTTATGCTCATCAAAAATCCTAAACTGTTGCACATTCGTTTGCGGGATCTGTGGATGTTTCTTGGCTCCGGCATCTGTAGTTTTTTGTTTTTTAACATCTGCTACATGAATTCTATTGCCGAAAATTCGGTGTCGGTTGCCTGCGTGCTGATGTACACCTCCCCGTTTTGGATCTTGTTGCTATCTGTTCCGATCTTCAAGGAGAAAATCACGTGGCAAAACATTGTATCGCTCGTGATTGCGCTGACCGGCTGTGTATTGCTGTGCACCGCCGAGGAGTTGAAATTAACGCAGATCGGTTTGGTATATGGGTTGCTATCCGGCTTGGGATACGCCTTGTACAGCATCTTCGGCAAGCTTGCCGCTCGGCACTATTCCACCGTGACCATCACGTTTTATACGTTTTTACTTGCAGCGATTGCCATTGTGCCGTTTTCCGATCTACCGGCACTCGGCACGCTACTGCAAACGCCAAGTAACATCGCACTTTCGGTGGGAATTTCCGCCACCAACACCATCATTCCGTACATACTCTATACCTACGGCCTTTCCAAGGTTCCCGCCGGCAAGGCTTCGATTCTTTCGATTCTGGAACCGGTTGTGGCAACGCTCATTGGTGTGTTCGCCTTTGGTGAATTTCTCAAATGGGGCGGTGTTTTCGGTATCTCGTTGGTCGTGATCGGTCTTGTCGTGTTGCAAGCCAAGCCAAAACAAACATGATAAAATTTAAGCCGCATTCGCAGTATTGTGAATGCGGCTTAAATTTTGTTAATTTATTCCTTATAATATGTTATTTTTTTACCCCCAATCTATGTGGTATAGTAATAAATAGATCATTGGCTTTATTTAAAAAAGGAGGAGCTCGTTGTGAAGTCCTTTTCCAAGAAAAGCATTCTCATTTTAGCGGCTTGTGTATGTGTCGTGTTTTTTAGCGGTGTGTTACTCCCAATGGCAATCGCCGGTAAGATCGACCTATCCGGCACGCCGATTTTGGGTTCATTAATCACGCGATTAACCGGGACCGATACATCCTATGCCGACGTGGTGACTTCGGCTGTCGCCCCATCTGTGACATCGCCGACCAATTATACTTCCATCACGGATCTTGCAACGGCGGACGGATATCTGTACGCAGCCGACAAAACCGGTCATCACGTGTACAAGCTGTCTTCTTTAGGCAAGATAGAAGCCACCTATACCACCAACACACAGGTCAACGGCGTTTGTGCGACGAACGATGCTGTGTACGCCTTGGTTGGCGGCGCCAACGGCACCGTGATTGTTCTGGACAGTGCTTTGCAACAAACGGGTACCATAGCGGTAGGGCATACCCCCTCTGCCATGACGGTTCAGGGCGACAAAGCCTATGTTGCCAACCGCTTTGACAATACCGTATCCGTCACGGATCTCAACTCGCGCACTGTCACCGATACCATTGCCATCGAGGGACGTGAGCCGATCGATATGGTCGCCGCAAACGGCAAACTGTACGTTGCTTGCCATTTGCCAAACGAAGCCTCCACCGAGGACGTTGTCTCGGCCGATGTCGCTGTCGTCGATCTGACAACCGACAAGGTGGTTCGGAACATTGCATTGATTAACGGCGCCGGTGGTGTCAAGAGTATTGCCGCCACGTCCGATGGGAGTAAGGTGTTCGTTTCGCATATCATTGCCCGTTACACCTATCCTACCACGCAGCTGGATCGCGGTTGGATCAACACCAACGGTTTTTCGATGATTGACACATCCAACGATACCGCCCAAGCTGTTCTGCTGGACGAGGTTGAGCTCGGCGCGGCCAATCCTTGGGGAATCGCTGTCAGCGAAGACGATTCGCAGCTGATCGTTGCATTATCAGGTACCGATGAAGCGATGGTCGTCGATATTGCCGCCATGAGCCAAAAAATCGCGGCCGTAAAAGCCGGTACGGGCGTTGTCACCGCTACCGATAAAATTGCCGACTATCTTCCCTTCTTGGATGATTGCCGTACCCGCATCTCGCTGAACGGAAAAGGGGCGCGTGCCGTCACCGTTGCCAATGGGAAAGCGTATATCGGTCAATATTTTACCGGCGACATCGCTGTGTTGGATATTACTGCCAAACAAGCAGGTGCACCGCTGACCGTGGCACAGCAGCCCGCAAACGATGCCGTGCGCACCGGCGAGATCCTGTTTAGCGACGCAAACCTCTGCTATCAAAAGTGGCAAAGCTGCTTGAGCTGCCATCCCGACGCGTTAGCGGATGGCTTAAATTGGGATAACATGAACGATGGCCTGGGTAACCCGAAGAGCGCCAAAAGCTTGTTGTATTCTCATCGCACACCGCCGGTTATGGTTACCGGCATTCGTGACACCGCTGAAACGGCCGTGCGCGCCGGTATGAAGTTCATTCAATTTAACGTCATGGATGACGCCCAACTGGATCATATCGATAAATATTTGATGTCACTGCAACCCGTGCAAAGTCCGTACCGTAACACCGACGGCACCCTGACAGAATCCGCACAACGCGGTGCCGCCTTGTTTGAAAGCGCCGGTTGTGCGACCTGCCATCCGGCACCGCTCTATACCGACATGCAGACCCACGACGTGGGTACCACCGCAGGCGGCAACTGGGAAAACCGTGCCATGGATACCCCAACACTCGTGGAAGTGTGGCGCACGGGTGCTTGGCTGCACGATGGCCGCTATCGGGATATGAAAGAGGTCGTTCGCCTGTTCGCCCCCGATCTGTCGGATGACGAGGTGGAGGATCTGGCCAATTTCGTGCTTTCCATCGGTCACGAAGACGAAGAATACGGCGTAGAGCAAGTGTTTGTGATTGCGGGTGAACAAGTTACCCTGTGTGACTTGGTACCCGGCGGGACCATCGCCGGTATTACCGTGCGGCGGCAGTTTGCCTCTTCGGCCCTGACAGCCGTTGTGAAAGCAGAACTGACCGACGCTTCAGACAATGTCATTGCTTCGTATGAAGCCAATTTGTCCAACATGGCCGTTAATACTGCCACCGCCATTGTGTTTGACGACGGCTTTACCATCCCGTCCGAAAACGCAACCGGCACCAAGCTTACCATAACCATTACGGATGAATCCGGCAATCGGATTGCTTCTCCGTATGTCTTGACGTATTAAGGAGGTTGGCTACCGTGAAAAAACATTTGTCGATCGTCTTAACCGTCGCTTTATGCATCGGCTTGTTGTCCGGTGTGTCCTCCTTCTCGCTGCAGACCGAAGCGGCTTCTGCTAACACATCCGCATGGATGACTGCTTCACCGAAGGCGCCCACTACAGCCACCATGGAACAATCCGATTTGCTCGATGAACTGATGGCGCAATACACCTCCTTTGTGGTGGTGCGACATCGTCAGCTGGGTGGCTCACACTATGCCTATTCCGAGGCTGTTTCCGATTCTGCCATTGAAATTGATTCTTCACCGAACCCCGAGGAAATCTCGTACCGTGTCGGCGCGGAGCTGGTGTTGGTAGAACTGGAAAGCAAAAACGGACAAGTCACCCGCACCGAAACCGTCTTACTGAGTGACGGCGACGGGGTGCTGCGTGATCCCGACGTTTCGGAAGACGGAACCAAGGTTCTGTTTTCGTGGAGCAAGGCCAAGCAAACCGATGATTTTCATCTGTATGAATACGATTTGCTGACCGACCAATACCGTCAATTGACCTTTGGCGTCGGTGTTGCCGATACCGAACCGAAATATATGCCGAACGGCGATATTATTTTCAGTTCCACGCGTATGACGCAGGTCATCGATTGCTTTTATGCGCCTGTATCCAATCTGTATCGTTGCGGACCGAACGGCGAAAACATCGTGCGTGTCGGTTACGATCAGGTGCATACCACATATCCGACGCTAACGGACGATGGCCGCGTGTTATACACCCGTTGGGATTATAATGATCGCACCCAAATTTACACGCAAGCTATCTTCCAGATGTTCCCGGACGGCACCAACCAAACCGAAGTGTACGGCAACAACACCAATTTCCCGCCCTCTTTACTGCACACGCGTCCGGTTGCCGGTACCACAGATCAATATATTTCGATTGCCTCCGGCCACCATACGTATCAGGCGGGTAAGCTGTGCATTGTAGATACATCCAAAGGCCGTAATGCCACGTCTCCGAAAAGTGAAACAATTACGTTCCTCGTCGGCAAGGAAGAGCAAGACGAATTACCCCACATCCAAAGTGCCGACGACGAATATCACGACCGCTACGGGCAATGGGGCTTTATCTATAAATACCCCTACTCGATCACAAAGGATACCTTTTTAGTGGCGGGTGCCGACATTGGTTATGCCAACGGTTCGTCGTACGAAGAGGAAAAAACCGGTTGGGGTAACGCCGGCTGGGGTAACTCTGCCGCTTTTAAAATCTATATCATGAACACCGCCGGTGATCGCGTAGAACTGGTGGGCACATCCGGCGCGATCGGCGCCAGTCAGATCGTTCCCGTTGCCAAGCGCACACTGTTTGAACGGGCAAGCATGGTCAATTACACCTCCTCCACCGGTACCTATTACATCGGCAACGTGTATGAAGGCGAAGGGTTAAAAGGCGTGCCGGTCGGCACCGCAAAATACTTGCGCGTGGTAGCGTTGGATTATCGCGCCTACACCGTTGGTAACGTCGGTGTTTCCGACACCCGCGTGGATTCCACAAACTCCGGTCAGGCGTACGGCGCCGTATCCATCGGTAACGGCGCGTGGGACATCAAACGCGTGCTCGGTATCGTCCCCATTGAAGAGGACGGTTCGGCTCTGTTTAGTGTCCCATCCGAAACACCGGTGTATTTCCAAGTGTTGGATGAAAACGGTTGCATGATTCAATCCATGCGCAGCTGGTCCACCTTGATGCCCGGCGAAGTATTCTCTTGCGTGGGTTGCCACGAAGATAAAAACACAGTCCCGCCTGCCATGTCTACCGTTACCATGGCCATGGCGAAAGGCGTACAAAAACTGCAACCGGATTTCTGGCAGGATGCCGATTATGACCCTTACACGGAATCCGCCGGTTTCAGTTACTTAGAAGAGATTCAACCGATCTTAGATAACAGTTGTGTGCAATGCCACAACGACGTGACGGCTTCCAAGCAAACCGCCGCTATTTCGGGATTATCCTCGATTGACGAAATACCAAACACTGCGGCGACCGATTCCAACGGCGATACGAGTGAAACCGTTATCTTCCCCATCGAATCGGAATGGCGGTATGTGATCGACGAAACACCGGCCGATAACTGGTACACCGATACGTTTGACGATAGTGCTTGGGCAACCGGCCAAGGCTTGTTCGGCGATCTCGGCACCGCCAATACCCGCTGGGACGGCGATGGCAGTTATATTTGGTTGCGCAAGGAATTCACATTAACGGCTCAGCAAATTGCCGCTTTGGCCGGTCGGCAACTGTTTTTGAATATCTATTACGATGAAAGCCCCGTTATCTATCTGAATAACGAGCAAATCTTCACGGCATCCGGCTCCCTCTCGGCATACGAAACCCGTGATCTCAAATTGAGCACCACCGCCTTGTTGCGCGAAGGCAAAAACGTCATCGCGGTGCGGGCAGACAATTTGGGGAACTGGGGACAACGCATTGACGTTGGTTTGTCGGCCAAAGCGTATGCCGGAACTGAGTTTTCCTTGCAATCCTTCCGTTTTGGTGTGGAAGCCAATGAAAACAGCGCCTTTGTCGGCAAAGCATTCCCGCTTTCTTACTTGGTGTTAACGGGAAGTAACGGCACCAATTTCAACAATCGTACCGCTTCCACTTCCCTGCTCAACTGGGTTCACACCATGGGTGATGCCGAAATGCGTGAACCGTACAGCGCCGGTTCCGCTAAGAGTAAACTCATCACCATGCTGCGGAATAAGCACAGCGGTGTGGCCCTCACGGAAGCCGAGATTCGCGCTTTTGAAGCCTGGATCGATTTGGGCGTTCCGTGCATGGGGTCCTATGATGAGAATAACCTGTGGACAAGCAATCAAATGCGGTGGGCTGAAGAAAGCCAAAACAAACGCGATTTTTATACAACTTTGAATGAATTGGCGCGTGATGCCCGAGCTACCGGCAACAAGGCTCCGTTGATCGGCATCACGTACAAAACGGCCGCTGGCACGGTGTATGACGATGCGTATGCGTTTGCTACCGCAACACGTTTGGAAATTCCCGTTGCGTACACGGCTAACGATACCCTTACCGTAACCCTCCCCGACGGCGAACATTATCTGGGGCTCACGCTCAACAGCCGTATGGGCGAAACCATTGTATACGTGCCCAGCGGAACCTATACCTTCACCGTTCCGTCGCACACATTGGCGGAAACCTACACCCCCACGTTCTCGAAAAACACGTTTAATACCATCACCGCGCGGATTATCGGTGAAAAAGAACTCACCGAACGCCATAATCTGTCGGTCAACCCGTACGATACGACCTCTAATACGACAGCGTATCCGCACGCGGTTGCCGGCGGCAGCGGTACGGCGGTGTCCGATCAACCGCGTAATGCAATCGACGGTGTGAGCGGTAATAAAGGGTACGGTGCGTATCCGAACCATTCCTGGAGCACCGCGGACAGCGGTAACAGTTGGCTGCAGATTGATTTTGGGCGAGAAGTCATTGTGGATGAAGTGGCACTCAAAATTCGGGCCTGCTTTGGGGACAACCACGATACCTATTGGAAATCGGGTGTGTTGGAGTTCTCCGACGGTTCCACCGAATCCATTGCCATCAATCCCACCGCGGATGCACAAACCTTCACCTTGGCCGCCCCCAAAACGACAACCTATGTAAAACTCAACAACCTGGTAAAAGCCGATGCCTCCAACAATTTTGTGGGATTAAGCGAAATAGCGGTTTACGGCACCGAAAATAAATCTGCGCCGAAGCCGGCACCGCAGGTTGTCTACGCCTCCGGTTCCACTACGTATGCCGACCCCACCGTTTCGCAAAACGGCTCGGCTACGCTAACCGTTCCCCAGGCGTATACGGCCGGAGATACTGTCACAGTCACGTTGCCGACAGGCGAAAATTATCTCGGCATCACCTTGAACGACAAGATGGGCGAAGCCATCCTGTACGTGCCATCCGGTACGTATACATACACCGTGCCATCCGCCTCTGTTATGACGGCGGCAATGGAGCCCACCTTCTCCTCCTCCACCACCAACACCGTGAAGGTCCGTGTGGTGGACAAGGCCGAATTGTCATGGCGGCGCAATTTGGCCTTTAACCCGTATGACACCGACACAGCCGAAGGCGCTTACCCGCATGCCTCTGCCAGCGATTGGCACGCCACCAACGCGATGTTTGCTCCGCGCAACACGATTGACGGTGTCACGCAGAACGAAAGTCATAACGCCTGGCCCTACCAATCGTGGGGCCCCTCCGCTACCGGCGAGCATTGGATGATGATCGACTTCGGCCACGCCATCTCGGTTAACGAAATCGCCGTATACCTACGCAGCGATCAATCCTCGGGCCACACGCTTTATAAAAGCGCCACCTTGGAATTTTCCGACGGCTCCACACAAGCCATCACGTTCGATGCCACCTTGGACAAACAAACCATCACGTTTGATCCGGTCGTTACGTCCTACGTCAAGCTGACAGAGCTGGTAAAAGCGGATGAAAGCATGACATGGGCCGGCATCACCGAATTTGAGGTGTACGGTTCAAGCGAAGAACCACCCTTTACGCGCGGCGATGTGAACAATGACGGTACGATCGATACTGCCGACGGTCTGCTTTTGTTGCGGTATTTAAATGATTGGGATGTTACCATCCCGCAACCGGAAGCGATGGATGTCAACGGTGACGGTACGGTGGATACCGCCGACGGTCTGCTCTTACTGCGTTACCTAAACGGATGGGATATTACCCTTTCCGATAACATTTCTTAAGAAGAGGGGAAAATCACATGAAAAAAGTATTGTGCGTTCTCTCAATATTGGCTTTACTATGTTCGGCACTCAGCATGGTATCGTTGGCCACAACGGCCGGTGAATTAACCGTTACGTCGGTCAGCGGCAATCCCGGTGACACCGTTTCGGTTGATATTGCCATTGCCGACAACCCCGGCTTGGTCACATTAAGTATAACGGTAGCCTTCGATTCCTCGGTATTGGAATTGACAGGCGTTACCGATACGCATTTGCTCGGCGGCAATCCGCCGCTGGACACCACGTATACCTCGCCTTATACCATCGCGTGGATGGACTATACCACAAAAATCGATAACACGCAAAACGGTGTCATTGCACAGCTCACATTCCGCATCAAAGACACCGCCGAAAGCGGCACGTCGGAAGTGGTGGTATCGTTCAATAACTCGTACAAAGTGGACGCCATCACCAAAAATCAGTTGGCAGGCGGCTCCGGTCTTATCACGATTGGGAGCACCACACCCACGGCAACCAACCTGCTCCAAAATATCTCCACCGCCTACAAAGAGGATTTTGACACGTTCATGATCGGCAATCCCGACAGCATGATCTGGAATGATACGTATGTGTACGGCAGCTCCACGTCTCCGTGGTTTAGCAGCAACTACTTCCCGCAAAATCTGTTTAATGGCGATAAAACCACCAAATCCTATGCCGACGAATACGGCTACGGTTACGTGTACGACGGCGACGGCGGTGCCGCCGGTGCCGCCGCTCGGCGCGTGGGTTACTGGTTTGACCTGGGCGATACGTATCGGTTAAGCGACGTGAATTTGTACGTCAACACGCTTGGCTACTGCGTATACGATTTCTCGGTGTACGGAACCGCCTCGTTCACAGCGAACTCCGCCGGCACAGCTTCGGCCCGTGCGGCGGAAGTGGATGCCATGATCTGTGAAAGCAACCTGCTCGGTCATTTCAAGACCACCGCACAAGGTCTTTCCTCGGCGTTGTCGCTGACAAGCTCCAAAGCGGTACGCTACGTGTTGATCGTATTCAATAAGCTCGGTTCGGACCCCGGCAACAGCAACGCCGCCAACGCCGGTTCGTACGGTGCCAATCACCTGCCCGGTGCCTCGTCGCTTAATAACGGCGGCATCTGCGTGACCGAAATTGAGATCTTCGGTACCAAGCCCGAAAATCTGCTGCAAAATATGTCCACCACGTATAAAGAGGATTTCGATACGTTCATGATCGGCAATCCCGACAGCATGATCTGGGATGACACGTATGTGTATGGCAGCTCCACGTCTCCGTGGTTTAGTAATGACTATTTCCCGAAAACCTTGGCAGATAACGATAAAGCCACCAAATCCTATGCCAACGAATACGGCTACGGTTATGTGTACGACGGCGACGGCGGTGCCGCCGGTGCCGCCGCTCGGCGCGTGGGTTACTGGTTTGATCTGGGCGATACGTATCGGTTAAGCGACGTGAATTTGTACGTCAACACGCTTGGCTACTGCGTATACGATTTCTCGGTGTACGGAACCGCCTCGTTCACAGCGAACTCCGCGGGCACGGCTTCGGCCCGTGCGGCGGAAGTGGATGCCATGATCTGTGAAAGCAACCTGCTCGGTCATTTCAAGACCACCGCACAAG
The DNA here is from genome assembly GCA_045541305.1 of Acutalibacteraceae bacterium. GTDB lineage: Bacteria > Bacillota > Clostridia > Oscillospirales > Acutalibacteraceae > RGIG3009. Next base: position 94 of record JAZQIV010000162.1, on the reverse strand, counting down.
GTCTTTCCTCGGCGTTGTCGCTGACAAGCGCCAAAGCGGTACGCTACGTGTTGATCGTATTCAATAAGCTCGGTTCGGACCCCGGCAACAGCAA
>JAZQIV010000161.1:0-9273 GCA_045541305.1 Acutalibacteraceae bacterium | reverse complement strand
CCCCCCAAAACACCCGGGGGAAGGAACCCCCCCCCGCCAGCGGCTGTTGTGAGGTTATTCGGTTATCCGTTTTTTCTTCCCGTAAGCCGCCGCGACCCCGCCGCTCACGAACAACAACGCGATCCACAGGTGAATCGGTGTTTGCTCGCCGGTTTCCGGAAGCTCCGGAACGGGTTCGGGCGCATCGTACGTGTTACGGAAAGCAAAACGGTACGAAGCATTGTCCACGTCCTTGTCGTCCACCTGATAGGTAACGACCAGTTCGCCCTTCTGATTATCCGCCACCGTTACCGTTACGTGATACACGGTGGTATCGTAGGTAACGCCGTCGTGCTTGGTCACCGCCGCACCGTTCACGGTGGGCAGGATCTCGCGGACCTCGTATTGGTGTGTGCCGGGCTCGGTGTAGGTGATCTTCTCAAACGCCACCACACCGTCCGCATCGCTGACGACCGTGCTCATCGGGTCGCTCGCGCCATCCTCATACAAGCCGAACTTAAATCCGGCGGGATCGGTGCTGTCCCCCGTCACGGTCTTGTCGACCGTCAACACCAGCGTGCCGTCTTTTTGCTGATACACGTTTTCAAAATCCAGCCCGCTCACAAGCCTTGCGTTGTCGCTGCCGGTCACGGTCGCGCCGTCCGCCGTCACAACGGTCATAACGCCGCCATTGCCGTCGTCCTTCACGTCCACCTTCACACGGTACTCAGCATCGCTGTAGGTGATGCCGTTCACCGTTTTGCCGGCGTTTTGCTCTTTCACCACGTAATGGAACGTCTTGCCCACATCCTCGGCAGCGTATTCCAAATAGAACCGATACCCACCGCTTTGATTCTTCACGGTGATGGGGACCACGCCGTCGGTCGCATACGTGTCGTTGGTTTCATACAGCTCAAACGTAAACATATCGTCCGCCAACGTCCGACCGACCAGCGTTTTGTCGCCGTTCAATTCCACGGTGGCGTTACCGGTCACCACGTAACGGTTATAGAACACGATCGAACTCGCGGGGATAATGGTCGTGGTGCCGTTTTGCACGATCATATCAATGGAAACACCGGCCTGAAGCGCGCCCAGGTGATTATCCGTCACGTCCACGGTCACGTGGTACACGGTGGTATCGTATTGGATACCCGGTACACGGTTGGCGGGGATAACCTCTTTCACCGTGTAATAGCGGGTGCCCGCCGTCTGATAGGTGAAGCTGCCGAAATCGATGATACCGTTCAAGTTGTTGGACACCGCGCGCTGCTCACCGTTCGTGAGAGCCGTTTCAAAATCGGCCTCGGTCTCCAAAAGCTCAAACGTGAACTGCCGATCGCCCAGCTCCTTACCGCTGAGTTCCTTCGCCGCATGCAGCGAAATCTGCACGTCCGTCGGCTGATAGGTGTTCACAAAGGCAAGCGCATTGCCACCGGATACGATCTCCCAATCGGAGGTAAGACCGCCCTGGCCGTTATCCGCGACCGTCACCTTCACAATATACGCATTGCTCGCGTAGGTCACGCCGTTGCCGACAAGGCCCGACAATTCGGTAATGCGGTAGAAATACTCGCCCACCTGCGTATAGGTGATGGGAGCAAAGCGGAAGCTCGCCACGTTGTTCGCCGCCACGCCGTTTTCGGCAGAAGCGACGTAAGGGTTGTTCATCGCCGTGCCTGCGGCATCCGCGACCTGCTCCAAACGGAAATGGAATTCGCCGTTGAGCATCGGTCTGCCTACAAGCTCTTTCGTGCCGCCGATCGTCACCGACGTGTCGCCCGTCAACGTATACACGTTTTCAAAACGGATCTCGTTCACGGTACCGGCACCCAGCTTGTGAATGCGCGTAGACGCCTGCAGCGCGTCATTGTTGACAAGCACCGTCACCGTAATGTGGTACACAGCATCGTCATACGCCATGCCGCCGCGATTGCCCGCGGTTTCCGTCACCACGTAATAGTGCGTGCCCGCCGCCGTGTAAGTGATGTTGTCAAACGCTTTCGAACCGCTGCCGGTGATCTGAATGCTCTGCTGCACGCCGTTCGGCTTCGCCGCTAAGAACGCGCTGTCTGTCTCGGTCAGCGTAAAGGTGAAGGTATCCGTCGCGATCGGGTTGCCGACCACCGTCTTGTTCACCGCAAAGCGTTCGGAATCCAGTGTCAGATGCATCGCGTTGACAAACGTTACGTCTGTCGCCGCAACCGCCTGCCCGTTTTTCTCAAACCGCACCGAGGGCACCAGCTGCCCGCCCTGCGCATCCGCTCTCACGAACACGGTGTATTCTTCGGTGGAGTACACCATGCCGGGGATCGCATCGGCAGCATCCGGATGGAGTTCTTTGAGGATATAGGTATCGGCGGTCACACGGGACAGCGGAATGTGGAACGTTGCTTTGCCGTCTGCCGTCACCGTGCGCACGGTGTACGCAGGCTCCGTCTGTGTCACGCCGTTCACAACCGGATACAAGCCAAACAGGAAGCCCGCTCCGCTCACACCCGTGTTATGGGGATCGTGAATCTGCTTATCCACCGTAAATTCCACAAACGTGGCATCGGTGGTGTGGATATTTTGGAAATCTTTTGTAAAGGTAAAAACATTGTTCGCGGCGGTCAAAACGGTGTTGGTCGCGAAATCCATCACGGTTACTTCCATTTCGCCGTCCACGTCGTCATCCGTCACGTGCACCACCACGCGGCCGGTCGAAGCATCGTAGGACATACCGTCCAAACGCTCGGCAGCCGCCGGGATCACTTCGGACACCTTGTAGTAGTAAGTTCCCAACGTGTTGAACAGGATGGTCGGGAACGTGTAGCGACCGTTGTTCTGATTCACGGTCACCACGTTGCCCACCTGCGTGTACGCGCCGGTTGTCGGGTCGTACTGTTCCAGCTTGAACGCAAAGGATTTACCGTTCCAATCAAACGCACCGGCTTCATCGACCACGGTCTTCACGCCCGTCATCACCAGCGATTGATCGGCCGGGACCTTGGGTGTGTAACGGTTCACCACGCGGCCGAAAGCCGTCGCATCACCGCGCACCGTACCGCTCAGCTCGGAAGCGGCGGTATCCAGGCTAAAGCCGGCATCCGCAGCGGATAATTGCTCGGTCACCGTGTAGGTAACGCCCTCCGGCAACCGCACAACGATCGCCTCGTTGTCGCGCAGCTGCACGGTAAACACGCCGTTGGCATCGGTGGTAACCGAGGTAAGCCCGGTAAGTCCGCTCACTGCGAAATTGCTGTTCTGCACGCCCTCGCCGTCCAGATCCACACGGATGGTAAACGCCTTTTGCGCCAGCGCAGGCGGAACGACCTCAAACGGATGCAGCACGTCTTTGCTCACGATCAGATCGCCGTACCGCTGCAGCCCGTTGACAAACTCCACCGCGGTGATGGTCTGCGCCGCCAGCGTCACGTTTGCGATCGTGCCGGCGATCGGCTGCCCGTTCACGTTCACGGTCTGCACGCGATAGGCGGCGTTGTTCGGCAGCACCTCGCTCACGGTATAAGCACCCGCCGCAAGACCCACCACGTATACGGTCTGCCCGCCGCGCAGCTGCACGGTGCCGTTGCTCGGCAGATTCACGCGCTCGCCGCTTTCGTTGCCGTCGGCATCCAGCGTCACCACCTGTGCGCCGCCGGTCGCGCCGTCGATCACAAACGTAAAGGTCTGATCGGTAGTATAGCCCGCCGCCAACGATTTGGTCAGGCGGATACCCGTTGCAGGCTCCATGGTCAACCGACCGTTGTTGCCCTGGGTCGAATAGGTGTAATACGTGTCACCCGTCTTCACCACAAACGGATGATCGCTGTAGTTCATGGTTCCCGTCGGGTTGGCAGGTGTGCCCTCTTTGTTTGCCACCTCGTAATCGTAGTAACGGTGCACGGTATCCTTCGGGATATACCATTGATTGCCATCCGCAATCGCCGTTTCCAGCGCTTCGGCGGAGATCGGCTCGTGGTGCTGGTGGATACGCAGCGTACCGTTTCGAAGTTTTTCAAACACCTGGTAAACGTGATAGTATCCGTTCCCGCTCGGCTTACCCGCACCGACGTACGGCGCATACGTGTCGTTGCCCGTCGCAACCATCACCAGGTTATCCTGCGTGTAGTAATAGCGCTCGTTCGCCACCGACGGTTCAAAATGGCTGTAGGTGTTCGCCGTCGTATCGTTGGCGGAAGCACTCCATTTGTTGGAATAGAACGTGTAGCCGTTCGCCGCCTTGTAGTCGGCATCGATCTTGTCGGCCAGGTTCCAATCCTCAATATCCTCGCGCATCGCCACTTCGTACACCAACAGCATGGGCGCCTCGGCGGTATCGGCCGCCAACGCCAGATCGGTCAATTGCACGATCTCGCCGTCGCTGTCTACCTCCACTTCCACCTCATAGGTGATGGTGGGGATCAACGAGGCGGGGATCTGCCAGGTCAAAACACTGTCGCCCGTGGCGATTTCGGTCGCCACACGCACGGTCATATACATCATATCGGTGTTGGAAACACCGGGAACAACGGTGGTATCGCCCAAGAATCCATAGGAGCGGATAATGTGCGTCGCGTTCTTTTTGGCCACCGCATCCTGAATCTCGGCGGAGGTCATGCCCCGATGCCAAAAATCCAGATATTCGCCGTCGGCATCGCAGAACCAACCGATATAATGGCTGAATTCGCGGTCATTCGTGTAGCTCAGCTGGCCGTGTTCATACGCATCCTCCAGCAACGCCTCCGCCACCGCGGTATCCGCAATGCCCAAACGCGTTTTCACGGAATTCACCAGCTCGCGGCCGGCGCCCGTGGGATTCTGAATCGTACCCAGCGTCCCGTCGCTAAACATTTTGGACAACGCCGCGCCCGAGAACAGACGGTCACCCACCACAATACCGTGAACCTCGGCAACGCTCATATATTTACCGATCTTATCCACAAAGGTCAAATAGCCGTCGTGGTCGTGATCGTCCTCCACGTAGGTGGGATAATATTTCGATTGAATGATGATCTCCTGCACGATCGCCTCAAACGCCTGCAGCATCTGCTCGTCGTTTTCAGCCGGGAAATACTCGTCCACGTACAACCGATCGGCCGCCGTGAGCCGCTCGCTCGCCACGTTGGAATTCTGCGTGGTCAGGTACGTGCTGTTCCAACCGTTTCCGGAACGGAACACCCGCACGCTCTGCCCGTTCAAAAACCGCGTCCACAGCGTGTTCTGCACGTCGCTGGCTTCTTCGGGGTTCAGCACGCTCAGCGCCTCGGGGCGGTTGAGCACGGTCTGTCCGTAAGGTAGCGTGTACAAAAGCGCATCGGTTTTGTAATGCGCGGCAATCTCTTTTTTGGCAAACGCCGCGGTCAGCGAGGTCATAAACGCAATGGTATCGCGGTGACTAAACTCGCCCGTGTTCCCGTCGTAGGAAGAAAGCGTGGAAGCACCCAGATCGGTGCGGTTATCGTTGCCGTTGTAATCGTGGCTGGCAAGCGTCGGCTCACCGTCGGTCATCAGCACCATGATCGGCAAACGGGTGGTACCCGCCTGCACGCCCTCCTGCACCACAGGCTCGGCATTGAGCAGCAGCTTCATCGCTTCGTAAATACCGTCCTGCATAAACGTACCGGTCGATACCTCAAACCGATTCGCGGCCACCGCGGCACCGGCCGTGTTTTTCACGCCGGCTCTCACCTCGATCGCGCGGTCGGGCGTCCGATCCACCGCCGCCGATACCAGGTACTGCCCCGCCGTCTGCGTGGTGTAGGAATCCAGCGGCAGCACCACCTGCGTGATGCCATTCGCCTGGCTGAACGAACGGTTCACGTTACCCGCGTAAACCACCACACCCACACGGTTGTTGTGGTTGAGCGCCAGCAATTCGGTGATCGCCTTATTGGTAGCTTCCACCAATTCGTCCACGGCGCTGCCGCCGTTATCGTCGGTATACCGCATCGAGCTGGACAGATCCAGCACCAGCACGGTGTCAGTAGGAATGGTGGAATAGCCCTTGATCTGCTTGTTGGAAGCGATCGCCGAAAGCGCCACCACAAAATTATCCCCCGTATCCGGTACCGCAAGCCCCTGGTTGTTATAGGAGGCCCCGGTCAACTGCGTAGGCAGATTACTCGGCGTAAACACGGATTTATCCGTCCACACGCCGCCTGCAAACTCGGTGGAAATGGAAACGTTTTGCGGGTGGTTGGTTTGCACACCGAAGAATTTTTTCCATTGATCCAGCGTATGCGGATCGGTCACACGATCGCCCACCGAACCGGCGGCCGCCGAAAAAACGCCCGCCGGCACGTAGGCCAGCAACAGCGTCAGGCACAGCAATACGCTGACGGCTTTCAAAAAGGTATTTTTCATCGTTTTCATGTTTCTTCCTCCTGTTCGCGGTGCAAGCGTCGATTTTCGGGGTGGGCACAAATCCCGATCAGCTCATCGCCGTGTTGATAAAACTCACATTCGGCACAATCGTTTTCGCCCGTCTCTTTTCCTTTATAATATTGACAAACATCCTGCATCTTGGTCACAAAGGGTGCGCCCTCTTCCGTGTATTGAGGACTTTTCAAAAAATCGGGATAGATCGGCATCGGTTCGATTGCCGGATTGTCGCGGTCGCACTCTTCGTAATATCCGTAATGAATGGGAAACGTGCGGCCGTGCGCGGTAATGATCTTATACAGGTCCCCCTCCGCGTATGCCGGCGGTTGCGAAAGCGGAACCTGCAACCAAATACTGTTCAGCATACCGTGATCTCCTTTCCGCAAAAAAATCTGCTATACCATAACTCCATAGTCACAGTATAGCAGACACGTTCTCATCGCAGTACTACCCAAAACCCGTTTTTTCGGTCATATTTTTGGGGTCCCGTTTCAATTTTTCATATCCTTTTGGGGGACTTTTGGATATGTCACATTATAAAATCGCCGCAAATTCGTCACGGCTCACGCCGGACTTCTCCGAAACGATGCGAATCGCTTGCTTAACACCCGAAAGCGACATGTGCAGCTTACTCGCAATATCGCTGTTTTGCAAGCCGAACGCGGCAAGCTTTGCCACCTCGCGCTCCTTTTGCGACAACGTGGTAATCAGGTTCTTGCCGCGCACGCTGCCGCTCAGCTTGGACCATCCCTCGTTGTACAGCTTGTACCGCCATTTCACCTCGCGGTACACCGTCGGATCCAGTGCCATCAGCCGATCGTCCAGCAGCGATCCCAACACGCGGGAATACTCCGCAATCAACCCGTACAAACGGTCGGGCAACGCCAGCGCCAGCGCGCGATCAATGTGCCGCACTGCCTGCGCATCGTCCCCGCCCGTGCGGTAAATGGCGGCACAGGTCATGCGCAGATAAATCTCCGCAATGATGGAACGATCCGCCATCGCCTGCGAAATCATCGGCTCCATGGTAAACGGCAGGATCGCCATCAACGACAGCCCCTGCATCCCGTGCATATCCATTTGCTTGGTCGCCACGGCATACCCCGCCGCGTATAGGTATTTCGCATAATACACCTTCGCCGCCGGCAACGAATCGCGGTGCAGCGGTTCAAAGCGCCCGATCTTAAACCAATCGGGAAACGCCGTCACGTCGTACAGCATACTGTCCACCGCCGTCAGGCAAAGCGACATAATATCGGGGCCGGTATCGTCGGCGGCGGGCGCTTCCGCAATGTGCACCTTGGCACGCCGCCACATCGAAAGATCCCCGCGCCAGATCGCGCACAGCGCCAGCAGCATGCCGGCGGATAACACGGCATAAAACCCCGAACGCCGCGTCAGCAAATAGTTCGCGCTGTCGTAAACCTTTTCGATCTCCCCGCGGGAATACGCCACCTCCGCCGCAAACAGCACCTGCGCCTCGTGGTTGTCGGCAAGCGCCTCCACGCACACATCGGCACTCCCCGGCGTGTGGTATAAGTCGGTCATATACAAAAACGGTGTCTTGCGCGGCAACGGCATCTCGCGATCCGTCAAAGCCCCCTGCCGCGCCGCCTTGGTGCGTCCGTCCACCGGCTTTTCCGCGTTCTTCGGGATCATCCAATCCCGCCCGACCCGCATCGCGCCCGGTATTTTTCCGCCCGCGCACAACGCCTGCACACGCCGCACCGAAACACCCCAGCTTTGGGCACAGTCCTCAATCTTTTGATACTCCTTCAATTGCTCCGCAATCTCATGCATCGCGATCCCTCACTCACTATTATTCGTCAACCGCCGTTTATTATTGTTCGTCAACCGTCATATAGTATACTACGTTTGGCGAACAATTGCAAGTTTTTTATTTTCGTCTTGATTTTCGTTTGAAAATGCGGTAAACTGTCAGCGGCAAAAAATTCTCTTTCCCAATTGAGGTGGTACTCATGCATTCCTTAACCGTAACCGATGTGCGCGCCCTCCCCGGCGACAGCGCCTTTTTGCTCGATGACGGTAAGACCTCCGTTTTGTACGATACGGGCTTCGGCTTCACCGGCTATCGCATTGCGGATAACATTCGCGAAGCGCTCGGCGATCGCCCGCTCGATTATATTTTCCTCTCCCACTCGCACTATGACCACGTGCTCGGTGCCCCATACGTGCTGCGGCGGTACCCAAACGCCACGGTAGTCGCAGGCGCTTATGCGGAAAAGATCTTCCAAAAGCCCACGGCGCGCGCCGTCATGCGGGATCTCGATCGCAAATACGCCGCCACCTGCGGCGTTGCGGAGTACGACGATCTGGTGGACGAGCTCAAGGTAGATATCATCGTGGAGGATGGCGACACCGTCACCTGCGGGGATATGACGTTCACGGCGGTGAACCTGCCGGGTCACACCAAATGCTCGGTCGCGTTTTATCTCAACGAAAAACGGCTGCTGCTCGGCTCGGAAACGCTGGGCGTGTATTTCGGCAACCACACCTACCTGCCGTTTTACCTCGTCGGCTTTCAAATGACGTTGGATTCCTTTGCCAAAGCGCGCACGCTGGATATCGAAAGCATCCTGTTGCCGCATTACGGCCTTGTCAATCACGATGAAGCGGCGGTGTACCTGGAGAATTCCGAACGCGTCACCCGCGAAACCGCCGCCATCATTCAGCAGATGATGCACGCCGATGCCACCGATGAGGAGATCCTCGCGCATTTCACCAACCTGTTTTATACCGATACTGTGAAACCCACCTACCCGCGCGACGCCTTCAACCTCAACACCGGCATTTTAATCAAACAAATTCGCAAGGAATTCAACCTGTAAGAGTTTACACACGTTGCATAAACGGGGTGGCGATGCGCCACCCCGTTTTTTTCTTTCGATTTGCTTTTACAACGATCGT
>JAZQIV010000160.1:0-2779 GCA_045541305.1 Acutalibacteraceae bacterium | reverse complement strand
CATTTGGCAAACATCGCATCATTGCGAATGAAATGAGCAACATCATATTTGCGAAGCAAATGCATCATATCGCCGTAGGCGTTGCCTCATTACCCCTTGTTCCTCCACCGCTTTTATGCTATAATACACAAAAAGGCGGTGAGGACGTGAAAAAGAAGACGTGGCTTATCATAGCAAGCGTTGTGCTGGCCTTAGGTGTGTGCATCGGCGTTTTTTGGTATTTACACCCCACGCATTTTGCTTATAACGATCGTTTTATAATCGGTAATACCGAAGCCAATATTGTGACAAAATACGGCGAATTTGACGGCGTGCTCCACGATCGGAACGGGGCGCTTTCTTGCGGGGTATATCAAATTCGCGAAAACACACCCGAATTGGTCATGGGTTATGACAACTCGCTGTGGTACGAGATCTATTTTCAAGACGGTGTTGCCATTGAAGTAACATTACGGGAAGGCTATATCGGCGGATGATAGGGAACAAAAAAGGAGCACACTGAAAAGTGAGCTCCTTTTATCTGTTGATTACCGTGCGCGCCGGTAGTGCGTTGGCGGTGCACCGAAGTGCTTTTTGAAGCATCGGGTAAAATAGTTGGCATCGGAAAAACCGCATTGCGCGGCGATCTCGCTGATAGCGGCGGAATCGGATTTTATGCGTTGATACGCCTGCTCCAGACGAAAAATGTTCAGATATGCCATCGGGGTAAGACCGGTGGCGTTTTTGAATTTGCGGCAAAAATAGGCCGCGGAATACCCAAATTGCTTGCTGATGGATGCCACGTTCAACTCTTGTGCGAAGTTCTGCTCGATATACGCAACGCTCTCTCGAATCGCGGTGTTTTCGTCGGGGCTCTGAAACGATACCAATTCGTTTTGAAAGAGCAGGTGTAAAAGACGGTAAATATCGGCGGTCACCGCAAGTGAATCCTTGTTTTCACAGGTGCATATTGCGTCAAAACAATTCAGGACGTTTGCGTCACGGGTGATAGCGCTCAGCCGAGCCGTTCCATCAAAGAGAGCGGGCAGGATTTGGCGACAAACATCTGTGGCATTGTAGAACGAACGCAGATCGAACATAAGTACGTCGTACGCGGCACCTTGCTCGCAGGCGAAGCCCTTGTGCGACATTTTGGGCGGGATGACTACCAGATCGCCTGCTACAGCGCACACGGTATGGACGCCTAAGTCGATGCGAATGCTCCCGCGGTTTATCCGCAAAATTTCCATGCGGTCATGCCAATGGGTGCGAAAGCAAAGCTGCTGCGATTCAAAGTGAAAAGCCAATACTTTGATGGCTGCCGCGCTGTATTCCACCACGGCAAGTTCTTTGGTTGCGTTTTTCATAATACCCCTCAACATGTCAAAAAAATGCTAATTAACCACGATTTTATCCTATGCGGACGATATGAATTATGCTAACATAAACACAACGAAATAGCAAGAGGCAGGAGGAAATCGTATGAAACCGTTTTCTGTTGTGTTGATCGGGGCGGGTATGCGCGGCGACATTTACACGTCTGTTATGAACGATCATCCCGAACAATTCAAGGTGGTGGCGGTGGCGGAACCGATCAAGGAACGCCGTGAGAAAATACAGAAACGCCATCATATACCGGATGATATGTGTTTCTCTTCTTATGAGGAGGTGCTCACCGACCGCAAGATTGCCGACGTTGCGTTGATCTGCACAATGGACGATCTGCATTACGCACCGGCGATGAAAGCCATTGAACTGGGCTACGATATTATTTTGGAAAAGCCCGTTGCGCCTACCGCCAAAGAATGTGCGGATATTGCGCGTGCCGCCAAAGAAAAAGGCGTAAAGATCTTGGTTTGCCACGTGCTGCGGTACACGCCGTTTTTCAACAAGATCAAGAATCTCATTTTAGAGGGCGCTGTGGGCGAGATTATGTCGGTTATCCATGTGGAGGCGGTGGGCAACGTCCATCAAAGTCACAGCTATGTGCGCGGTAACTGGCACAACGAAGCGGAATCGGCTCCTATGCTGTTGGCAAAAAGCTGCCACGATATTGATATTCTGCAGTGGTTGTTGGATAAACCGTGCAAGCGCGTGCAATCGTTTGGCGAGCTTTCGTATTTCACGGCGGCGAATGCGCCCAAAGGCGCGCCGGTTCGTTGTGCGGACGGCGGTTGTCCGATTGAAGATACTTGCCCGTATAATTGCTTGAACATTTATTATCGCAGTGAAGATAACAGCTGGTTTCGACCGGCTTGTACCAGAGGGATTGCCAAATCGGATGTTCCCACCAACGAGGAGGTCATGACGGCGCTCAACACCACGGATTACGGCTTGTGCGTATTCCACGCCAATAACGACGTGGTGGATCATCAGGTTGTAAACATGGAGTTTGCGGGCGGTACTACGGTATCCTTCACGATGAACGCCTTTAACGAGGGTGGCCGTTACATTCGCATTTTCGGTACGAGGGGTGAACTGCATGCCAACATGGCGGATACCGAGATTTCGGTCTACAGCTTTGCCGACAGTACCTGGCGCAAGGTGCCGGTTGCCGCAAAAGGCGAAAGCATCCTGAGCGGACATGGTGGCGGTGACCAGGGTATGATCGCGGAAGCGTTTGACTATTTCAGCGAGAACTATCAAGGCTACTGCGCGGCGGACATTGATATTTCCGTTAAAAACCATTTGATCGGTTTTGCTGCCGAAAAAGCACGTCACGCCGGAACGGTGGAGGACGTGGCGACGTTCTTGGCTGAACACGGGTTTACAAACGAATAATCAACAAAATGAACCGCCC
>JAZQIV010000159.1:0-5460 GCA_045541305.1 Acutalibacteraceae bacterium | reverse complement strand
CCTATGTACAGACCGAGTTCGACTATTTCACGGGCGAGTTGAAGATCGTTCGTAAGAAAGCCTACAGCGACGGTCCGCGTGCGAAAGTGAACTGCTATGGTGCAGACGACGTTCGCGAGGGTGTAGCTATCCTCTGGCACGAGAACGTGGATGTGTCCATCACCGGTAACTCCACCAACCCGACCCGCTTCCAGCATCCTGTTGCGGGCACCTATAAGAAATGGACCATGGAGAACGACAAAAAATACTTCTCTGTTGCTTCCGGCGGCGGCACGGGTCGTACCCTGCACCCCGATAACGTGGCGGCCGGTCCCGCTTCCTACGGCTTGACCGATACCATGGGCCGTATGCACGGCGATGCGCAGTTCGCAGGTTCCTCCTCCGTTCCGGCTCACGTTGAGATGATGGGTCTGATCGGCGCAGGTAACAACCCGATGGTCGGTATGACCGTTGCGTGTGCAGTTGCAGTTGCAGAAGCGCTGAAATAATCTGTTAGCATAAAAAGCGGACACACCTTTTGCGGCGTGTCCGCTTTTGCTTTTTACGAAATACGAAAAAAGAGCCCCCTTGCAGCTCGGTAGCGCGCTGCAAGGGGGCTTTTGTAAAGCTGTTCTTATTCTTTCACAAACACCAGCATGTTAAAGGTAACCGTGGTGGTGGGGTTGCCCATCAAACCGGCCAGGCAGCCGTTGTTTTTGGTAACGGGGATTTCCTGGATGCAATCCAGCTTCCAACCTTCGCGCGCTTCGTTGTTGATGATGTCGGCATACTGTGCAACAGCAACCGCATAAGAATCGTTTTTGGAGATCGTCAGTCCAACAGGACCTGCAATTGTTTTGTATTGTGCCATAAGTAACATCCTCCTCAAGATGAATTATTTTTAGTGCAGATAGGTTCTACCGCCACCTATTGCACAAAAAGCCTTGTTCAAGGGAGATCCACCCCGCCGTTGGGGTAATGACAGCGACACAAGCGCCAAATGCCTTTTGCCGTGCCGATCACCACGCCGTATTTTTCAATGGCTAGCAGCATATATTCCGAACAACTGGGCGTGAACAAGCAGGCCCGCCGCAGCTTTTCCGGCGCATATTTTTGATAAAGCAGCACGGCGTGCCGAACAAAGGATTTTGCCTTGAAGCACACAATCGGCACCATCGCCAAGGCGGCGGCTGTGTACGTTACTGCTGCGGGGAAATGCATGCCGGTGCCGGCAGCAACCACTGTCCAAAAAACCGCACAACAAAGCCCTGCCCACAAACAAAATCCGCACAAGACCTTGAGCAACGAAACGCAAGGCCGCACAAGCGGCTTTGGTGGTTTATCGTGCTGCTCATGCCAATGCTGCAGGGCTTTTTGCAGGCTTTCTTCCTTGGTTTGCGCAATGGTGGTGAATTCTTCATTTTTGCTCATGTTTCATCACCCTGATTGTTTCTTCTTTTATCATATTCCTTTTTTCGACAAAAATCAACAGTTTATGTGTGCTTTACCACGGAGAAAATCGGATTTGCGCGGAAAGTTTGCATTTTTTATAATCTTGTTCACATTTGTTTAGATGCTTTCTTGGATGGTTGACGGTGGATTTTCGTCGTGGTAAACTGAATTTAATAATCTGTGTACATTCGAATATTAGGAGGGTATTTATGCAGCATAAAGCGCTTTGCTTATTGTTGGCGATCGCCTTGTTCATTGGTTTGACCGCCTGCGCAGAGCAGCCGGCGGAGCAATCGAGCACCACAACGGCAACGACAACGATTACGACTACCACTACCGCCCAAGAAGAAGGGGCGAACACCACCACTACCACTACCACCACCACAGAAGAAAGGACGAGCACCACCATGACGACCGCTTCTAAGAAAACCTCAACTTCGGTCACAACTACCCAAAAGACGAATGTGCCGATTTCGGATAAAACGGCGGATGATACCAAATACGCCAAGTTTCGCAACGGGTTGAACAACACCTATGCGAAGCTGGTTTCGGAAAAGGAATTGACCATTGCTTACATCGGCGGCTCGATCACAGCGGGCGCCAGCGCCAAACCGGTGGAAGAAAAATCCTACCGCGCGCTCACAACAGCCTGGTTCAAGACGCAGTTCCCGGATGCTAAGATCATCGAATTGAACATGGGCATCGGCATGGCCGGCTCCAAACTGGCCGCCTACTACGTGAAGAGTGAAGTGGCTGCCAAAAAGCCCGATCTGGTGTTTGTGGAGTGTGCCATCAATGATTATATCGAACGGCAAATCGTGTCGTCGGAAGAGGTGGCGGCACAGTACGAAACTATCCTGCGCCAGCTGCGAAAGGCGGATCCCACCTGCGATATTGTGGCGCTGTACACTACCAATGCTGACGTGACGGTAAAAGATGAATTCTACGAGCAAGCTGCCGTGCAGGATGAAGTCGCGGCGCACTACGGCGTGCCCTCCATCAACATTGGCAGACAGCTGCGGACGCTGCGCGGCTTGCGCGAGGGCAGACGCAATGGTGAGCTCACCGATGCGTGGTGTCGCCTATTCGCCGATGATGTTCACCCGAACAGCGAGGGCCACGCCTTGTATGCCCAATACATCATCGACGTGATGAAAACCGCACTTTTGAAAAATGCGGCGGCAGTCAACCCATCGGTTACGAAATATACCTTGCCTGCCGCCAAGAGCAACGCGCTGTTGATGGATGCGCAGTACATCAAAGCGGAAAAGATTGATCTTTCGGCTTCGCCTGATTGGTCGTACGATGCCAAAAACGGCTGTATCAAGGCTACCAAAACCAATAGCGAATTGACGGTCACATTTACCGGTACCGACCTGCATTTTAATTGCAGCGGGTTGCCGTGGGGTGACGTTGTACGCGCTTCGTATTCGGTGGATGGCGGCGAATGGGTAACTTTATCGCCCTGTATGATCCGTGCCGTGCCGATCGTGAAGAATTTAGCAAAAGGCACGCATACGATCCGCTTCAAATGCGGCCAGGCAGATTCCGGGTCCCCGTTTACCATTGCGGCGTTGATGGTGAAATAAGCGTTGCTGCCATTATGACAGGAGGAGACCTGTATGAATCGGAACATACCGATCCCGAAAGCAGCGGCCGATGCCGGTATGACGCGACTGGTGCTTTGCGACGACTTTGATTCGATGGATACGATCGATTTGAGCGGCGAAGGGAAGCCGGGCTATACGTGGTATACGGATCGTCCGTATCATATGGATGCGTTAACAGCCGAGGATCTTCACGTGGAGAATTCGGTGTTGTACTTAAAGCCGCGCGTTTGCCCCGCGGCGATCGGACTTCCCACTTACAGTTGTCAAGGTGCCACCGGGTTTAAGTACCGCTTTGGATACGCCGAGGCGCGTATTCGTGTGGATAAACCGACCGGCAAGTACAATGGAGTGCCGGCTTTTTGGGGCATTTGCTACGAAGATTTTGCGAGCCATGAATGGGAACATGCGGGCGAACTGGATATTTTGGAGGTCAATGAACTGGATAACGACGGGACGATGTCGTTTACCGGTACGATCCACGATCATTGGCGCCCGCCCAATGGCGAAAAACAACGCGCATGTACGAATTTGGTCAATGCACTGGGGTATCAAGGGAAGCGCGATTATATTGACAATACATGGCATACTTACGCCGCGTTATGGGACGAGGGGTATGTGGCGTGGTATATGGACGGAAAGCTCATGCATTCCGCACGGTATGCCAAAGGAGAATTGCCGCAGTATTTTTATCGGGACGACCCGTGCCCGTTGCCGCGCATTGAACATCAACAACCGTCACTGCAAAACCGCACGTGGGAAGGTGGACACACCATCTTGAACACCGATGAAATGGTGTTGTTTTTGGGGTGCAATTACGAATGGCCCATGGAAGTGGATTGGGTGCATGTGTGGCAGAAATAATGTTGGATAAGAATTATAAATTATAAAGGGGAGGAAATGGCGTATGACAACTCAAAAGATTCTTTGTTTACTGATGGCGCTTTCTTTGGTGCTGACAGCGTGCGGCACAACAGTGGTGGACGATCCGAAAGATGGCTCAACGACGACCACCACAACGACACAGGTCGATGTAGGAAACGGGACACTTGACGAGGGCGAGGGTAAAGGTGAAGACGGCACCACAACGACTCAAGCCGATGCGGGAAGCGAGACGCCCGGCGAGGGCAAGGGTGAAGACACCACCACGAAAACAACCGACAAAACCGCTGGGACAACCAAGGAAAGCGGTCATAAAACGGCGACAACGAGCACATACCCCTCTTCGACAAAAGCCAGCACGAGCAGCAAAACAAGTACGACCACTACAACCAAAGGGGACGAGGATGTGGGATATGACTTCTTCCGTTTGGGAAACGGTTTGACGAATTCGTATCTGAAGCTCAAAAACGAAAAGAAACTGACGATTGCCTTTATGGGTGGTTCGGTCACATACGGCATTGGTTGTAACGATTTGTCCAAGTCGTTCCGCATTTATGTGAAAGATTGGTTGCAAAAACAATTCCCGGATGCCGCCATCACGGAGATCAACGCTGCCTATCCCAGCGCATGCTCGGCATATGGCGTTTATGCGGTGGACGATTTTGTCATTGCTAAAAATGCCGATTTGGTGTTCCTTGAATATGGCGTCAACGACAAATATGCGAAGAGCCGCTATACCATCGAGCAAGTGAAAGCAAACTATGAAACGATTTTGCGTAAGCTGTATCGTGCCGATGCCACTTGTGATGTAGTGGCATTGTACACGACCGACTCAACGATTGCTACCACCGCGCACACCGAGCCGCTGTATGAACATGCTGCCGCACAAGAAGAGGTTGCCAAATATTATGGTATCCCGTCCATCAACATGGGGTGGGAATTGGTGGATCGTTACGCTTTAAGCAAGGGGATCGCCGCCAAGAAATGGGCGACGTTTTTCTCGGACAGCGTGCATGCGACCTCTACCGGCAACCAAGGATACGGCAAAATCATTACCGAGTGCCTGAGTAGTGCGTTCAGTGCTGCCAAGGCAAGCGGCGTGACAACGATCAAGAATAAAACTCAGCCCGCTGCCAAAAGCAACGATCTGTCCATGAATACAAAATATGTGAAAGCCGATGCACTTCGGGTGTCAAGCGCTTGGAAACTTTCATCTGACAACGGCTATCCGGTTATTTCCACCGGAACGGCGAGTGCAGACCTTACCTACACTTTTGTGGGGACGGGCATCAGCCTGTTCCTTGACGGCACGGGTTGGGATATCGAGTTTTCTGTTGATGGCGGTAAAACGCAATCAACCGGAACCCTAACGGGATATTACCATTTGCCGCTTCCAATCGTGAGTGGGTTGTCAAATGGTGAGCACACGATCACCATCAAGGCTCCCGCAACTGTTACGGCAAGCAACAAGTTCAGCATAAAAGCCATTCTGGTGCGCCAATAAGTGTCATCTTAAAACGCCCGTCGTGTTCACACGACG
>JAZQIV010000158.1:0-4944 GCA_045541305.1 Acutalibacteraceae bacterium | reverse complement strand
ATCCAAGTGGTTGGTCGGCTCGTCAAGCAGGATAATATCGGGCTGACCGAACAATGCTTGCGCCAATAGCACTTTCACCTTGTCTTTATCCGGCAAGGTGCTCATTTGTTGGTACAGAATATCGGTGGAAAGGCCGAGACCTTGCAGGATCTGACCTGCCTCGGTTTCAGCTTCCCAGCCGTTAAGCTCAGCAAATTCGCCTTCTAACTCAGAAGCAAGCACACCGTCTTCCTCGGTGAAATCCTCTTTTGCATATAAAGCATCCTTTTGCTGCATGATCTCATACAAGCGGGGATTGCCCAAAATCACGGTGTCCAGCACCGTGTAATCATCGTATGCGTAATGATCCTGCTTCAAAACCGACATGCGGTTTTTCTTATCGATGATTACTTCACCTACAGACGGTTCCAAATCACCGGATAGAATGCGCAGGAACGTGGATTTTCCAGCTCCGTTTGCGCCGATTACGCCATAGCAGTTGCCGGGCGTGAACAATAAATTAACGTGCGTGAATAAGTTTTGGCCGCTGAAATTGATGCCTAAATCCGATACGGTAATCATGGCGCCTCCAACAAAATTTAAAATTCGCCCACTATTTTACCATGATTTCTGCGTCGTTTCAAGTGTTGTTCACCAATATCGGTGCTATTTTTTCGCAAAAGCTTTAAAGAAGTTGCCGCCCGTGCCGCGTGGAATATAGGTGTGGCAAAAAAATAGGGGATCGCCAACCAAAACACCAGTGCCGATGCGGCGTATTCCAAATGGAATAACGTCCATTGCCCGTAAAACTTTTTACTGCATTTCACGCCTTCTTGGAAGGCTTTACGCACCGAGCATTCTGACAGACAAAACACAACCGAAATATACCGAAACATCCGAATTTCCGTGAGAATCAGCGCAAACACGAACAGAATGATCGCCAGTATAAATGCAATTGTCGCCACAGTGGATAGTCCACGGATTTCGGCCAATCGGCAGACGGTGAATACGACAGCAGACGGCAAACAAAAAACGGCGCTCCACAGGATGCGTGTTACCCAAACACGGATTCGCCAAAAGATTGTGCGTTCATAGCGATATTGAAAGAAAAAGACAAGGTCCGATAATTGCGCGCTTTGCTGTGGGGGGATCAGGTTTTGGTAATAGCGGGCACGCCCCGCTTTCAACGGGGAAAGCAACAACAAATCCAACGTGCCGCCCAGTAAAAGTGCGGCAACCGGATTGGAAAGCTTGTAAAGTAAAACTGCTTGCACCCCAAAAACCGTACATTCGGATACAAGCAGAATGGCTTGTATGAGTATGGCTTGTGCTTGGTTTCCTTTTAGCAAATTCTTGGTGTCTTGACGGGTCACGTAATGTGTTGTCATGTGCTTCACCTCACGGGGTAGTATTTACACAACAACGCATTTATAATCACAGTCGTCCGTGACGGTGGAAGAGCCGCAACAAGCATTTTCGCAAAATATCAAACGGTATTACTAACGCGGAAAACAGGAAGATGCGTAGTAATTCTTGCGGCATGAGAGGTGCTGCACGAAACAGCGCGCCGCCGAAATAGACAAGCAGTAATTGAATGATGGTCACAATGGTCATGATGACCACAAACCCGGTGTTTTTGTGCAGGTGTGACAGCAGGTTAAGTCTGGTGGTACGCGCGTTAAAGCTATTGCAGATTCCACAAAAAATAAACAGCGTGAAAAAGGCGGTCATCCAATAAATCGGCTGGATTTGATAACGGAAAAGCAGCTTGAACCAATCACAGGATAAAAACGCTATGCACAGGCAGACAGTAAAGAAACCTGTTAGCAAAATTTGACTCAGCATATACCGATTGAGGATGGGCTCGTCACGACGTTTCGGTGGTTCTTCCATGTATTCCATGAGTGGCGGCTCTCCTGCAAATGCCAAGCCGGCCAAGGTATCCATGATGATATTCACCCACAACATTTGCATGACGGTGACGGGTGTATCGATACCGATGAACGGGCCGATCACCGAGATGCCGACAGCGCAAAGATTCATGGTGAGTTGAAACACGATAAATTTCCGTATGCTTTTGAAAATGGTTCGGCCAAACAAAATGGCTTTGGCAATCGAAGCAAAGTTATCGTCCAATATCACGATGTCACCGGCTTGCTTTGCCACTTCAGTGCCACTACCCATGGCAAAACTGACATCCGCTTTTTTGAGCGCAGGCGCATCGTTGACGCCGTCACCTGTCATACCGACCACACACCCAATTTCCTGTGCCAACCGCACCAAACGGCTTTTATCCCCGGGCAACGCACGTGCAATCACAGAAAGATGCGGTAGGCGATTTTTGACTTCAGCATCGCTTAGTGCTGACAATTCCTCTCCGGTTAAAATGCTGCCGTTTTCTTCGGCTTTGTTTTTGAAAAACCCGGCAGCGCGGGCAATGACGGTGGCAGTTTCCTTACTATCGCCTGTTATCATGACGGTTTGAATACCGGCTGTTTTTACAGCCGAAACGGCGGCACGCACCTCCGGACGAACGTCGTCGCGCAAACCGACAATGCCTAATAAAACTAAATGCTGCGGGGTGTTGCACAAGGTTGCGTCGCTGCATGCCAGCAGAAGTACGCGCATGGATTTATCTTCCAACTGACGAATAATATCGTGACAATTTACTGAAAGTGGGGTCACGGTGCCATCTGCTTGCATAGTGCGATCGCAAAGCGGCAACAAGCGGTCAGGTGCACCCTTATAGAACGTTAAGTATGGTTGTTGCTTTTTTGTGCGCACTTCAGCGCCGGACCATTTCCGATCGCTGTCAAACGGGATGCGGTGAATGACATCGCAATCGGCCGGGAACGGATGACGATCGTACACATATTCGAGCAAAGCTCGCTCGGTTGAGTTACCACCGAGGATTTCACCACCCGATACAACGCTTTCCGTATTATACAAACACGAATCGCGAACGCATTTCCAGAGGGGCCTCTTTGTCTGTAGCACGTTTGCATTCGAATACGCCGTACCGTCTGCTGTTACCAATACCGAAACACGAGGTTTTCCTTCGGTCAAGGTGCCGGTCTTATCGGTAAACAACATAGTGATACTGCCGGACGTTTCGATGCCGACAGGTTTACGGACCAGTACGTTTTGGGATAGTAGGCGTTTCATGTTGGAGGATAGCACCACCGTGATCATCATCGGTAAACCCTCTGGAACGGCCACTACCAACACGGTGATGGCGAGTGTTAATGCATGTAATAATGTGTTGCACAGGTAGGGGATGTTGTGCAGGCAAGCCAAAATCGCATCGCAGTTATAATCGTTTAACAGAACAAGGTTATAAAACAGATCGGCAACCCCCACAACGGCTGCTGCCACAAAGCCGATACGACTTAGAATTTTGGCAAGTCCGGCTAAACGAAGCTTGAGCGGGCTTTCGCGCGTTTCTTCCTGCAACTCTTCGGCTACTTGACCATACAGCGTGCGGTCGCCAACAGATAACACTTCCATATACCCGTTACCCGTTGTGATGACACTTCCGCGAAATGCGTGTGCGGGAGAGGTAAGGGAGGGGGAAGCTTCACAAGCAACACCACGCTTTTCCACCTCGTCACTTTCACCGTTTAATGCGGATTGGTCAACGTGTAATATCCCTTCTGTCAGAATACCGTCTGCCGGGACACGCTCGCCGCTTTGCAGCGCCACAACATCACCGACCACGATATCCTCGATCGGTATGTAGCGCAATCGACCGTCGCGAAACACACGGCACATTACGTTGCCGGCTTCTTCCTGCAGTTTTTCAAAGGCGGCTTCGCTGCCGTATTCCGACAAAGTGGATACAAAGGTTGCCAAAAAGACGGCAATCGCGATGCCGAGCGATTCGTACCAATCGTGACTACGGAGTAAAAATACCAGGTTGATAGCCAAAGCACAAAGTAAAACCTTGATGATCGGATCTCCGAAATTGGCGAGTAATTGTTTAAAAAAGCCTTGCTTTTTCTTCGCGGTCAGTCGATTACTGCCGTGTTCTGTGCGGGATTGGATGGCTTGTTTTTCTGTTAAACCGCGTGCACGCTGTTCCTGCATGATTTCGCCCACTCCTTTACCACTCACTATATGCAAAGCCTGTACAAAATAGACGTTGTGTGCTTTTTCGCTATTTGTAGCGAAAAGGTGGTAGATTTCGTGGACGGTATCTGACAGATTTGGCTAGGGGACAAGCTCTATAATGACAGTATAAAGGCGGTGGGTAGATGAAATCATCTGAAAACGATCGTATTGGTTCCATGTCGATTCGCAATAAGGGCTTGAACAGCGGTGTGAAACGAGCACTTTTTGAAATGGTGGGCGGGATTGTGTTGGGGCTTGTGTTGCCTCGTGCTTCTGTTTATGAGGGGTTTATGCCGTTTGGCGTAGGATTAGCAGCCGCTGTTACGGGTCCCGGCGCGGTTTTGGTGTATTTGGCGTCGATGATCGGTTACCTTACGCAGGGGTCTTCGGCGGCACTGCGGTATATTGCAGCATTGGCGGCGGTTATTGGAATACGGTGGGCTGTCAGCGGATTCCCGCGCATTGCTCGTTCCTTGTTGTTTGCACCTTGCGTAACTTGCATTGGCTTGATGATAACAGGGAGCGCACTTTTACTTGGTGTAGCGCCCTCCATCCATGCGATTTTAATCATTATCGCAGAAAGCCTACTTGGCGGCGGATTTGCCTATTTTGTGGTGTATCTGCAAAAGGAGTTGCCGCATGTTGGCGAGCGGGCGTTATCGGAGCGCGGACAGATTAGTGTTGTTATCTTGATATCGGTCAGCATGGTGGCGCTTTTATCCTTTGAGTTCGGCGGCATTTCGCCGGGGCGGATTTTGTGCGGCGTGTTGATTCTGCTGGCGGCACGGTGCATACGTTTAGCAGGCGGCGCTTCGGTTGGCATCTTAATGAGTATCGCGGTACTGCTGGCAACAC
>JAZQIV010000157.1:0-20534 GCA_045541305.1 Acutalibacteraceae bacterium | reverse complement strand
GGGGGTTCCCCAATACCAACAACTCAAATAAAGAAGGGCGCCGGCCGTAAAGGAGGGGGGGTCTTTTACTTTTATTGAACGGCTTTTGCTACTTGATAGTAATCGTCGGTAAGTAGCGTGTCCGCCCCCATCGCAAGTGCCGTTTTGGCTTCTTCGGGGGTGTTGGTGCAATAAATGCCAACCTTAAGATTGGCATTGTGCGCCGCTTGCACCCGTTCTTTCGTGGCATACACGGTGGAGAACTGCACACGCGTGCAATCACATTCCTTTGCCACCGCCACCGCATCACACAGGGTATCGTCTGTTTGGCAGAAGCAAAGCGGAACAGCCGCATCCAAGGCACGTGTTTTTTTGAGCAACGAGGCATCGGCGGCGGTCAGATACACGTACTGACGGCAATCATAGCGGTCGATAAGCGCTAAAATTTTGGTGAGCAATTCCTCTTCCCGTTCACCGTTGGTGCCGATGAAGATGTTCATAATCGTATGGCAGGAGAACTTTTGCAAGATCTCTTTCAGCGTGGCGGCGGTCATGCCTGCAAACGGCGCGGCAAATTGACTGCCGAAATCCATTGCTTTGATCTCTTCAAGCGTTTTCTCCCACACCATACCGCTGCCATTGCTGACAAGCGCCAGATCGGGTTCAGCAACGCTGACGACTTCGCCGTCCCTGGTGAGCCACAAACCGAATTCGATTTCATCCGCACCCGCCGAAACAGCCGCGCCGAGTGATACCAAACTGTTATCGGGTGCCACACTCTTGAAACCGCGATGGGCACACACCCGGGGGAATTTTGCAAAGCGGTCGGGCAAGGCGATGGCACTGCCGGCCGGACGATAGGTCCAGGCGCGACGGCCGATCTCCACGTATTCGTAATGAGCCGCATCGGGGTTGCCGAAGCCGGCCGGTTTGTAGTATTTATCGTGCGGGTCAAATTCCGCCGTGGCGATACCGGTTTCGCTCTTCATGTTCGCAAGCAGCAAGCCTTTGGGCGAAGCAATCAAGCTGCCGCCGCCGATATCGGTATCGGCACCCATGCTGACGGATGCGCGCACCACGTACGCATTGGTGTTATACGCGCAAAAGCAGCTCATGTTTTCAAGCGCCGATTGCAGATCGCTGCGCTGGTGCGAACAACCGATGATCACATCCACGTTTTGACGGGCAATGTGCGCAAACTGCTCATAGAAATAAAAGTCATAGCACGTTAAAAAGCCGAAACGAATACCCTCCATTTCCACCACCGTGGGAGGAATCGGTGCTTCGCTGTGGGCAGGATCGATGCCGTAGGTGCGCACCTCCCCTGCCGTGGGATGAATTTTGTAATAGCGACCGACAATTTCGCCTTGACGGTTAATCGCATGGGTTGTGTTGTGACGGCAGTTGTTTTCATCCGCATAAGTGGCATTGACAAACACCATCGCGTTACAACGCACCGCCGTTTCCTTGCATTTTTGCAGGATGCGGGCATTAAAGCGATCGTAGTTTTGCTGAAACTCCTCAGTTGTGCGGGAATATACCGGCAGATCGCAGTATTCGGGCAGGACGATAACGTCCATGCTTTCGTCGCATTGATCCAGCGTTTTGAGATTCTCTTCAAACAAGGTTTCCGCATCGGTAAAATTCAGCGAATACGGAAATTGCAAGATGGCAAATTTCATTGGTTTTCCCCCCGACTTTATTCGATGATGGCTTTGTGGAACACTTTTTTACCTTTGCGGATCTTAAGCCCTGCCTTGAGATCATCCGCCGTGTAGGTCAGATTGACATTGTCCACCTTTTGATCGTTAACGGTGACACCGCCTTGCTGCACCAAGCGGCGCGCCTCGCTCTTGGAGGGTAACAGTTCACATTTCAAAAGAATGTCCATAATGCCGATCGCGCCGTCGGTCAGGTCATCCGCCGTCAGCACGGTGGTGGGCATATCGGAATCGTCCGTGCCGCCCGCAAACAATGCCTGTGAAGCGGTGCGCGCTTTATCTGCTTCCTCTTTTCCGTGAACCAATGTGGTCAACTCATACGCTAAAATGTCTTTGGCTTTGTTGAGCTCTGCGCCCTCCCACTTATCCATTTCGTCAATCTGCTCGAGCGGGATAAAGGTAAGCATGCGAATGCATTTGAGAACATCCTGGTCGCCAACATTGCGCCAGTATTGATAAAATTCAAACGGCGTGGTTTTATTGGGGTCCAGCCACACCGCACCGTTGGCGGTTTTGCCCATCTTCTTGCCTTCGGAGTTCATGAGCAGGGTGATGGTCATGGCATGTGCATCCTTGCCGAGCTTGCGGCGGATAAGCTCCGTGCCGCCGAGCATGTTGGACCATTGATCGTCGCCGCCAAACTGCATGTTGCAATCGTATTCCTTGAACAGGTGGTAGAAGTCATACGACTGCATGATCATATAGTTGAACTCCAAAAAGGACAAGCCTTTTTCCATGCGTTGCTTATAGCACTCAGCACGCAGCATGTTATTGACCGAGAAACACGCACCGACTTCGCGCAGCAGTTCCACATAGTTGAGCTTCAAAAGCCAATCGGCGTTGTTCACGGCAATGGCACCGTTTTCGCTGTTGAAATCGATAAAACGTTCCATCTGGCGCTTGAAGCATTCGCAGTTATGCTCGATGGTTTCGGGGGTCATCATGGAACGCATATCGGTACGGCCGGAGGGGTCACCGATGTATCCGGTGCCGCCACCAAGCAGCACAACAGGGCGGTTACCCGCCATCTGCAGGCGTTTCATAAGACACAACGCCATGAAATGACCGACGTGCAGCGAATCCGCCGTGGGGTCAAAGCCGATATAAAAACGAGCTTTTCCGCTGTTAACCAGTTCACGAATCTCCTCTTCGTTTGTGACCTGTGCGATGAGTCCTCTGGCTACCAGTTCTTCGTAGATTTTCATAATTCCTTCTCCTTCAAAAAATAAACCCTCTGCAGCAAACACTGCAGAGGGCAAAATTTGCGGTACCACCTCTGGTTTGGGTATTTTTCGCAAAATACCCCTCGCGGAGTGCCAAACAAGCACTCACACGCTGTAACGGGCGTTCCCGTCTTCCCTACTCACCTTGTTTCGGGTTGCCGCTCCGGAGTGTATTCGCACGGGTATCCTGCACCCTTGCACCAACCGGATGCTCTCTGAAAAGAATTGCCGTGTTACTGGTCTCCTTCTTTGCGTTTACCGTTGTACAGTATACCAAATGTTTTTCGAAAAGTAAAGAGTCATTTCAGAAAATCATAGTACATCCACAACACCGTGTAGCGGTCTTTGAGATCTTTGGCATACAACACCGCATCGTTGATCGTTTCCCTGCCGTAAAGTTTATAAAATTCCGCCATATCCAATTCAACCAGCGCCAAACGATCGCGAACCTTCTGCGCGGTCGGCATTTCGGATAATACTGCACGGATTTCGGATTCTTTGGCGCGATAGATCGGCGCCGTATCACGGGTGTAGCGCCCCATTTTGTCCTGCAAGGCAATGCAACCATCGCCCACAGAGCCATACACGCGACGCACGTTTTTTTCGTACGCATCACGCGGCTCACGGTGCGCCGTTTGCGGAAACTCGCATTGCAACAAATTTTCACGAAGCTCGGCTGTTACAACGGTGGAATACGCCACATCGATTCCGTGTGGGAAATACGGACGGTTTTTGACGATACCCGTAATTTCAAAAAAATGCGACAAATGGTGTTCACTGCCCGATGCCGGACGCGAAGAACCCGCAAAACTCATCAAAATACCAATGACGACCAAGGCTTCCATCAGCGCTTGCACGCTCTTGGGTTCGCGGCGCAGTAAGCCGCTCGCCAGTTCTTCGGTGCGCAGCACCTTCTCCATGGTCAGGTTATAAATATACTCACAAAAAAACTCATCGTTCACCAAACGGCTGAGTTTCCAATCGTTTAATGCGGAATATTTACCGATGACATCGCCGTATCCGGCTTTGATCATTTCAATCGGCGCGTGGCACAGCACGTCTACGTCAGCTAAAATAGCACGCGGTAAACCGGCGGCAAACGTGGTTTTCATGCCGCCCGTGATCATGGCGGCACCATCGGATGCATACCCATCCATGGAGGGCGCGGTCGCGACCACGATATACGGCACATGGTGTACGTGGGAAATGTATTTGCACAAATCCTGCATCACGCCCGAGCCGATCGCGACAACCGTCTGTGCATCGTCCAGCACAGCTTCCACCGCGGCTATGGCCCGCTCATCGGGTACCAGCACGGTATCGCCGCCAAAGATCTGTTTACGAATATCCTTGCCGCGCAAGGCTCGTTCGGTTTGCGCACCTGCCGCCGCAAACGTGTTCGCATCTGCCACCAGCAACACCCGCTGCACATCCGCGCACAAATCGGTTAAATGGCAAATGGCATTTTCTTCGATATACACTTTTTCAATGGAACAGGTATGGTGCCGACCGCAAGCACAATCGACACCGCGAAGCAAGTCGTTTACCGTCATATTTCTCACCTTAACGCTTCCAAAATTTCAGCGGCACTTTCGAGCACCAGATCGGGGTGGTCTTCCGACGCATCCAGAATTTCTTGCGTGGTTTCGCCACTCATTACCAGGATCGCCAGCACACCGGCGTTCAGGCCGCTTTTCACATCGGTATAGATACGGTCACCGATCATGGCGGTCTGTGCCGCAGAATAGCCGGTGCGTTCCATGGCAAGCTGCGGCATGAGCGGTGACGGTTTGCCGACCGAGATCGGGCGACGTTTGGAAACGTTGTACAGCATATCGCAGAAGCTGCCACAATCCGGCACACTGCCGAAATACGTCGGGCAAACGTAATCCAAATTGGTGGCGATATACGGGATATTGGGGCGAGTGAGCAACAATTTAGAAACGTCGTATAATTTTTGGAAGGTGAGTTCCGTATCGTTGCCCATCACAATACAATCGGTTTGCTCCAAATCGGTGGTGACGGTAAAACCTTCGCGCCGCAGTTCTTCTTTGAGCGATTCGGTACCGCACACGTACAAACGGGCATTCGCGTGGTGAAGCTTCAAATAATACGCAGCCGCTTGCGAGGACGTTAAAAAATCGTCATAGTCAGCAGCAATGCCCAACCGTTCCAATTTGGTGATGTAATCCCTGACGCTTTTGGAAGAATTGTTGGTCACGAACAGATAGCGACGGCCGCTTTCACGAATGGTTTTGAGCAGATCGATAGTGAAATCGTACAGATCGTTATCCAGATACAACGTGCCGTCCATATCGAACAAAAACAGCTGCGTGTTGCGAATTTGTTCCGCTTTTGTCATAATATTGCACCCCATTTACCGAAAAAGAGAAACGGTGACACCGTTTCTCTTTTCTCTCTTTATTCATTTTACCACTGCCCGCACGGCTTGTCAAGAAAAACGCACCCCAAAAAGGGGTGCGTTTGCAATCAATTGACGGTGAGGACCACCTTGCCGATATTCTCGCCGCGGTACAAAATGTCATGTGCCGCTTCCGCCTCGGTGATGGGCAGCACCTTATAAATTGTTGGACGAACTTCGCCGCTGGACACTTTCGCCCACACGTCGCGCACAAGCGATGCCAAGATTTCGGCTTTTACTTCCGGCTTGCGGGAACGCAACGTGCTGCCGATGATACGGACGTTGCGTACAAAGACGTTGCGCAGGTCGACCTGCGTCATGTCGCCCGCCAACGTGGCGATCATGATCCAACGGCCGCCGTGGCTCATATAATGCAGGCATTTGCCCATGATCTCGCCGCCCAGGCAATCGATCGCCACATCCACGGGGTGACCTTCTTCGAGTTGCTGTTTGAGCACGTCTGCAATGCTTTCCTTATTGGTATTCACCACCACGTCGGCGTTCAAATGGCCGATCGAAGCCGCGATTTCGTCCGACAGAACCGTGGTGATGACACGAATACCAAATGCCTTTGCCATGGGAATTATCACACTGGCAAGACCGCTCGCGCCGGCGTTCATCAGCAGGGTGTTGCCCGGCTGAATCTTACCTTCGATAAACAGATTGAGATACGCTGTGGCAAATGCTTCCGGCAAGGCAGCCGCTTCCACCATGGAGCAATTCTCCGGCACCGGCATCAGCATATCGTATTTTACCGTCACGTACTCGGCGTAACCGCCGCCACCAAGCAGCGCGCAAACTTTGTCGCCGAGCTTCCAGTTGGATTTTTCTTTTGCCTCTTCGCCGATCGCAACGATCTCGCCGGAGATTTCCAGCCCCATCCATTCGGGGCAGCCGGGAGGCGGCGGATAGTTGCCCTCACGCTGCATCAGATCGGCACGGTTGAGTGCCGCACACTCAATCTTCACCAGCACCTCTTCCGATTTCATCACCGGATCCGGCACGTCTTTCCAGGATAAGCTTTTATCTTCATTAATCAAAATGGCTTTCATGTTATTTCCTCCTCATAATCCGCAGGCTTGCAGGATGAGTGCGTGCACTTCCCGCTCGTATGCGTATGTAAATTCGTTTTCTTGCTCGCCGCGCACACAACGGGCAAAATGCAGCATCATCTCGTCGTAACGATCCTTGAACGTAAAATTCAATTCCGTGCGGCGGTCACCGTAGGCAAAGCTGTGTTTGCTGTCAGTATAATACGTTTTGGTGGGGCCTTCAAGCGGTTCGATCTCGTACGTTGCCTTGCTGCCGCAGATCACCAGCTGACGTCTGCCGTAGCCGTTGACTTCGGTCGAAGTGGCGCGGGCAATGGACACGCCGTGATCGTATTCCAAAACAGCACAGGCGTGATCGATGGCGGTCACGCCGTCGAAACCCGTGCATTTATGAAACGGAATCACGCGGTTGGGTTTGCCTTGGAATAAATAAATCAGATCGATCATGTGGCAGCCGAGAAAGAACATGATCCCGCCCGGGAATTGTGACAGCCATTGCCGCTTATCCACCGGGTGTTCGGTGTTCATGATGGCATCCACCTCATACACTTCGCCCAACATACCGGCCTCTTTACGGCGCAGCGCTTCCTGAATGGAGGGATTGTAGCGGTACATATACCCCATGTGCACAACCACTTGTTTTTCTTCTGCTACGTGGAGCAGGTCCGTAAAGGCTTGCAGATCGGCGCCCGCCGGTTTATCCACATGCACGTGGATGCCGCGCTCCACACAACGACGGGCGGCGTTTACCAGCTCCAGTTCGTGGCCTTCGATCAAAGCGGCATCGATACCGGCGGCAAACAACTCCTCTTCCGTCATAACCGGAATGCCTTTGTATGCCTCCATGTCCTTGATCTGCTCATACCGCTCGGCGGATTCCGGCACCAGCCCCACCACTTCAAAAAGATCGGGGAACTTGCGCACGCACGGCAACACACCGGCGCTATGATCGTGCAGCGTACCGATGTGGCCGATTCGAATCTTATGCATCAACCTTCCCCCAATCGAACAGAACACCAACCGGGAATTGACGGTCGTTCATCAAGCGGGTGTACACCTGCGGTGCTTCCTGCGGCGCGTGTATCTCGCAGAGGATATCCGCAAACGATACGCGTTCACCCTGTAACAGATGCAAAATGGTATCAATATCGTCCCGCGACGTCCAATAACCGGGCTGAGATTCCGCGGGACGCGCACCTGTGTGCGCACCCACCAACGTGATACCGGGATAGTGAACCTTACGATAATAATCGATGGTGAAATTGGAATCGCGGGTGCATCCAAGCAGAGCTACCCTGCCAAGGCGTGCCGTGCAATCAAGCACCTGATCCAACGCTTTGCCGAAGCCGCTGACTTCGATGGCGGTTTTTGTGCCGCCGTTTGTGAGCGCTTTCACCGTATCGACAAACGAGGGATCGTTCGGATCCAGCGCGTAATCCGCACCGACCTGCAAAGCAAACTCACGCCGTGCGGCAACGGGATCCACCGCAATCACGGGGAACGCGCCCGCGGCACAAGCAAACTTGACGGCAAACAAGCCGAGAATACCCAGCCCCATCACCACGCAGGATTCCCCCATTTCCAACCGCGTTTTGCGGATAGCGGCGGTGGAAAAGCTGGCGATATATGCAAAAGCGGCTTGTTCCAACGAAACCTTTTCGGATTCAATGGGAAACACTTTATCGGCCGGCACGTTGCAATATCCCTTGTGATAACAAGCTGTGACCACCACACGGTCTCCTTTTTTCAGGTGTTTGACATGCTTGCCAACCTCATGGATAATGCCGGAGCCGCTATACCCCAGCATGCGCGGGAAATGCGGTTTGGTATCGGTCGGGGCGCTGGAAGCATCCACATTGATATCACCGGAAATATTCGCCCGTTCCGTGCCGGAGCTGATGGCGGTATACGCCATTTTCACCGTTACCTCATGCGGTTGAGGTTTCGGGCATGTAACATTCAACAATTCGGCTTTGCCGATGTCGGTAAATACAATTTGTTTCGTTTCCATATTTTTCACCTCTTATAGTCAGTATACTCCTTTGACTTTTCGATTTCAATCTGCTATACTCCTGAAAAAGGGTACTATTCTATTAAGTGAGGTGCACAATGGAATATTTTATCCGTTCGGTTCAGATGGTAAAATACGCCTACGAGCGTTATCATTCCGCCGGCGACCTGCAGCAATTCCCCAAAGTATGCCTGGGATATGTGTTGCAAGGGCAAGCGGAGTTTTTGTACAAGGGCCGTGTGTACACGGCGGGACCGGGCGACGTGATCTACATTGCCAAGGGAACGACTTACTATTCCATCTGGCACGGCAAGCCGGATATTTTGTTTTATTCCTTGTCGCTGGATTTCATCGATCCGTATGCACAGCAAGAATATGCGTTTCAAATCGTTTCGGCAGCTGCGCTGCGCGAGCGATTCGATGCCGTGTACCGCCACTCGCGTGACGGGGTTTCTTTTGAAACGTTGGAACACCTATATGGGTTATTGGGGAAGTTATATCCGCAATTATCAAGCAGCAAGCGCAATGCGGCCGAAAAGAACGTGTTGCCCGCCATTGCCTATCTGGAGCAGCATTACACCGAAAAAATCAACGTGGCGCAGCTGGCAGGATTGTGCGGTTTCAGCGAATCCCGTTTTTTTGCGGTGTTCAAGCAGGCCACCAACTGCACACCCATTGAATACAAGCAAAACGTATCCATCCAGCACGCTTTGGAAATGTTAGCCGAAACCTCGCTTTCGGTGGAAGAGATCAGCCGTTTTTTGGGATTCTCCTCCCCTTCTTATTTCCGTCGGGTATTCCGCTCCGTAACGGGGCAAGTGCCAAAGGAATTGCGGCAAAAAATATCCGCGCGATAATCATCGCGCGGGCAGATCGGGCCACCACCCATATTTGGCAAGATCAATGTGTCCGTCCTCTTCAAACACCACACCTTCCTGCTCCAACAAATCCCGCTGAATGGCACCGCCGCCAAACGCAAAGCTGTTGGCCACCTCACCATTGCGTTTGACCACACGATGGCATGGAATCACAAACGGTTCGGGGTTGACGTGCAAGGCATAACCCACCACGCGTGCCCAACGCGGATTGCCGGCAAGCAAAGCCACTTGTCCGTAGGTAGCCACTTGTCCGCGCGGAATTTGACGAACCACCTCGTAAATCGTTTCAAAAACCGACATGATATCCTCCGTTCAAAAAGAATTGCAATCTAAAGGAATTATGGTATACTCATAGTATACCACAGATAAAGGAGTTTTTGTATGTCTTTTTTATACGCGTTGGAATCCATACGCAATCCCGTGTTGGATGCCTTTTTCTCCGTTATCACCCTGTTTGGTGAAGAAACTATCTTTATGGCGATCGGTATGATCGTGTTCTGGTGTGTCAATAAATATCAAGGGTACTTTTTGCTATCCATCGGGTTTATCGGCACGGTGCTGAACCAATTTTTGAAAATGATCTTCCGCATTCCGCGCCCGTGGGTGCGTGATCCGAATTTCACCATTGTATCCTCTGCCAAGGAAGCTGCTTCCGGTTATTCGTTTCCCAGCGGTCACACGCAAACGTCAGTAGGCTTGTTCGGCGGCCTTGCCCGTTGGAATCGCCACACCGCGCTGCGCGTTGCTACGCTTGCGCTGTGCGTGCTGGTGCCGTTTTCTCGTTTGTATTTAGGGGTACATACACCTGCCGACGTGGGCGTTTCGCTGGCATTGGCCATCTTGCTGATCTTTGTGGGGTTTCCGTTGTTCAAGAAAGCCGAGCAGTGCCCCGGTATCATGTATGCGATTTTGATTGGTATGACCGTGTTTGTGGCGGCTTTTTTGTGCTTTGTGTGCTGGTACCCGTTCCCCGCAGAGGTATACACCGCCGAAGCCATTCACAACCTGCAATCCGCGCAGAAAAACGCTTTTACGCTCACCGGCTGTGCACTCGGTATGCTGGTGGTATACACCGTGGATCAGCAATACCTGCATTTTGAAACCAAAGCGGTGTGGTGGGCACAAATTCTGAAAGCCACAGGCGGCATTATCGCCGTGTTACTGGTAAAAGAGGGTTTACGCGCTCCGCTGGAAGCCATCATTCCGCACGTGCTGACCGCGCGTTTAGTGCGGTATTTCCTGGTTGTGATTATGGCCGGTGTGGTGTGGCCCATGACCTTCCGCTTTTTTGCCAAGCTCGGCCAAGAAAAATAAAAAGGAGATCCTATGAAACGTACACTGATTGTCATTGATATGCAAAACGATTTTATCGATATGGCGCTTGGCACCAAAGAGGCGGTTGCCATTGTGCCGCGTGTGAAGCAAAAGATCCGCGAATATTTGGATCGCGGTGACGAGATAATTTACACGCGTGATACACACGATGCGCAATATCTCAACACGCCGGAAGGCAAAAAGCTGCCCGTTCCCCACTGTATCCGCGGTACCAAAGGCTGGGAGATTGCGGACGGCATTTACGTGGACGGGTGCCGCGTGATCGATAAACCGAATTTTGGCTGGCCACACTGGCAAAACGAGCAATTCGAGCAAGTGGAATTGGTTGGTCTTTGCACGGATATTTGTGTAGTTTCCAACGCGCTGATTCTGAAAGCTACGTTTCCGAACATTACGATTTCGGTGGATGCCACGTGTTGCGCCGGTGTAACGCCCGAAAGCCACGAAGCCGCTTTACTGACCATGCAAATGTGTCAGATTGACGTTGTCAAATGAGGTGTTTTAAATGTTTGATGCAAAAAAAGTGAAACAAGACTGTGTGGAGTGGATCCGCGCATTCTTTGAAGAAAACGGCAAGGACTGCAACGCCGTGGTGGGTATTTCGGGCGGAAAAGACAGTTCCATTGCCGCTGCCTTGTGTGTGGAAGCACTGGGGAAAGAGCGCGTGATCGGTGTGCTGATGCCACAGGGTGAGCAACACGATATTGATATGGCGTATCTGTTGGTAAATCACTTGGGCATTCGCCATTATGAAGTGAATATCAAAGAAGCCGTGGAAAGCTTGATTGCAGCATTGCCGGCAGATCTGGATGTTTCGGTGCAAGCCAAAACCAATCTGCCGCCGCGCATTCGCATGTCCACACTGTATGCGGTCAGCCAATCCGTGAACGGGCGCGTGGTTAACACCTGCAACTTGTCCGAAGATTGGGTAGGATATTCCACCCGTTACGGCGATGCCGCCGGTGACTTCTCCCCTTTGTGTAACCTCACGGTAACCGAGGTAAAAGAAATCGGGTACCTGCTCGGGTTACCAAAAGTATTGGTGGACAAAACACCCATTGACGGTCTGTGCGGAAAAACCGATGAAGAAAATCTGGGGTTTACGTATGCGGAATTGGATGTGTATATCCGCACCGGCAAAATCGAGGATTTGGCAAAAAAAGCCTTGATTGACCGCAAACACGCGGCCAATCTGTTCAAACTGCAACTCATGCCGAGTTTTAAGCCCAATATGTAAAAAACAGGCGACAGATTGCCGCCCCCACATACAAAAAAAGCCACGCTCACAAGCGTGGCTTTTTTTATAATTTACAGATCGCGTTCGTGCAAAACAACGCCTTTTTCAACCAGTTTGGCTTGTAAAACCGTGATGTCAAGCGCGAGCATATCGTCCGTTATGGCAGCGGCCATACCGGCGGCTTCACCCGTGACGGCACAGCACGGGATCACGCGCATGATGTCCCACATGCTATCCGTAACCGACGTGCAACGACCGGCCACCACCAAATTCTTAACCGCTTTAGTGACCATGGTACCAAACGGCACTTCATACACCGGACCGCGTTCGCGCCAGTCGGATACCATGCCGACGGAATCGGCATATTCTTGGTGCATTTCGGTATCATCCTGACAATACTCGCCCACCAATTTGCGGGTCATGCGCAGCTGCGGAATGGAGGAAATCGTGACGGGGATCATGGTTTCGTCCGTTTCACGCTTTTTGAGCCAATCCTCCAGCATGAGGCGGTGTGCTTTTTGCATCATTTGGGAAATCTCTTCCCCATCCACACCGCCAAACCGTTCAAAATGCCTGGTACGCTCACGATCGGTATCCGTTTTGCGGTTTTCGGGCATATCGGCATATCCTAAAGAATGAAGATCATATCCATTTTTATCAAGCGCATAGTACCACGAAGCCAGCAAGTTCCCTTGTTGGAACAAGGCAGTGGGAGCCCCCGCAAATACGGCGATATCGCAATCGCCCGTGGTATCTACAACCGATTTAACCGCGATGGCCTGGCGACCCGTTTTGTTTTCGATCATCACGGTTTGGATCTTATCGCCGTTCATACCCACGCCAACAGCATAGGTGCCGTACAGGATGTGTACCGATTCTTTTTGCAACAATTCTTCCATGAGAACTGCGAAAAAATGCGGATTGTACCGTGTTTGGTACCGATCATCCTTTTCGGTTCTGCCGGCGGGATCGTCTGAATCCATCCAGTTGGCAGGATACCGTCCTTCATCGCCAAACTTAACGGACAAGCGCAACAGCTCTTCCGCAATACCAAACGACACCTGTTTGCCGTAGCCGTCACAAATCGGCAGATAATACGTAATAAGCCCCGCCGTGCCAAGGCCACCGAGGATAAACTGCTTTTCAAGCAAAATAACGGATCTCCCCTGCCGTGCCGCCGCCAACGCTGCCGACACACCGGCGATACCGCCGCCGCACACCAATACGTCACATTCATACGTCACCGGCGTTTGCAATGTTTCTCGTATGACCATACCGATCCTCTCCTTTATACGGTGTACATCCTATATTACCATAGAAATCAGAAAAGAATCTATAAGAATTTTCGCTGCAAGCATGGATGTTTTCGCTGTTTCGTTATAATTGAAGCCAACATACTTTATAAGATGTTCATCACAAACGTGTAAAGCGAAACACTCATTTCTCTTCCTGAGATTCCGGTACGCTTTCTCCCTTTGCCAACCGTTCGCGGTACTGCTTCGGTGAAATACCGAAATAATTGGTGAAGGCACGAGAGAACGAACCAAGCGAGCTGTAACCCACCGTAGTGGCAATATCCGAAAAGCTTCTGCCATCCTTGATCATATCCACGATCTGTTCAAACAGCTTTTTGCGGGAGTAGCTTTGGATCGAGCAACCCATTTTGTTGGAAAACAGTTGCGAAAGATACGGGTAACTGTACCCCAAAATCGTCGCCATGTTCGACAACTCGTTTACGTTGTAGGAATTACTTTCGATATAATTTAGGATGCTGTACACAATCTGTTCCTCGGAACGCGTGTGCCGCGTCTGGCGGTAGGAGTTGCGTGTATCGTGGCAAAAATCGCGGTAGGCACTCACAATGATCTGCGACACATACGTTTTGAGCATTTCCAGCATCATGGTATCATCCGAAATGATCTCGCTGAAAGAATCACAAAAGACACGATAAATGTTATTGGTATCCAGCGTGGAGAAATGCACCAATGAATCAAATAAGGTGCGAATGCCGTGGTAATATTTGTAATCGGGATGCGTTTCGGAAAAATAAAAGCCCACGTAAACGTACCGCAACGGATCCGCCGTGCTGGAAATGATCTGGTGGCGTTGCCCCGGTCGATTGAGCACCACCTGATTACGCATCACCTCAAACCGTTCACCGTCCACAACAAACGTACCGCTGCCCGAAACGATATAGGAAATTTCATAACACCATTGCACGTGTTCGAGGACCTCGTAGCCGGCGTTGCAGCACAAATCCCCGATCTGATCCAGTATGATATGCCCCAAGTCACATTTCTTTTGCCAATAAATGTTATCAAAATGAAATTTTGCTAATTGCACCCTACCGTCTCCTTTACTTCATTTTTACCGGCGAATCATGTAAAACGAACAGTTTTTTGCAGGGAAAGTCTTCCATTCTCGATCAAATTAGCCAATAAAATTAGCGCTATATTTATTTAATTAAATAAATAGGCAAAAGTAAATTGCAGCAGTTACGAAAAAACTTACCATTATTTAAGATTGTTTGTGTGCAATCATAAAACTTACAGAGAATTTCATAAAAATGGATAAATCCCCCTCCTCAGCAGGTAACAAAAAAGCGCCTTTGAGATTGCTCTCAAAGGCGTTTTTAAAATTTGTGGGATTAAATGCGATCCGAAAATTCCTGCAAACCGATCACCTTGTCGGTCAAGCGAGATTCTTCAGCAGCAAAAGCCATCAAATGATTTAAGTAGGAGGTACGAACATCGCAGATCGATTTACTGGGCGTTTCGTCGTTGAAATGCTTGAGCAGATCGATCATGATACCGGTATCGCCACCGCCATGGCCGGCCGAAATATCCTGACCAACGTGATCGAGTTGGATTTCCTCGGTTGTGCTGTCGGCACGGTCGCCGGCAAAAATGTGAACCTTAATCGTGTTGTCTTCCATGTTGGCATCGATTTCGCCCTTCGTACCAAACACGCGGATGGTACGTCCATCGGTAAACGCCGTCATGGTAAACACCACCGTGCAACCGCCCTCAAACTCGAGGTTAACAGTCTGGTGATCCACCACGTCGTTATCGCACGCGTATGCGCAACGACCGTACGGACCGGTGCGCAGTGCTTCCACAATTTGCTCATCGGTAGCACCAACGGTATCGGCAACCACATCGCGCCAAGGATTGTCCTTAACCTTTGTATAGAAATGCACCGGCTCATACATACACGTATCGGCATGGGGGCAGTTATCCATGCAACGAGCGGGGGCTCCGGCAGGACGGTGCTCGGCGTTAAAGTGATCGCGACCGCCAAACGACTGTATTTTTTTGCAGGGTTTGCCTAGCAGCCATTGCAGGATATCCATATCGTGGCAGGATTTTGCCAGGATCATGGGTGCGGATTCTTCGGAATTGCGCCAATTACCACGCACAAAGCTATGGCTCTGATGCATATGGCCAACGCCTTCGGTGTGAATGACGGAAAGCGGCTCACCGATTTTGCCGCTATCCAAGATTTCTTTCAAGGCATACCAGAATTTGGTGAAGCGAAGAACGTGACATACAATGACTTTCACACCTTTTTTCTCGGCCGCTTCCGCAATTTCCTTGCATTCCTTGGCGGTGGGCGCCATAGGCTTTTCCAACAGGAGGTTGTAACCCTTTTCAATCAGTTGCAAGGCCGGGTCACGGTGCATTCTGTCTTGCGTGGCGATGATTGCGAAATCCGCCATCTTGGGCAAAGCGCACAGCGCTTCCCAGGATTGGAAAGCCATCTCATCGGGAATGTGATACGCGTCTTGTGCCTTTTTCCGTCTGGACACTTCCGGTTCGGCAACCGCCTTGATCTCTAATTCATCGGGGTGGCTCACCGCATATTTTGCATATGCCTCACCGCGCATACCGTGCCCGAGAAGAATTGCGGACAGTTTTTTCATATATACCATTCCTCCGAATCGTATTTTTTTACAGTATATCACAGCCAAATGAAAAAGTACAGTTCAAAATCAGTCATATCTCTTGCAAATTTGCAGTTTTTTGACGGACTTTTTCATGGTATACCATAAAGAGAGCCGGACTCCACAATGCCTGTACAATCTTCACGGCGTTTTTTGCGGTTTGGTCCTTATGGCGTATATCGCATCACTCGGCATGAATGAGGATGTAATGTATAAAAAATTATGACACCAACCGAATGTAAGTTGCCGAAAGCGGAGGGATGGTCAACTGATCGTTTGCGAGGTGTGCTTCTCCATTGAATGAATAGATGGTTTCAGCGGCGCAGAGATTCTCCACATTCACACGTGCCATCTCGTTTTTGGGGTTGATGGCAATCAGAACCGCGTTATCATCAAGAAAGCGTTTATACACAAGCGGATAATCGCACGTGATCAGTTCGATCCCCGCACTCTCTTGCAGCACTTCATACTGTTTGCGAATGGCGATCTGCCGTTTCAACTCCTGAAGAATAGACTCATCGTCCTGCCACTGTTTTTCAACCGTCGGACGATCTTCATCAGGGTCTTGCATAACATACAGTTTTTCGGCTTTTGCCGTGGAGAAGCCGCTGTTTACCGAATCATCCCACTGCATTGGCGAACGGGTTCCGGTGCGGCGGTAACCGCCCTCCACCGACGTAACGTTTGGCAAATACCGCATCCCGATCTCATCGCCGTAATAGATAAACGGTACACCCGGCATGGACATCATGAATGCATACACCAATTTCATTTGCATGTCATCGCAGAAATACGATAACCGCTCAATATCGTGGTTGCCGGACGGGATACACATGAAACCTTTGCCTCCGTTTTGTTTACAACTGTCCAGATAATACGCAAAAAACGCTTTGGCACTACCGGTTCCCGTTTGGGAAAAAAACGGATTCTTCGAGTGAAACAGATCTTTATAATGTGACGGTCCGAACGTTAACAAGAAATCCATATCGAACCCGCCTTTGAGAGCATGAACGGGATTGCCCCACTCAGCAATAAACGCCGCCTGCGGGAATTCGCGGTTCACAACCGCAAAGATCTGTTGCCACAGTTCAATGGTAGCGGATTCATCCTTATCGTTTTTCACCATCGAGCCTGCCATATCGACACGAAACCCATCGCATCCCATTTTCAGCCAAAAGCGGATAACGTCCAGCATTGCTTCACGGGTAGCAAGAGCCGCCGGCGAATCCACGGCGCATTGCCACGGTTCCGTAATTTCGGCAAAGCCATAGTTTAAGGCCGGTTGTGACGAATAGAAGTTAACGCCGCAGGCACCGTTACGGTCCGAAATACCGCGAATGACACCTTTGATTCCCGGTACATTGTTAATGTCCGTCCAGATTTCATCAGTCCAAACGTAGCGGTCACTGTACTCATTTCGTTCGGGTTTTTGGGATTCCAAAAACCACTCATGCTCCACCGAGGTGTGACCGGGAACCAAGTCCAGCATAATACGAATATCACGTTTGTGTGCTTCCTCAAACAGGCGCCTGATATCCTCGTTAGTACCGTACCGCGCGGCAACTGTGTAATAGTCACGCACGTCGTAACCCGCGTCGTTAAACGGCGAGTCAAAGCAAGGGTTCATCCAGATGGCGGTGAAACCCATTTCCTTGATATAGTCCAGTTTTTCAATGATACCGTTAAAATCACCGATACCATCAGCGTTGGTGTCGTTGAAACTTTGAGGATAGATTTCGTAAAACACCGCATTTTTAAGCCATTCTTTCATAACTGCACCTCCGTTTTTAAGATTATCGTAGCATATTGCGATGATTTGTGATATAATACTTTTTATAAAAAATATCATATTTTTACGCGAGGTGAAAAATATGAGTGTGATGTTGGAAGAACGGTATCAAATCAACGGCACGAACAGTTGGATCCATTGTCTGCCATTGCACGTGAACCCGTGTCACCATACGCCATACCATTATCATGAGTATGTTGAGGTTTTGCTTTTCTTTTCAGGTGAAGGGATCGTGTGGGTCAACGGCAAACCCAATCGGTTTTCCCAAAACGATCTCATCATCATTAACGCGGAGCGTGCTCATATGCTGGAAATTGAAAAAGAAGCTGAGTATATCTGCATTAAAGTAATGCCGAGTATTCTGTATTCCGACGAACGATTTTGTGACGAATTCCGGTACGTCCTCCCCTTTTTATCCGAGGTGCAAAATGAATACTTCTTTACCGAGGAGGAGGCGACCGTACTGCACGCAAAACGGTTGTTGACCGAAATCCTGAAAGAATGGCAGTCAATGGATTACGGTTTTGAACTGGCGATCAAATCCATGCTGCTGGAGTTCTTTTGGCGGGTGTTGCGGTATTTGCGCCGACACGATTCGGTTGCGGAAACTACCGTTATCAAACCGGAAATCAAGAAAGCTATTCTGTATCTTACAGACCGCTACGCCACCGTTAACGAAAAAGAAGTGGCGGACTTGTGTCACTTGAGCTATCCTCATTTTTCATACTTGTTCAAAAAGACCATCGGCAAAAATTTCAAAGATTATCTGCTGGATCTGAAAATACGGCAAGCAGAAAAATTGTTATTGTCCACCGAAAAGAGCGTGACCGAAATTGCGCAGGATATGAATTTTTCAACCGCCAGTCATTTCATTACACAGTTTAAGAAAAAGACGGGGATCACCCCTCAAAAATTCCGCAAAACGTTGTATGAATAAAACGAAAGCAGATACGTAGCGCCGCTATGTATCTGCTCTTTTTTGTGACAAATATACTCAAAACTCCAGTTCATCCCGGAAAAAGCCGCGAGTATCGGCAAAGCGACCGTACGAATCCACCACCGATACACGAACAAACTTAGCGCGGTCATCAATTTCAAAATCCGCGCAGGTGACAGTGCCGCCAATCGGCGCAAATCGAGAATACGGCTTTTTGCTGCCCGTGAACACCATGATACGGCTTACCTCAGAACATTCAATGTGAATGCGGTTACCATCCATTGACACCTCGCGGAATACGGGACCCATGGAGGAATACATCTCCCCCGTTTCCATGGCATCCATGATCGCGTCGTAAGTAAAGCTTTCGGGCAGGATCATGGTGAATCCGCCAAACGAATCAAACTCAGGAGAGTCGGACGGTGCCTTGTTGTGGTTATCGTCCGCGCTGTGGCAAAAAATGCGTTTGCCGTGGTACAGCATCTTATCGTAAAGGGCGGCGTTATATTCCAAATGTCCCAGCAGATAACTGCTGTAGTTGCACATTTCCATGCTGAAGAAGCCTTCATAGGCAAGCGAATCCGCTTCATCTCCCATTGACCACCACGGATGATTGTATGCCGCCAAGTACCCGTTCTCTTTTGCGGTTTTCACCATTTCGTTGATGTACGCCACGCTGTATTCGCGCGGTTTCTGAGAACCCACTTTTTTAAATCTTTCTTTTTCTTCATCGGACACGTATTTGCAGCAGTTTGGATTGTAACACACAAGGGCTTCGTTTTCCGGATCCCGCGCAAAAAAATTGATATGAATTTCTTTATCGTAAATATCATACCGACATTCTTTATTGTTGCGCACGTACGTTTCATAACCCGTGATGGTTAAAAAATCCGCATCATTCAGATACGAATGATTCTTGGGTACTTCATGATCGGTAATAGCAAGAATGGAGTACCCTTGCCCTTTGTACATCTCTTTGAGTTCTTCCGGTGTTTTTTTGCCATCGGAATACACACTGTGGCAATGCAGGTTTGCTTTATATTGTTTTTTATACGGTGAAATCAGGTACATAAAAAATTCTCCTCGCATGCCCAAAATCAGCAAAAAACCGAGCATACTGTCGTGACAATACTATCTGTTAATAATTTTCAAAAAGCGGTCAACATATTCCTTGTCGTAATCGCACTGCTCATATCCGGTCTCGTCGGACTCTTTCGGGATATTCCGATCACACAATGCCTTATCAAACTCTTCCAATTCCAAGTAACTGTCTTCGTACCGTTCGATCGCGGCATTCACACTCGGCACGTGGAACACGCTCTCCTCACCATCCAGTGTGATGATGTAGTAAAAACCGCCTTCTGCTTCGTGCTCATATAACGAAAAGTCTTTGCTGCCAAAGCCCGTTTGTATCCGCTCAACGTCCTCGTAGCGGTAAGCTTCCCCTTCCAAATCAAACGGCGTCACGCGCACGATGCGGTCAGGCGTCACGTAAGTGAAACCGGTAAAACACATGTATGCCGCAATTGCCCACGCGCCCAAAATAATAAATTTCCAGTTTCCCGACGCTTTCACAAACTGTATTAGGCCCCAAAAATCATCTTCGATGGAAAACAAACGTTTCCACACGAAATACACGATACAATATGCCGCTATCAACGACGGTACGATCAGCAACGGGGCTAACAATAGGTTCGCAAGCGGATTGTGTTCGTAAAACAAATAATTCGATGGTAACAAAGCCGTTTCCAATACGGTCGCGCTCACTATCAGCAAAATGAGAAATATCACAATCGTGAGCACGCCCCAAGACAATCGACTCCAAATTTTTTTCATAGCGCCACCGCCTTTTTTTGCACGCCTTTTTACTAAAGAATACCAAACATTCTCCACTTTTGCAACCGGCATTTCAAGCATCTTGCTCAGCATCCTGCTTTTGGTCATCCTGTTAGCAATCACGTTTGCTTTGTGAAGTGCCCGACACACAACTGACAAAAAGGACGAACC
>JAZQIV010000156.1:0-5589 GCA_045541305.1 Acutalibacteraceae bacterium | reverse complement strand
GGTGGTCAAAAGCAACGTGTCGCCATTGCCGGTGTGTTGGCCATGCAGCCGGAATGTATTGTACTGGATGAACCTACCGCGATGCTGGATCCGCGCGGTCGCCGCGAAGTGATTGATACGATTTGCCGTTTGAACCGCGAGCAGGGGATTACAATTGTACTCATTACCCATTACATGGAAGAAGCGGTTTTGGCAGATCGTGTGGTCGTGATGGACGAGGGTAACATTGTGTTGGACGGGGCTCCGCGCACGGTGTTTTCACAAGTGGAAACATTACGTCAAAACGAACTGGATGTTCCGCAGCCGACCGAGCTTTGTCATGTATTGCGCAAGGCCGGCGTGGCGGTGCCGGAAGACGTTTTGACGGTTGATGAATGTGTGGATGCGTTATCCGCATTACTTTTGTAATTTATCAATTTTTTAAGGAAGAACAAACATGGCTTTGATTGAAACACGGAATTGCACAGTACGGTATTCCATCGGTACGCCGTTTGAAAAGCAAGCTCTCTCGGATGTATCTGTATGCATCGAAGAGGGTGAATTTATTGGCGTAATCGGTCATACCGGTTCGGGCAAATCCAGCTTTGTGCAGCTGCTGAACGGATTACTGAAGCCGGAAAGCGGCACGGTTTTGATCGATGGAAAAGATATTTGGGAACAACCCAAAGAGATTCGCCGCGTGCGGTTTGAAGTTGGCATGGTGTTCCAATATCCTGAATACCAATTGTTTGAAGAAACGGTTTATAAAGATATCGCGTTCGGACCTCAAAACATGGGGCTATCGGAAGGAGAAATCCGCGAGCGGGTGTTGACTGCCGCCGAATGGGTTGGGCTCAAACCCGATTTGCTGGAAAAATCGCCGTTTGAATTATCCGGCGGTGAAAAACGGCGTGCGGCCATTGCCGGTGTGATGGCTATGCGCCCACGTGTGTTGATCTTAGATGAACCGACTGCGGGTTTGGATCCGCGCGGTCGCGACACGATTCTAAACCGCATTCGTGCTTATCAGCAGGAGTTTCGTACCACGGTGCTGCTGGTTTCGCATAGCATGGAAGATATTGCGCGTGTAGCGGATCGTGTGTTGGTGCTCAACAACAGCCGCGTCGCCATGTTGGAGCCGACCGAAACCATTTTTTCGCGTGTGGCTGAGCTGGAGAGCATGGGGTTATCCGTGCCGGCCGTCACCCGTATTTTG
Source organism: Acutalibacteraceae bacterium (assembly GCA_045541305.1). Lineage (GTDB taxonomy): Bacteria > Bacillota > Clostridia > Oscillospirales > Acutalibacteraceae > RGIG3009. The sequence goes on along the minus strand of JAZQIV010000156.1, from coordinate 4,394 downwards.
ATGAAACTGCGTGAACAGGGAATTGACGTTCCCGATCATATATATACGGTAGCTGATGCGGCGAACGTGTTGCTTCCTTTGCTGAAAGGGGGGACGCACCGTGTTGGCTGATATTACCATTGGTCAATTTTTTCCGGGTGAGTCGGTGATTCATCGTTTGGATCCCCGCGTGAAATTAATACTCACGTTTGCCTATATCCTTTTAATCTTTTTACCGGATAACTGGGCGGGCTTGGCTGCGGCTGTGGCTTTCTTGTGCGTGAGCATTGGGCTTTCCCATATCCCGATCAAGCCGGTTCTCAAAGGCTTGAAGCCGGTGCTGCCGTTATTGATTTTTACATCGCTTATCAACATGTTTTATGTGGATGGCACGCCGATTTTTAGCTTTTGGATTATCACGGTAACGTGGGAGGGTGTGTTTACGGCATTGTTCATATCGGCACGTATTTTGTGCTTGATTGCCGCCGGATCGCTGCTTACCTATACCACGTCGCCGACCACCTTGACCGATGCACTGGAACGCGTGCTGAGCCCGCTGAAACTGTTGCATATCAGTGTGCATGAGATCGCGATGATGATGACGATCGCGCTGCGGTTCATCCCGACGTTGATCGAAGAAACCGACAAGATAATGTCGGCACAAAAGGCGCGTGGTGCCGATCTGGAAAGCGGTAATCTTCTACAGCGCGTACGCGCCTTGATTCCCATTTTAGTACCGTTGTTTATTTCGTCTTTTCGCCGTGCGTATGAATTGGCAACGGCGATGGAATGCCGCTGCTACCACGGTGGCGACGGCCGTACACGCATGAAGCAGCTGCATTTGTGCGGGCACGATTATGTGGCGCTTCTCTGCATGATTTTGTTTGTTGCGTTGTTGATTTTGAGCAATATCTTGACACCGGCGGTGATCTGATGCGGTGCGAAAGGGGAGAGTTTTGGTGGCAAACGTGTTGTTGACGTTGCAATATGACGGCACGCACTTTCACGGTTGGCAAGTGCAGCCAAACGGTATCACCGTGCAGGAAACTCTCCAAAATGCGATTGAACAGGTTACCGGCACGCGCAGTGCGGTAATCGGTTGCAGCCGCACGGATGCCGGTGTTCACGCGAATCGATTTTATTGCACCACCGCAAAACCGACACGGATGAATGAAGAAAAGTTTGTGCAGGCGTTAAACGCCGTTTTACCCACCGATGTAGCGGTGCTTGCTTGCCGTTCTGTTTCGGATGAGTTTCATCCGCGTTATTCGGCGGTCGCCAAGCAATACGTGTACCGCATCTGGAACGGTCCCACGCGCTGCCCGTTTGAAGAAGGGCGAGCGTTGCATATCCGTACGCCGCTTAATGAAACCGCCTTGAACACGATTGCCGAGATGTTCATCGGTACATATGATTTTTCGGCGTTTTGCTCCGTTGGCAGTTCCGTGCAGGATAAAACACGGACTGTTCGGCGTTCACAAGTGACGCGCCAAGGTGATTTGATTCTGTACACGGTGGAAGCGGATGGCTTCTTATATAACATGGTTCGCATTTTGATGGGAACCATATTGGATGTCAATGCCGGTCGTCTTACGCAAGACGACGTTCGCGCAGCATTGCGCAGCGGCAATCGGGATTTGGCTGGTGTAACCGCGCCGGCATGCGGTCTTTTTCTCAACGAGGTATGGTATACATCGGAGGAGGCAAAAACATGAGCGAAGCGAAAAAACAGCGCAAACGCGGTACCACACCGTATCGGCAATGGTTGCGGCTTTTTGTGCGCTTATTGATTGTTTCCGCCGTGCTGTTGACCGCGTTTTTGGTGTGGAACAACTGGGAAAAGCTGGCGCCTGAAGCGGTGCTGGACTGGGCGGAAACACGTTTTGGCGATGCACAGATCGGAACGGGTTTTCCCACGCAGGTGGAGGGAAACACCGTTATTGCCATGGGCGAGGCAAATCAGCATTTGGTTTTGTTAACCGATACCAATTTGCAATACTACAACAGCTCGGCTTCACGCGTGATTACACGTAAGCACGCTTTTTCCGATCCTACCTTGCACACGGCAGGGCGATACGCTTTGATTACCGAAACGGGTGGGTCTCGCTTTCGGCTGGATTCGCGTCGCGAAACCGTGCTAGACAAAGAATTGGAAAATCGCAAAATCTTTGCATCGTGTCTGTTACCGTCCGGTATGGTTGGCGTGATTACGGACAGCGCGTCGCAGAGTTACGTGTGCGAAATACAAGTGTTTAACCGCAGCGGTAAGAATGTGTTTTCTTACCAAAGCCGCAAATATATACTCACGAATATTTCGCTGACTGCGAACGGAAACGGTATTGCGGCCGTGGGGACTACAGCGGAAAGCGGTATTTTGAAATCGGTGTTGCTGGTTTTTGATTTTGACAAGGAAGAACCGCGCGAATATACCGGCACCGATTTGTTGTTGTATGACGTTAACTGTTTCAGCAATGGTGCCGTTTTGGCGCTTGGCGATACGGAACTGTGGACATTGCCTGCCCGTGGTAACGAGGTGGAAAAGGTTTCGCTTGAAGGGTATGAACCCATTGGCTACAGTGCCACGCAAACGGTATCCGGTGTGATGCTGCAGCGTTCCGGCAGTACGGGCGACGGTTATTTGTGGGCTGTGGACGGAGCGGGCGATATTGTGAAAAGTGAATTGCTGAGCGGTACGTTTCGCAGCATTTCTTGCAAGAATTCGCGATTGATGGTGCTGACCGATTCGCAGTTGTATGTGATCGGTAAAGCCGGGGTGGAGCAGCAGGTGGAAGTGCCGTCCGATTCGTTGCTGGCGACGGAATATCGCGATCAACCGATTTTGTTGACACTCAGCGAGTTAAAGCGCACGGAATAACGATTGTTGAATGTGGGAATTTGTGATATACTGTATCTTAGCGTTTGAAAGGATTAGGTGAACAAGATGGCGTATATTTTGGATCTGATCATAGTGGCTGTGGTGGGGATTACCGTGTTTTTGGGCTACCGTCGCGGTTTTATCCGCACGATTATTCAGTTGGTTGGTTGCGTTGTAGCGTTTGCGTTGGCACTCTCGTTGAGTGCCACCGTTTCCAATTACATATACGACGATTTATTGCGGGATGGTTTGCACGAAAAAATTGAAACGGTCTGGAACGATACCGTCGTGGAGGGCGCTGCAGATACGATGACCGAACAGGTGGAATCGGTGCTGGAAACTCTGCCGTCCTTTTTAACCGCTACGTTGGATACGGATGATCTTGTGGATGGTATTCAGGCATCGGTGGGCAATGCCGATACCGGAACGGCTGTTGCGGATTATTTAGTGGACGAGATGCTTCGCCCGCTTTTGGTGGCGGTATTGCGGTTTATCGCATTTTTGATCTTGTACCTTGTGCTGATGCTGTTGATCCGTTTGTTAGAAAAACTCATCACACCGTTGATTAAGTTACCGCTTATTCGTCAAACGGATGGCGCACTGGGGGCGATTATCGGTTTGCTTAAAGGTATTGTATTTGCTTTGGTTGCTGTTACGATCATGCAATTGATCGCGGCGAGCGCCACAACCGGTCCGTGCACGCAAGAGAATTTGGAAAACAGTGTGCTTGCCGGGTGGTTGGCAGAGATCAACCCCATATCTTCCGTATTGCAGCTGGATTGAGTGAGGTAACAAAGAAAATGGAACGTTTAAAGTTTGTTTGGAATATACCGAACACCTTGTCGCTGGTGCGTATCGTACTGCTGCCGGTATTTGCGGTTTTGTACTTTCACGACCGGATCGTGTGGGCGGTGATTGTTCTGTTGGCATCGGGGCTCACCGATTTGTTGGACGGTGTTATTGCGCGCCGTTTTCATCAAATTACCGAGGTGGGGAAATTATTGGATCCTGCTGCGGATAAACTAACACAGGTGACGGTGCTGATGTGCCTGGTGGTGCAGTATCCGGAACTGATTCCGCTTGCGGTGATTTGTTTAACCAAAGAGGTTTTGCAGCTGATCGGTGGCTGGATTCTGTTTTCAAAGAACGCGACCATTCGCGGTTCAAAATGGTTTGGAAAGCTTTCCACCGCGTTGTTTTATGCCGTCATGCTGTTGATCGTGGTGTGGAAGGATATGCCGCAAACGGTTTTGATTGTGCTGATTTCGTTGGTAGCGGCCACGATGCTGTTCTCGTTTTTCAAATATATGATGATCTATGTGAATATCCGCAAACCCGCCAAAGACGAAACGGTTGAAAATTGATGTAAGGAGTCCCCAATAACATGGTATGTTCGCGTTGTAAAAAACGGCCTGCCGTCGTGTTCATCACACGTATGGACGGCGATAACAGTGTTAATGAAGGTCTGTGCCTGACTTGTGCCAAAGAATTGGGTATCAAGCCGGTGGATGACCTGCTGACCAAATTCGGAATCGGCCAG
>JAZQIV010000155.1:0-3523 GCA_045541305.1 Acutalibacteraceae bacterium | reverse complement strand
TCGGGAGCCGCATAGCCCGCAATCAGGTTGGGCTTGCATTCGGTGTTCACCGTGCGGGTTTCGGGAATGGCAAAATTCTTTAAGCGCAGCTTGCCCTCTTCGTCCACCAAAATATTTTTGGGGCTGATCCCCAAATGCAGCAAGCCCGTGGCATGAATGGTGGAAAGCGCCGACAACAGCGGCAAAAACAACCGCCGCACTTCGTCAAACGACAACCGCCCGCCTTTGGCGGCCACGTATTTTTCCAAACTCTGCCCTTTGCAGAATTCCGCCACGGTGTAGGCCGTGCCGTTTTCCTCAAAAATATCGTAAGAGGGCACCACAACCAACACGTCACGCAGCCGTGCCACCGCACGCGCTACCGATAAAAACTTGGTACGGTAGGCGGCGAAAACCTCGTCCTTGCCGTCCTTTGCCCGCAAGGAACCGTCGGCTCCGCGCGTGCACAGCGTGGCAGGATAAAACTCGCGCAGCGTGATCACGCCGTCCTCCTGCTTGTCATAGGCAATGTACACCGCGCTGTCGCCGCCGATCTCCAGCACGCGACCCACCAGATACCGCCCGCTCAGCACGGTGCGGATCTTCAAATATTCCGGCGGGTTCACGCCGCCCGCCGGATACCCGCAATGCGGGCACTTCACGGCATCATCGGGAAGCGGTTGCATGCAACCCATACACATTAACTTCGTTTCCATGTGAAACCTCCTGTTATTCTAAGGATTGTTTTAACTTCTGCTGGCGAATGTCTTTGCCGCAGCACACAAGCGGCGTAAACAGCCCCGTAATGCGGGAAGCGATCTGTTCGCCGTAACGCTCGGTCAATTCTTTTTGATTCAAATTGGTGCTGATGATGGTCGGTTTATCCGCCATCAGGCGCCCGTTAATGATATTATACAAGGCCGACGTATAAAAAGAACTGGAAAATTCCGTTCCCACGTCATCCAATATCAACAAATCGCAGCCGATCAGCACGTCCTCGGTGTTGCCGTCCGACCGCCCGAAATGCTCCCGCTCGATGCGGTGGAGCAGCTGCTGGATCGGTCCGTACACCACCGAATGCCCGTGGGACAGCACCACGCCCGCAATCGCAAGCGACAAATGCGTTTTGCCCACACCCGTCGGTCCGCGCAGCAGCAGGCTGTCGTCCCGTCCGTCAAAATTTTCCGCATACGCGCGGCAAAATTCAATGACCTGCCGCATCTGCGCACGCGGTGAAACACCCGTGCGGCTGTCTGCCTTGGAGGAATAATATTCCAGCGACATTTCCTCAAATGAAGCGGGCTTCATCGCCGACATTTCGGATAATTCCATGCAGGAATACGCCCGAATCAATTGTTCCAAGCACGCACACGGCTTGCCGTTTGCAAAGCCCGTGTCCTCGCACTTTTTGCAGGTATATTGCGGCTCAAAATCACCCACCGCGGCGCCGTGGTCCTGCAACAGCATGGACAATTCCACCTGCAATGCCAGGTTTTCCGCTTTAATGCGTTCCACCTGCTCCTCCACGTTGCCGTGGTTCAAAATCGCCTGCACAACCTTGGCGGATGATTGCGCCATCAGCTGTTCAATTTCCCGCACGCGCGGCAATTCGTCGCGCATTTTCTCGTGAAACGCCGCTGCACGCGCCGTTGCTTCTCCGCGGCGCTCTTTCAGCGTTGCCATCGCTTTTTCATAACTGCTTCGATTGTACATGCGGCCTCTCACCTCTTTTTCTTTTTATAAACCGGAACATAGTGTTCTACCATGCTCTCATATTCCGTATGATCAAAGGAGTGGACCTTTTCGGGCTTTTTACCCGTCAGCTCGTCCACTTTTTCGGCGGTATCGGCACCCTGCTCGCGCCAGTTTTCCAGCACACGGTCCATGTACCGCGTGTCAAACTTCGCAAGCTTTTCATGGCAGATCGCATAGGCCTTCGCGAGCACCTCGTCGGTGACGCCCCATTCGCAGATCCATTTTTCGGCGGCACGCATCGCCGTGGCGGTCGTCAGCGGTTTTTCCAGCTGACACACCGCCTGCACGCGCAGCACCGCTTGCTCGCACCGCTCCAGGTAGCACAAATGCTCTTCGGCGGCCGCCATCGTCACAATGCCGCGATCCGCCCAATCCAGCGCCACCTTTTCAATATAGCGCATGTTGATGCGCCCCATCTGTGCCGCATACCCGACCACCATCAAAATAACCGCCGCGGGCAAACCGACACTTTCGTACAAATACAGCAGCGTTTCCAAATCCCCGTTGCCGAGTGGGCGCCCCATGCGGGCACTCACCTCCGTGAGCAAGCCGTCAAACTCGCCGTCCTGCTGCTGGCGGTGGATCACCTCAGTCAGTTGCGGTTTATGTACCTTCAGCCGTGCCGCTTTGGGCTTGGAAACGGGCTTTTCTGCTGCCGGCACCGGCGCTGCGGGTATGGTGACTGCTTGCGGTTCACCACCGCTGAGCACACCGGCCATCACCCAATACTGCAACGCATCCGCACAATCGGGGGCGGAAACGCCGATCGCCGCCGAGCAAGCCTCGGCATCAAACGCGCCGTTACGGGATACCCACAACAACACCTTGAGCTGCACCGATCCTGCCAACCGCAAATGACGGTCCACGATCTCTTCCGGCACGGCAAATACGTGCCGCATCAGCGACGGATTCCAAAAATATTCTGCCATGTGTATCCCTCCTTTCAACACGCAAATTCAAAAAACTTTACGAAGAATACCCACATTATTATATACACCTTTCGACCCGAAACGCAAGTCCTTTTTCTTTTTTCGGAAAATTGCGATAATTTTTCAGTTGATTTTTACGTGGAAATGTGCTATCGTACTAGTTACAAGACAAGGTTATCGAAGGAGGTGCACAAACCATGGCTTTCAAAATTACCGACGATTGCATCAACTGCGGCGCTTGCGCCGAGGGTTGCCCCACCGAAGCGATCTCCGAGGGTGATGGCAAATTCGTGATCAACCCCGAAGCTTGCATCGATTGCGGCGCCTGTGCCGATGCGTGCCCCGTGGGCGCCCCTCAGGCTGACTGATGCCGATTTAAAAAGGCTGCCGTACCTCTGTACGGCAGCCTTTTGTCTTGAAATGAGGTGGATCGGATGCACTCCGAACCTTTGGGAAACGGCCGCTTTGTGCTGGTGGACGATACCTGCACGTTTGGCACCGATGCCGTGCTGCTGGGCAAATTTGCGGCGGCACACACCGCACAGCGTGCGTGTGATCTCGGCACGGGCTGCGGCATTTTGCCGCTGCTGTGGCACACACAGCCAAATGCACCCGCGGTGGATGCCGTGGAGCTTTCCGCACACGCCGCCGCACTGGCGCGTGCTTCGGTGGAACAAAACGGCCTTTCACAGCATATCACCGTGTGGGAACAAGATTGGTGCACGCTCTCGTTACCGTCCGGCACGTATGATCTGGTCACCTGCAATCCGCCGTACTTTGCGGTGGGAAGCGGCAAGGTGTGTCCCGATCCCGATCGCCGTCTGGCCCGCCACGAAACCAAGTCGGATCGTAGCCATGTC
>JAZQIV010000154.1:0-3044 GCA_045541305.1 Acutalibacteraceae bacterium | reverse complement strand
TATCGAGGGTGCCGACGGCATCACCGTGCAGATGTTCGGCACCGTGGACCGTGTGGATGTGTTCCGCGACGGCGATCAATCCTATATCCGCATTGTGGACTATAAAACCGGTGTGGAGAATTTTTCGCTTTCCGAGGTTGTGGAAGGCTTGAATCTGCAAATGCTGATCTATCTGTTTTCCATTTGCCAAAACGGAGAGCCTCGCTACGGCGCGGTTTCCCCTGCAGGCGTGCTGTATCTGCCTGCCAAGCTGCCTGTTGTGCAGGTGGAGCAGGCGGTACCCGAAGACACCTTGGAGCGGCAGCGCCTTGCCACCATGTGCATGAACGGTCTGCTGCTGGACAAGCCGGAGGTGCTGCGCGCCATGGAAGCGGACCTGGCCGGTGTCTTCATTCCCGCTAAGCTGCTGAAAAACGGTGATTTCAGCGCCGCCTCGTCGCTGGCCTCTCTGGAACAGTTTGGGCATTTGCAGCGGCGCATTCAGGAGCTTTTATTGGATATGGCGCAGCAGCTGCGCGCAGGCGCGGTGAATGCCGTGCCGGTTGGCGGTACGACCGATGGCTGCCGTTTTTGCGATTATCACGATATTTGCTGTCATGAAGACGGCGATCCGATACACGAAATCGTTTCGCGCGATGCCGCGACGATTTTTAACGACCTGCGCACCGCATACGAAGAGGAGGGTGATGAACGTGGCCTGGACTCCTGAGCAAGAACAATGCATCACCTGCCACGGCGGCACACTACTGGTATCGGCAGCCGCCGGTTCGGGCAAAACCTCCGTGCTGGTGGAACGCATCATCCGCCGCGTGACCGATCCCGAACACCCCGTGGACCTGGATCGCCTGCTGGTGGTCACGTTCACCAACGCCGCGGCCGCCGAAATGCGTCACCGGTTATCCGAGCGCCTCACGCAGGCGGTTGCGGAAAACCCCGACGATCTGCGCCTGCAGCAGCAATTGGTCATGCTGCCGCGTGCCGATATTTGCACCGTGGATAGCTTTTGCCTGGGATTATTGCGCGAGCATTTTCACACGCTCGGCATTTCCCCGCAGTTCAAGGTGGCCGATGAGCAACGGCTGATGCTGCTGCGCAACGAAGCCTTAACGGAGGCGCTGCAAGCCTGCTATGCCGAAAACAATCCCGATTTTGAAGCACTTGCCGCCGCGCTGACAACCGGCAAAAGCGACGCCCGTTTGTACAGCGCCGCCGAATCGGTGTTTCAGTTTATTCAATCCTATCCCGACCCCATGCGTTGGCTTTCGGACACCGCATCGCTGTACGATACCGCCGTGCCGATTGCCGATACCGTTTGGGGACGGTGCGTGCTGGACGAGGTGCGCGCAGGTCTGCTGCGCTGCGAACAGCTGCACGTGAACGCCATTGCCATTGCCGAGCAGGACGACGTGCTGATCCAACGCTACGCACCGCCGCTTCGCGATGACCTGGCGGTCCTCCGTTTGCTGCTCACGCATCTTCAAAATGGGGATTGGGACCGCTTGTTTAGCGGGCTGCAGGCGTTTAAGGCCACCGGCTTTACCGGCAGTAAAGGCGCCGATCCCGAGCTCAAAGAGCGGTGTGCCGCCCTGCGCGATAAGGCAAAAACCATCCTCGCAAAGCTTGCCAAGCTCAAATGCAACACCGAAGCGCAATGCCGCGACGATCTTACGCATTGTACCAAGCTGATCGCCGCGCTGTACACGCTGGTGCGGCGGTTTTCGGATATCTTCACCGCCAAAAAGCGCGAAGCCGATCTGGTGGATTTCAGCGATGCGGAGCATCTGGCGTTATCGCTGTTGACCGTGTGCGACGAAAACGGCGTGCGCACACCGAGCGCGCTCGCACGCGAGCTGTCCGAGCAGTACGAAGAAATTTTAGTGGACGAATACCAAGACACCAACGCCGTGCAGGATGCGCTGTTTTCCGCCTTATCGCGGGACAACCGCAATCTGTTCTTTGTGGGCGACGTCAAGCAAAGCATTTACGCGTTCCGCAAAGCCATGCCGAAACTGTTTATCGATAAACGCAACGCATACCCCGATTTTACGGGTGAGCAATATCCCGGCACCATCACGCTCGGCAAAAACTTCCGCAGTCGCCTTGCGGTAACCGAATGTGTGAATTTTCTGTTCCGTCAGCTCATGATCCCGCAGGTCGGCGGCATCACGTATGACGAACGCGAATCGCTCAAATACGGCGAAATCTATCCCGAAGCGGACGAAACGCCATACCGCACCACGTGCTTGATCGTGGACGGCACCACGTATGACAAAGCCGAATTATCCAAAGATCAGGCGGAAGCGATGGTGATCGCCGAACAGATTGCCGCACTCAAGGGTAACTTTTCGGTCACCACCAAAAACGGCTCCCGCCCGCTGACCTACGGCGATTGCTGCATTTTGCTGCGCAGCCACAAATCGCACGCGGCGGCGTACCGCGAGGCGCTTTCCTTGTACGGCATCCCCTCAGTTGCGCCGATCGAAAACAGCTTTTTCGAAACCGCCGAGATCCGCATCACCTTGTCGCTTTTGCGCAGCATCGACAACCCGTTGCAGGATATCCCGCTCACCGCGTTGATGCTGTCCCCTTTGTTTGGGTTCACTACCGACGACTTAGCGCAAATTCGGTTGTATCGCCAAAAAAGGGCGTTGTATAACGCCGTGTACACCGCAAGCAAGCAAGCGCCCTCCCCCCTTGCAAAGCGGTGCGCCGCGTTGCTTAACACCCTGCGCCGTTACCGCGATCTGGCGGCGCTGCTCACCGTGGATCGCCTGCTCAACCGTTTGTACGAGGAATTGGCGATCCCCGAGATCTTGTGCGCCCGTTTCGGCGGCACGATCCGCGCCGATAACCTGCAGATCTTGTACGATCAATGCACGCAATTCGAGCAAGCGGGCTTCCGCGGCTTGTCCTCGTTCATCCGCCACATCGATCGGTTGCAGGAGCAACGGGTCAAGCTGTCAGGTGCCGCGCCGCGCGCGGGTGAGGATGCCGTGCAGATCATCAGCGTGCACGCCTCCAAGGGCTTGGAATATCCCGTGGTC
>JAZQIV010000153.1:0-13170 GCA_045541305.1 Acutalibacteraceae bacterium | reverse complement strand
CGGTCGGTAACGTGTTACCGACCGCCGCTGCGGGTCATGAACTTATTTCTTCTTTTTCTTGACAAACAAGAGGATAACGATGACCACACCGCCAATGACAATGATGCCACCCAACACACCGAGCACGATCCACAACCAGGTGAGATCGGTTTCGGGGTGTTCGCCCACGGTGGGATCGTCTTCGCCGGGTTCATTCGGCTCTGCCGTATCCTCAAACGCGGCAGCTGCTTCCAGCATCTGCGTGAAGCTCATACCGCTCTGCGCGAGCACCAGTTTATCAATGAGTGCGCGCTCAAAATCGGTGAGTGCATCCCACTCGGCTTGTGCACCGAGAATCCACGCGTAGTTACCGGCATCGACCGTGGTGTACGGCGTGCCGTCTTCCGCACATGCATAATACGGAATGAAGTTTTCCGCCTTGCCCTGTGCGCTGTAGATTTCGGCCACCAAATCCAGATATTTGACACCGAGCTTTTCATCGATTGCGGTCTGCTGTTCGGGCGACAGAGCAACATAGGCCTTTTCACCCTGCAGGATCTTCTCATAGTTGTCGATGGTGACTTTTGTTGTTAAGGTTTCCTTGCCGTCTTGACCCTTCTCGGTCAAGAATTCCTTCAGGAACTCGGCAACCTTTTCGTCCTCTTCCTCCGTGGGATCCAACGACCCGTCGGATTGCCACACGTGGACCCAGTCAACCTCCAACGGGAAGTCGGAAGCACCGCCCAGGATGATCGGCATGTTCTGTTCATCCAAAATGCTGAACAAGCCTTCACGCGGATCGGCTCCGCCGGCCTCAACGTTGATCGAACCGGTCGGCATCGGATCCGGATAGTCATCCTTGCTGTAGCGTTGCGTACCGATCAGCTCGTTATCGAAGTAGGTCTTGATAACGCCTTCGCTCCACGCCATGGCGTAGGTGTGCCACTGGTAGTCGCCGATCGGCTCATCGTGCCGTTGACCGGTGGTGACTTTACCCAAATCTTTGCCGTTTTCGTCCTTGAGGCTGTGATGCAAGGTGGTGTCGAAACGCAGGGTACCGTATTTGTCACCCCAGTATTCGATCCAGTCAAGCTCCAAGCTGTCCTTGCTTGCCGGGCGTGTGCCCCAGATGGTGTCATCCGAGAAAGACCATACAGCCGGCACGCGGATCTTGTTAACCTTGGTGATCGTAAACTTGGTTTTGCCGCAACTCGGGCAAGCGATGTTATGACTTGCAAAGAATTCTTGAATCTGTGCTGTTGTCCAGTTGTCGGGGTTGCCACCGGCATCGCGAATTAAGTCGTATGCCAAGTGTTGTTTGCCGCAATCGGAATTCTTGCAAATGGCATATCCATCGTTATCCGCGGTGGCTTTCATGCGCAAGCGGATTTCCATGTAGCCCATGTTGTAGCTGAAGCCAACACCGGCTTTCTTGGCATCCACCGTACACATACTGTAGTTCCACGCCGTTTGACGGGTGGTCAGATACAAAACGCCGTCTTCCACACGGTAATCGTCGGCGGTCAAGGTGGACTCGCCCCACGGACGGGTCACATACCACTTGTAACCGTGGTTGCCCGATGCCGTCTTATCGATCGTGCTCTGCGTGGTGAAGTGATCACTGAAGGTCAGGCGGTTATAGCCCATTGCCAACGCAGCCTCCGGCGCTTTGACAAAATCCTCTTCCTTCGCCACACGCAGGTTAACGGTCGCATAGTTGTTGGTATCATCCGATTCCAAAATCGTCATGGTGCTGTTGACGTGCGCCGTGATCATATGGTCACCGGCGGTCGCCGCCCATTCATCACCGGCAGGCGTGCGAACCATCAACATTTCGCCCACATCGATCTTGCCTTCGTAGGTCAAGGTCTTGACCTTTTGAGCATCCACCATGATATCGATCGTGAAGGGCTTAGTGCCTTCATAGGCTTCCTTGCCTTGGTTCACAACCGAGATGATGAACGAAACCTTGGTATCCGGTGTCAGCTGATCGGCGTTGTCCGGCGACCAGGTGATATCCGAAACAATCAGGTCAACCTCCGACGCGGATTCGATCAGGGCCACCTGATCGAGCATAACGTACTCTTCACCGGTTTCGTACTTGAAAGTGATGGTCAGCTCTTCGGTTTCCGAAAGGCCTGCCGGCGTGATAAAGCCCAGCTTGAAGCAGTCCTTGTCGTACGAAACCCGCTTGTTGTTTGCACCGGTTATCGTACCTTCGCCAACCACTTGGCCCTTGCTGTTGGTAATGGTCATGCTGAAGACAGTATCTTTGTTTCTCAAACGATAGCGGAACATGACCTGATATGCCGTTTCTGCTTTCAGGCCCTTGAACTTCTGGCTGATCGAACCGCCGGGGACAAAGCTTTCATCCTTGCCGGACTGCGGATCAAACCGCAGGGCCGTGGAACGAGCAACACCTTCACCCTCGGCATACTTGGCGTTACCGCTGAGAATCCACGTGCCTTCGATCTCGGGTGTCTTCGGATTATCCACCGTTTCAAACGTACCGTTTTGCAGCGGTGCCTTCATGCCGTTCACCGTTACTTTACAAGTGGCTTGCACCTTGCTCTTCGCAGTAGCGGTAATAATGGCTTCACCCGCGCCCACAGCGGTCACGTTGCCGGCCACCACGTAGGCGACCTGCTCATCGGACGAGGTCCACTCGATGGCGTTCAGGTCGGCCGGGGTCGGCGTGGCTTTCAGAGTAAGCTTCGTGGCACGGCCGGGTGCCAGCGTGATATCTTGTTGTTCGATTTGCAAGGTGCTGACAGGAGCGCCAACAATGTATTCACGAATCGCCACGTTATCCACGTATGCATATACGCCCTTGCCGACGTTGTCGGTTTCCGACGTGGTAAGCGAGAACACGTAACCTTTTTCGGGATCAATGTAGTCCGAAGTGGTGAACGTCTTGTAAGCGTATTGCCATTCGGCGGTAGCGATCGTACCGGGCTCCACGAAAACGCTGGGTTTCAAGTTGCCGGCACCGAGCGAACCGGTGTACAAACGGAAGTCGGCACCTTTTTCGGCTTTGTATCGATAACTGATGATATAGGTGGTTGCCGGTTTCACCGGAACATCCCCGCTGTAGTACTGGCTGCCTGCGCCGTTGAACACAAACGCGTTGGAACCATACTGACCGAGACCGTCTTTCACCAGCTTGCTTTCTCTCCACGAGATCGCAGCGCTCTGCTCAAAGTCACCGTTGACAAGCAGGTTTGCCTGTGCATGAATGGTGATCTTTGCGCTTACAGTCTTGTTGAACTCGGTTTTCGCCGTGATGGTCACTTCACCGGCACCGATCGCAGTCACGTTGCCGTATTTATCGACGGTCGCCAGCTTTTCATTGCTGGAGGTCCAGACAGTACGGCCCACCAGGTTATCGGCCGGTGTACCGCGCAGCATGAAGCGGTAGGTTTGACCAATATCCATATCCTGGCCGCAAGGCGCGTACAGCGCAATGGACTCCACAGGATCGGCGTGCGGCACGGTATCATCAATCGTGATAACCGTCGTCGCAACGGTCCCATCCGTAAAGTAATCGTTGTAGGCAGTGATGGTTGCCGATTCACCCACGTCACCGATCAAGGTGATGCGACCGGTCTTTTCGTCCACCATGACAACGTTCGGGTCGCTGGTCTTCCACAAAATATCGCGACCGATCAGCACGGAGTCGGTCGGACCCCACGTGTAGGTCAGCTGCTGGGTAGAGGTCGGATACAAGCGCAGATCCTGCTCCACAATGGCGAGCGAATCGGACGGAGTCAATTCCTTGAGTGAAATATCATCGATCCAGGTATCCACAAATGCACCGTTTTCGTTACGATTGGCAAACTGGATATACCGCGCCTGGTCAGCATCGGGTTTGATGTAATACGTAACGGTCTTCCAATCTTCCGAAGCGAAATATGTGTATTTGCCGTTACCGGTTACACTCATAGCGTCGGGTTGGCTGACATACACAACATCCACGCCCCAGTTTTCAAAACGCACCACGCCTTTGAGACGGAAGGTAAGCGCCCACACTTTGCCGCCGGCAAAACCGCCGATGGCGGAAATGTCCAGCTGCTGGTTTGCACCAAACGATTGCTTTTCCTTGGTGCCGTCTTCCTGTTCTATCTCACGCACGTTGCTGGGCATGTGTATGGCATAGTTATCGCTGTCTTTCTCTTTCTCAATTCGGGCAGCGTCACTTTGCGGTTTTTCAGCCTCCTGTTGATCCTCCGCCAATTCTTGGTCGAAATGCTTGCCCAAGAAAGCGGACTCGGCATCCGAGGTACTGCCGGGGAGAATGTTAAACGTGCCGTCCGTGGGCGCTTCGTACAGCTCCCAATCTTTGGCGTTCAGCGTCACGGCATCCCCTGCAGGGGTGGTAACGGTAATCACCAAATTGTCCACCTTAGCAGCCGTTGTAAACATGATCTGGTTTGCGCGCCACTGCGCGGTGACCGGCACAGTAAACGCATTCACATTAGGAACGTTGGTTTTCACCGTCACGTTCGCCGCCGTATTTTTGGTGACAAAGCGCAACACGTAGCGCGTGCCAGCCTTCAAAATCTTGCGGGAATCGATGGTCTGCACAGCATCCGCACCGAGATCAAAATCGTTGAAGCCTAACAAACCGTTCACGTTGGGCTGCGTTTCCGTGGGCGGCTTCGGAGCCGACTCATCGGCAGTGACCAGGCAGGTATCCGCCGCATTGCCGTTGTAGTACACGGTGATGGTTGCAGTTTGACCGTTAGTGCCTCTAACCGTAACCGTACCGTTGGCATCCACAATCGCCACCGATTCGTCGCTGCTGCCCCAAGTAATGGCAGCGGGGTTCAAATACGAGATACTCGGAACCGGCGCAACCGTCAAGGTAGCGCTATCCGACGGATAGAGATTCAACGTATCACGATCCAGCACAACGGAAGTGGCGTTCGGGATCTCGTATATTTGGAAATTGTCCACGTACAGATCGGCAGCACCGTGGAGGTTCGAGTTGCGGAACGCGGTCCATTTCAGCGCCTCCGTGCCCGTGGTTTTGATATAAACAGTAGCGGTCGTCCAGGTTTCCGAAGCAAAGGCGACCATGCGCTCGTTCGCCGAGAACGTGCCGTCGGTTAAAGATTTTTCAAACGAAGCGTCCTGGTGGCCGAGTTCCAAGCGAAGACGACCTTTATAAGCAAACGTGATCTTGAGCAAACCGCTTGCCATGGCATGGTTGCCCCACACACCGGCGGTGTTGAGGTAACCAAACATGCTGCCGTCTGCGGATTTCGGCAGATACAGAACCTGGCCGCGGTCAGCATCGTCCACGTAGGAAGCGCCTTTGTTAACAACATCGGCAAAGAACGCGCTTTGCGCTTCAAAATCACTACCGGGGATCACGTTAAATGTGCCGTCGGTAACCGCCTCGTACAGTTCCCAATCCGTTGCGCTGAGCTGCGAATCGGAAGTGGCAAGCGTAACGGTGAAGTTATACACCGACGTCGCGGGGGTAAACATGATCTGGTTGGCATACCAGCCATCCGTTTTCGGGATGGTGTACGGGTTTGTACCGGCATTGGTTGTCAAGGTAGCGGTTGCGGCAGGACTCTTGGTCTTCACGCGCAACACGTAACGGGTGTTTGCTTTGAGAATCGCACGGGATTCCACCGCTTTGCTGCTCGAAGCACCGAGCTCGGCATCCGCGGTTGTTTCCATTGCGTTAACACCGGTTTCGGTTTCTTGAGGCGGCTTCGGAGCGGTTTCATCCACCGTCACCACACACGTGGCGGCGTCAACGCCGTCCAACATAGCGGTGATAGTCGCCGTTTGGCCGTTGGTGCCGACCGCTTTCACGTTGCCGTAAGCATCCACGGTGGCAACCGCATCGTTGCTGGATTTCCAGGTCACGCGCGACGTTTCCAGATACGAGTTTGCAGGAAGACCGCTGACCGTCAGCTGTTTGCCGTCTTGCGGATACAGATTTAACGTACCCTGGCTCATCTGAAGGCCGGTCGACACCGGAACTTCATAAATGCAAAAATCGTCGATATAGGCATCGTGGTTGTTACCACCCTGATACCAAATCGCGTGTTGCAGATCCATGTAGTGGATGTTGCCAAAATTAACGTAATCGTAATAGATCGTGGTTTCGGTCCACTCGGTGGAATAATACTGCAGGTTGCGCACGTTGTTGCCACTATACAGAACGTTTGCATCCTCGCCCCACGATATAATACGACCGTCACTCCAGTCGTTGAACTGAACATGGCCTTTGTATTTGAAGACGATTTTCAGCATCCTGCTGGTCAGCATGGACCCGGTCATCACGTTTTTAATCGACCAACCGGATTTGCAATCGTCGCCGGCCGGCAAGCACAACACGTTGTTGTCGCTGTTATCCGGATCGGTTGTGTTGTAAGCGCCCGCAGTATAGTTACCCGCCAACGCATCGGTTTGCGTATCAAACGTACTGCCGGGAATTAAGTTGAAGGAACCGTCTTCCGGAGCTTCCCAGATCTCAAAATCTTTGATTTCAAGAGTACTTCCGGCTTCGGTGGACGGGGTTACCGTTACTTTAAACAGAATACCGGCCGCGTTTGCATCGGTCTTAAAGAGGAATTGCGTGGTATTCCACTCGGTCGAAACCGGAACAGCGTCCAAATCAGAACCGCCGTTATGGGTAACCGTAGCACCAACCACACTGCTCTTCGCGGTGTAGCGCACAGCATAACGGGTGTTGGCTTTCAGCAACACGTTCGCCGGGATCTCCACTGCCGCGTCACCGCCGTTCAGCGATGCCGCCGCATTCACACCGGCAAAACCGTTTTGACCAACCACCGAATATGCCGGCGGCTTGGGAGCATTTTCGTCCACCGTTACCGTGCAGGTAGCTTTTACCGTATCGCTATATGCCGCGGTAATGGTAACCTGCTTGCCAAATTCCGCCGTGGTCAACACCTTCACGTTACCTTGGTTGTCAACCGTAACGGACGACGGGTCCGTGGAGGTCCACACAATATCTTCCGCTTCAAAATAGGCATTATCGGGCGCAGCCGTTACCGACAATTGCGTGCCGTTGCCGGGATAAATGCCCACCTTCGACTTGCTCATGGTGAGTGCCGTCGGTCTTACCAACTCGGTCAAGCACATATCGTCTATATACAGCGTGTTGCCGCTGCCTTCGCGGCGGAAATACAGATAGCCGGTTTGGCCGACATTACCTGTATCCATAATGATCGTAACCGTTTTCCAATCGGTGTACGAATAATAATAGTTTGTTCCTGAAACACTGGTGCAGTCGTTGTTTACCAAGAAGGTACCGCCGGCCCCCATACCCTCATAAATACGCAAACTACCTTTCATGCGGAAGGTCAGTTTGTACAACGTATGAGTGGAGTTCGCCTCTCGGATACAACCGGGGCCCCAAGTTTTTTCAAGGCTGCTGCTACCCGTGGGCCAGAACATCGCCGTGTTGCCGTCACCATCCGGATCGGCCAGTGAAACACCGGCATCAAACGACTTGGCAAACACGGAACTTTCCACGCCGAAAGAAGAACCCGGAATCAAGTTAAACGTACCGTCCGCCGGCGCCTCCCACAATTCAAGGTTGGTCACCGTCAGATCGCCGGATGTACCGTCATTGTATAAATACAGATCAATTGTGGGTATATCGGCCGAGGGTACAAACAAAAGCTGATAGGCGCGCGCGTTCTGCGATTCCGCAGTTGTGATCTGCGCCCATTTTCCGCTACCCAAAAACGCCGACACTTTGCCGGCAGGGCCTTGCGTATACGCACGCAAAGCGTAGCGGGTACCGGATTTCAAATCAACTGAAATATTTTCAATTGCTTTGTTGGAACCACTCGCTACCGTATACGAGTTTTCCACCTTTCCGGCAAGCAAATTGACTTTTTGGCTTGCCAACGCCGGCAACACGAGACCGGAGATACTGCACGAAACGAGCAGTGCCACCGACAACAGAATTGCCAACGCACGATTCAGGTTCTTTCTCATAGGTAAATCCTCCTTGGCCCTAAAAATGCAGACAGATTTCCATATTATCTATACGCTACGATTGTACCAACAAATACAACCAAAAGCAAGCATTTTTGTGCAAAATATTAAAAAACACACATATTTGTGCCACATTGTCCATAATTTGAGCAACAATAGACAAAGCCGAACGGATAAATCCGTTCGGCTTTTGATTTACGGCATCTGAACAAGCGCCGTTTCGGGGTCTTCAATCATCGGCGCCTCGCCCGTTTCCAAATACGTATGGCGGTATTCACGCGGGGTCATCCCGGTTTTCATTTTGAACACACGCGAGAAATAGTTATAGTCGGGGATCCCGCAGTTGGTGGCAATTTCCGCAATGGTGAACTTGGGGTCTCTGAGAAATTTGCACGCCAACACGATGCGCTTTTGCAGGATGTATTTGCCGATCGCCATTTTCACATTTTTTTCGGCACAACGGTTAAGGGTGGACACGCTGACCGACAAGGCTTTGGCAATATCCTCCAGCAGCAATTTTTCGCGCAGATTTTCCTCGATATACGTTTGTGCACGCTGCCACAGATCGTCGCGGTTGCGTTGGATGAGCTTTTGCAGCAACAAATGCTCAATGCAGATCTGCAAAACGTGGCACAACGCCCCCACTCCCGCGCGGGAGGTCGGAATCAGCTGGAAAAACTGATGGTTGAGCGCGCTCATATCGGTGATATAGTGCCGACAGTTCTCATACACGGTATTCCATTGCGAGCCGAGCGAGGTTTGATCGTCCAGCAAATGGCCCAGCATGACGTATCCCAGAATTTCATCCCCGCGCCGCCCCGATTTGATGGGCACACATACCTCAATCAGCCCGGCGTGGCATTGGTACACGCACAGGTTACCGGTACTCTTTGCCTGCTCGAACCCGTGGCGATCGCACGCATCGCATTTGGCTTTGCCGATCTCGGTGGATTTGATATGCTGGCAAAAGGCGTTCGGCTGTGCCGGATACCGCAGCAGGTTGTTAAAATCCGGATCGAAAATGGCACATTGATGCCCCGTGAGCAGGTAAATATCCTTGAAGATGCTTTGTATCTCGTTTAGTTCAAAATAGAGATTCATTGATGCCGTTTTTCCCCTTTGCGACGCTTAATACGTTCATTTTGACAGAATAATGCTAATTTTCAAGTACATTTTACTATCTAAATTGGTAAAAGTCAAGTACAATAAAATTGTATATATACCGATAAGAAAGGAGCAAAATTGATGGACGGTAAATTGAGATGGTATTTTCCGGATGGCGAGCTGCCCCCGATGGGTGACGACCCGGAAGTATACGGTCATGAATCGATCATTATCCTGAACCCGAACGATCAGGATGCCCACGTAAAGCTGTGCATCTACTGGACGGACCGCGAACCCACCTGGAGTGAGGAAATGGTTGTCGGTGCAAAGCGCGTCAAGGGCATGCGCGCCACCGAAAAATGCGATTTCTTAGGTGAGGTTCCGAACGCCGGCGAACAGTACGCCATGCTGCTGGAAAGCGACGTGCCGGTAATTGCCCAATACGGCAGACTGGACATTCGTCAATCCAACATGGCGTTCTACACCACCAACGGTTATTCTGTGTAAGCAATATTTAATTTCAGAAAGGATGGTTCATTATGTCCCGCATTTGTATCCCGGATTCCGAATATCAAGAAAGAGTCAAGCGCTGCGCTGCCTTGGTTGCGCAAAAAGGCTACGACGTTTTTCTGGTAAACTCCAACGAAGCTGACTATGCGAACGTTCGCTATTTCAGTAACTTCTGGCCGCTGTTTGAGCGCGCCGGTGTGGCGATCACACCTGACGGCAAAGCTGCCCTGCTGGTTGGCCCGGAAAGCACCATTTTTGCTGCTGACCGCAGCAAGATCGAAAAGATCTACACCATGCTCGCTTACCGCGAGTCGGCTGACCCCTCTTATCCGGAGCTCAGCCCCATGGAATACGACGAAGTGTTCCGCGATATGGGCATCACGGGCAAGCACATCAAAATCGGTATCGGCAGCTTCCTGGATACCAGCTGCGAAATGATGCGTCACCTGAAAGAAAGCTATCCCGAAGCCGAGATCATTGAGGACAAAGAGATCATGGTGTCGATGCGTCAGATCAAGTCCGAGAACGAGCTTGCCTGCATCCGCGAAGGCTTCCGCATTGTGGACCTCGCGACCCAGGAGGTTATCAAAAACCTGCGTCCCGGCGTGACCGAGCTCGCCATGGTGGGTATTGCGCAACGCGTGATCTACGAAAACGGCGCCGAGTATGAAGGCTTGCCGATGTACGTGTTCAGCGAAGCTTCCACCCGCCATGCGATCTCCCGTCCGAGCTACCGCACCATCGGTAAGGGCGATATCGTTCAGCTGAACCTTTCCGCGAAAATCGACGGTTATTCCCCGTCCATCGGTTTGCCGGTTTGCGTGGGCAAGCTGACCGACGAGAAACGCCGCTACGTGGAATTCTGCTTGGAGGCTCACAAATGGACCGAGCAGCAGATCAAAGCCGGCGTGATGGCGTCTGATATCGCCAAAGGCTTCTACAAGCTGTACTGCGACAACGGCTTCAAGGATGCTTACACCTATGGCCCCTGCCACGGCACCGGCCTCATTGAAGTGGAAGCTCCCTGGATGGAGACCTCCTCCGACTATGCCCTGCAGAAGAACATGACCTTCCAGGTTGACACCTTTATCTCCGGCCCGACCTTCGGTCTGCGTTGGGAAAAAGGTATCGTGGTTACCGAGGATGGCTGCGAATCCACCGGCGGTAACATCGGTAAGATTTACGAGCTGGATTTCTAATTTTGGCCTGATCGGGAGGTTTCTGTATGGACTCCGTTTACTTACCCATTGATAAACAGCCGGCCAAATATCCGTATTTCCCGGATCCGGCATTCTTGGTGATTTGGCGTAACTGGGGCTGCGTAGCTCCGGCACAGATTGCCAAAGCGCTGGATGCATCCGAAGCGGACGTGTGTGCGATTGCCGAGCGGATGGGGTTTGATCCCCATCCGCAGGTATCCGATCTGTGGCAGCGCCGCGGGTTCTTGACCACCATTCGGTGCAACTGGAACCTGTGCGAATACGATCAGATCCTCACGCTCACGGGCATGACGAAGGAACAGCTGGAATTCACCCTGCGTGAGGATGATTTCATGTGGTGCAAGATGGGCAACCTAAAGCCCACCGTGGAACGTCCCCGCCTTGTCCTGCCGCTTACCGCAGAGCAGGAAAAACGCCTGGATGAGATCGGCGCGATCGCGCGCCGCGTTTCGGCACCGGCGGAAAACGCGTTTGCTTTCTTGGATAACTACAAGAAAGCACCGGAGAGCGAAATTGTCCTGCCGCAGCAGGAACGCTTGCGGTTGCTGTATTCGTATTTTGCGATCTACGGCGACACGCTTGCCGATGACGGTGCTGAATCCTTCCCGGATGCGTTGCTCGCGGAATATGCCAAATGCGGTATCAATGCAATTTGGTTCCAGGGGCTGCTCAGCCAGCTGGCTCCCAATCCGTGGAAAGAGGACACCGACAAGGAGGGCCGCGAAGCGCGCTTGGAATCGCTGCGCAACCTGGTAAAGCGCGCCGCCAAATACGGCATCGGCGTGTATCCGTATTTCAACGAACCGCGCCCCGAGTTGGATTCTTTCTTTGAAAAATATCCGCATCTCAAGGGCGCGCATTACGAGATCTACCATTGCTTGTGCCCTTCCCAACCGGAAGTGCTCAAACACCTGGAAGATGCCATGGAATACGTGTTCAAGAACGTGCCCGGTCTGGCCGGTTATTTCTCCATTACGTATTCCGAAAACTTCACCAACTGCGGCTGCCGCGGGCCGCAGCCGCAAAGCACCTGCCCGCGTTGCAAGGACCGCGATCCTGCCGAAATTATGGCAGACGTCAACAACGCACTTGCCCGCGGTGCACACCGTGGCAATCCCGATGCCAAGGCGATGGTGTACACCTGGTCCTGGAACGCCGATTGGGATGAAGCAGCGGTTCGCGGATTGACCGAAGACCAATACGTCATTTCGGTCAGCGAGGAGCACCTGCCGTTCACCTGCGGCGGCGTGGACGTTTCGGTCATGGACTATTCCATGTCCAAGCTCGGGCCGAGCGAGGCCAGCTTGCGCCGTTGGAAAGCGGGGCAAGAAAAAGGCATGCCTGCCGCCGCCAAGATTCAGATCAACGGCAGCTGGGAATTGTCTGCCATGCCGTACGTGCCGATTTACGGCCTGATCGGTGAGCATCTTTCCAACCTGCGAGAAGTTGGTGTGCGGGATATCATGTTCACCTGGACGCTCGGCGGCAGTCCGTCACCGGTAGCAACGTTTGCGTGTGACCTGATCGACGGCGACGAACCGTGGGAATCGGCTCTGCAAAACTTCCTCAAAAAGGAATACGGGCCGGCGGCTTCCACCGTGTACAAGGCGCAGGAGCAGTTCTGCAAAGCGTTCCGTGAATATCCGTTCTACATCATGTCCATCTATTACGGACCGCACACTTTCGGTGTGATGGCACCGTTCTTTGCGGAACCGACGGATTGCAAAGCCACCATGGTGGGCTTCCCGTACGACGATTTGAAAAGCTGGTCGGGCCCCTATCCGATGGAGGTCTATGCGGATCAATTCCGTATCGTATCCACCGAATGGAAAAAGGGCCTGGAAATGCTGGAGGATGAATCCAAATACGGTCCGGAATATGCCGAATTCTGCTGCATGGCGCGCGCATCGTATTGCCATTTGGCATCGGCATACAACCATTGCCGTTTTGTCCTCGCACGTGAGGCAAACGATGTACAAACTCTGTTGGATACCATCGCTTCCGAACGTGTGTTGGTGGAGGAAACCTTGCGTTTACGTGCACAGGATTCCCGCATTGGGTTTGAGGCCAGTAACCATTATTATTTCACCATGCAGGATCTGGTGGAAAAGCTTATCAACCTGGATTATCTCGAAGAGTTGTATAAAGCAAAATAATAAAACTTTCACCCAAAACGGGGCGGTGTACACCGCCCCGTTTTTTCGCGTCGATTTGGCTTTGCCCCGTAACCTTGAACGCCCGCCTCGTCCCAACGGGAGGCTGATAGCCTCCCCTACATATCACATACCCACATTTCTAAACGTAGGGGCGGCAACCTGCCGCCCGCACAACGTAAAAAGCCCCTCCAACCGTGGTTGGAGGGGCTTCT
>JAZQIV010000152.1:0-4520 GCA_045541305.1 Acutalibacteraceae bacterium | reverse complement strand
CCGATTCATCGCGGTCAGTAACCAAACGGGCCATACGGCGCGTGGCATCTCCCGCACGGCGGCTGGCGTCATCCCCACGGATAAACCAACCTTTTTTCACCATTTGTTCGGGAAGTTTTGCAGCATCCTCCAAACCGGAACATTCCACCAGTTTCTGGTCGGATATACCGTCCGGCGAACGCTTGACAAGCGAACACGCCAGTGTATACAAATGCGCTTCGTCTGTTGACATGCGTGCCCGTTCCTCATCCGAAAGCGGCCAAACGGGACGGTACACCGGTTTGACGTTCCAGTACAGACCGGTCGGCAACACCGCGCGCACGGCATCAAAAACCGTACAAAACGTCCGTTCTTTCATCCACCGTATCAAGGTGAGAAACTCTTCATTCAACACGGGTTCTTCATCCAGAACGGATAATACCGCTTTAAACGACTCCGCTTTTGCCGAGTTGTCTTCTTCCCGCTCCATGATCACACCCTGGCGGAACCGATCACCTTTGCCAAACGGCACCAGCACACGGCATCCCACCGCCGCATCCGCAAGATCCGGCGTCAGGCGATAACTGTATAGCTTGTCAAAATGATAGGCGGCTTGTTCCACTGCCACTTTTGCCACAGTTGTCTGCGCCATGCCGGCTCCTCCCTACTGCAAGATTTTGAGGTTCGTTTATTCCTCGGTGGAGGCGACCATTTTATAGTCACCCTCGGTGAAATCCAAGATCGCCATGCTGACGGGTTTTTCCGTTAACACAACGCCGTTATCTTCGGCATCCTGCGCAATGCTGCGCGCACGTTTGGCAATGCCGATCACCACGGCGTAGCGGCTGTTTTTGCCCTTCAAACGTTCGATATCGGTCGGTTTTAACATAACTCTTTTCCTCCGTTTTCTATTTTATTGCGGTTGTTTCCGCGCTTTTTCGGTTTCAATGATCTGTTGCATCCGGGCAACGGCTTCGTCCAGGTCGTCGTTGAGCACGCGATACTGATAGCGATCGGCGTATTCAAGCTCCTCCTTGGCCGCCTCCATGCGCGATTGCACACGGCTTTCTTCCTCCGTGCCGCGACCGCGCAACCGTTTTTCCAGTTCTTCCATGGACGGGACGGTGAGAAACACCGATACGTAATCGTCGCAACGGTCCATCACCTGCAGAGCGCCCTGCACGTCGATTTCCAAAATGACGTTGCGCCCTGCTTTGAGATGCTCTTCGACCGCGCTGCGCGGCGTACCGTAGCAATTGCCGCTGTACTGCGCGTATTCCAGCAAATCGTTGCGCTGCACCATATTTTCAAATTCGTCGGCAGAGATGAAGTAATAATGGAAACCATCGATCTCGCCGGGGCGCGGGGCACGCGTGGTGACGGACACGGAAAGCACCGTATCGTCACGCTCCTGTAAAAGGCGCGACACAATGGTGCCTTTTCCGCAGCCGGACGGTCCCGAAAAAATAATCAGCAGCCCGTCATTCGCCATGCTCTGCGCCCTCCTCATCATCTTCAAAACGGTTGGCCACGGTTTCGGGCTGCACCGCCGACAGGATCACGTGATCGCTATCGGTGATGAGCACCGCGCGGGTGCGGCGACCGTAGGTCGCATCGATGAGGGTGCCGCGGTCCTTGGCATCCTGGATGATCCGCTTGATGGGGGCGGATTCCGGACTGACAATTGCCACCAAACGACCGGCGGCGACCATGTTACCGAAGCCTATGTTGATCAGACGCATCTTGATTCCCACCTTACTCGATATTCTGAATCTGTTCGCGGATCTTTTCGATCTCCGCTTTGATGTTAACAACGATTTGTGCCAGCTGCAGGTCGGTCGCTTTGGAGCCGATGGTATTGGTTTCGCGGTTGATTTCCTGCACTAAGAAATCCAATTTACGGCCAATCGGTTCTTCGCTGTCCAGCAACGCTTGCAGCTGATCCATGTGACTGCGCAACCGCACAGTTTCTTCGGCGGTGGCGATCTTATCGGCAAAAATGGCGGCTTCGGTCAACAGGCGCTGTTCGTCCACCGTGGCCGTGCCGAGCAGCTCACGCATACGCGCTTCCACCTTTTCCATGTGCTCACGAACGGTTTGCGGGGCGCGTTCTTCCACCACGGCAACCGCATCCAAAATCGTTTGACGGCGGCTGAGCACATCGGCGCGCATACGCTCGCCTTCCAGTTCACGCATGGCCACGAATTTGCTGACCGCAACCGATGCGACCTGCTGCACGGCCGCCCAGATGGCTTCCTCATCCGCTTCGTTTTTGCGGACGGTCAGCACATCGGGGAATCGCGCCAGCGACATAGCCGACACATCGTTGCGCACACCCAGATCGTTGCTGATGGATTCCAGCGCATCGCGATACGCTTCCGCTAACGCTTTGTTGACGACCACCACGCTATCGGCGGCCTCAACCGCATCCAGCGACACGTACACATCTACTTTTCCGCGAGAAATGTACCCTTGCAGATACGTTTTTAATTTATCGTCCAAAAAGCCGCAGGTGCGCGGCAGACGCGACGCATATTCGAAATACCGATGGTTCACGGATTTCAGTTCCACCGTGACGTCAAAGCCGCCCACGATCTCCTGATGGCGGCCGTAACCGGTCATGCTACGTATCAACGTAAGCCCTCCTTTATAAGCGCACATATCCGAAAGCCTCTTTTAAGGGAGGCTTTCGGATAATGATGTTTACGGTATTATCACACGGGGTGAACCTGATTTTCCTCATTCAGGTGTTTGCCGTCGATGTGATATTTTTCGTTGCGACGATTCTCAAAGAACTTCACGGCAACCTGACCGAACTGTGCATAGCTGAGCACATCCTCTTCCTGCTCGTACCATTCTTTCATTTCATCACGCAGTTTGTCCAGTTCGGGCTCAAGGCGGTCCGCCGGACGGCAGGTGATGGGTTCTTCATCGCCGATGATCTTTTTGATGAATTCCGGATCGATGGGAGCCGGCGTGGCGCCGTACTCACCGCGCACCAAGCCCTTGAATTCCTTGGTGACCATTTTGTAGCGTTCGCCGCCGATAACGTTGAACACCGCCTGCGTGCCCACGATCTGGGAGGACGGCGTGACGAGCGGCGGATAACCGGCATCTGCACGCACGCGCGGCACTTCCATGAGCACTTCTTCCAGCTGATCCTCACGGCCCGCTTGCTTGAGCTGGCTGACCAGGTTGGACAGCATGCCGCCGGGGACCTGATAGATCAAGGCATTGGTATCAACCTCCAGCATTTTGGGGTTGAGCAAGCCGTTTTCCAGATATTTTTTGCGCAAGCCTGCGAAATACGCGCTGACTTCCTTAAGCATGACGAGATCCAGACCGGTATCGTATTCCGTGCCGGCCAAAGCCGCGACCATGGACTCGGTTGCGGGATGCGACGTGCCCATCGACAGCGGCGACAGCGCAGTATCGATCACCGAAGCGCCTGCCTCGATACCCTTCATGAGCACCATGTCGGCAATACCGGCGGTGGCGTGCGAGTGCAGCTGGACCGGGATGGAGACCGCATTTTTGATTTCCTTCACCAAGGTGTAGGTATCGTACGGCACCAAAAGGCCCGCCATATCTTTGATACAAATGGAATCCGCACCGGTTTCTTCCAACTGTTTTGCGTATTTCACGAAATGCTCCACGTTGTGCACCGGGCCGGTGGTATAGCTGACAGCGACCTGCACGTGCGCGCCGTTTTCTTTCTTGGCGGCTTTGATGGAGGTTTCCAGGTTGCGGATATCGTTGAGCGCATCGAAAATACGAATGACATCGATACCGTTGGCAACGGATTTTTGGACGAAATATTCCACCACGTCATCCGCATAATGACGGTAACCCAGCATGTTCTGACCGCGAAACAGCATTTGCAGCGGTGTTTTGGGCATGTGCTTTTTCAGCGTGCGCAAACGCTCCCACGGATCTTCGTTGAGGAAGCGCAAGCAAGAGTCAAACGTGGCGCCACCCCAGCATTCCAACGAATGGAAACCGACGTTGTCCAGCAGCTCGAGAGCGGGCAACATTTCCTCGGTCGTCATGCGGGTGGCAATCAACGACTGATGAGCGTCACGCAGGATGGTTTCGGTAATACCGACCTTTGCCATTCTGATCCTTCCTTTCCCGAATTACTGCAGCGAAACCAACGGTTTGCCGGAATCGACGCTATCGCCTTTGTTGACGTGAACGCCTGCGACAACACCGTCACGCGGGGCCATGATTTCATTTTCCATCTTCATGGCTTCGAGCACCAACAGCACGTCGCCGGATTTCACCGACTGACCGGCCGAAACCAGAATGTTCACAATGGTGCCGGGCATGGGAGCGGGGACCGATTCCGCGCCGGCCGCCGGTGCGGCGGGAGCCGCTGCGGGAGCGGGAGCAGCGGCAGGTGCCGGAGCTGCTGCAGGAGCAGGGGCTACTGCGGGAGCCGGAGCGGGAACTGCCACGGGAGCGGCAACGCCGCCGATTTCTTCGACCTGTACGTCATAGGCTTTGCCGTTGACGGGAATGTTAAAACGTTTCATAATAAA
>JAZQIV010000151.1:0-14837 GCA_045541305.1 Acutalibacteraceae bacterium | reverse complement strand
ACCACGTTACCCGATGTTACCGCCGCTGCGTACCGTTTGCTCAAAAACGGCGGGCGGTTTTGCCTGTGCCACCGTCCCGAACGGCTGGCCGATATACTGCGCGTGTTGCAGGATGGCGGCTTCGCACCCGCCCGTCTGCAGTTGGTTCACGCCCGCGCCGATAAAGCCCCCTTTTTGCTGCTGTGCGAAGCCATCAAAGGCGGCCGCCATTCGCTTGCGGTCTTACCTCCACACATTCTCGAAAGTAGGTGATCCGGAATGCCCGGAACTCTCACGTTGGTCGGCACCCCCATCGGCAACCTGTCGGATATGTCCCCCCGCGCGCTCGAAGCGCTCGAAGCCTGCGATTTCATCGCGGCGGAGGATACGCGTGTGTCGCTCAACCTACTCAACCACTTCGGCATCCGCAAACCTCTCATCAGTTATTTTGAACACAATAAGCGTGAACGCGGCGAGCAGATCTGCCGCAAATTAGAGGACGGCGAAAACGCTGTTTTGGTCACGGATGCGGGCATGCCCGCCATCTCGGACCCCGGCGAGGACCTGGTCGCGCTGTGTCACGATCGCGGTATTCCCGTCACCGTCATTCCCGGCCCCAGTGCCGGCATCGCGGCGCTCGCCGTTTCGGGGCTTCCCACCGCGCGTTTCACGTTTGAGGGCTTTTTATCCGCCAACAAGCGCGACCGCCGCGGTCAATTGGACGCACTCCGAGCCGAGCAGCGCACCATGGTGTTTTATGAAGCCCCGCACAAACTGCTCGCCACCCTCACCGACATGCTGGCAGCGTTCGGTGACCGTCGCGTGGCGCTGGTGCGCGAAATCACCAAGCTGCATGAAGAAACCGTGCGCACCTCCCTCAAGCAAGCGGTCGCACGGTATGAAGAAACCGCTCCGCGCGGTGAATTTGTGATCGTGGTGGAGGGCGCCGCACCCGTTGCCGAAACTCCCGCCACCCCCGAAGAAGCCGCCGCATTGGCGCGCTCTCTCGTGCAGGAAGGCTTGTCCGCATCGGATGCCGCCCGCAAAGCGGCGGCACAAACCGGTGTCAAAAAAGGCGATATCTATCGCCTGCTCACAAAGGAGGGCTGATTATGCTCACGCTGTCCCTCATTCCCGGTCTCGATACCGGCACCCTTGTTACAATTCTGGCGGCGATCGCCATCGCTATCGCCCTGCACCGCATGAATAAGCGCGGTGACGAAGCCCCTCTCGCAAAATCGCTCACCGAACATGATGTTCAATCG
This sequence comes from Acutalibacteraceae bacterium, assembly GCA_045541305.1. Taxonomy (GTDB): domain Bacteria; phylum Bacillota; class Clostridia; order Oscillospirales; family Acutalibacteraceae; genus RGIG3009. The sequence continues at coordinate 13,593 of JAZQIV010000151.1, read as the reverse complement.
TTGTCCGATGACAATTTGGTGCGTGCGTTCGCATGGGACATCCTCTCCCGCACCGATCGCCGTCGTCCCGACATATACGCCCTGCTGCCCACTTTATCACACGGTCAAATCGCCGCGTACAGCGTGTGGGTGGTGTGCAACGAACTGCGCGAAGCACCCCTCGCTAACGTGCTCCGTTCGCAAAGCAAGGGCTTTTGCGAATTGGCGGTGGATGGCTTTTCCTTGATCGGCGCCACAGCCTGCGAGCAGGCCTTGCAAGCGGCGCTGGAAGCCCCCGCATCCGATGATGCGCTGCGCGCGGCCATCGAGCAAGAGCAGCCGCTCGCGCTCTGCGCCGCGTATATCCGCGAAAATCCCGCGGAATTTTTATAACGCAACGTACAAAAGCGCCAGCAGCAGCTCCAGCGGTGCGTGGTTACGCCACAGCACCAAAATCAGCAGCAACAGCAGCCAGCTCTCGCCATCGCCCGTGTCGACGTGCGGTTTGCACGGCACCGGTTCACACGGTGTCGGCTCACATGGTTCGCACACGGCACACGGCTCCTCTTCGCAAAGCGGTTCTTCCGGCTGCGGTCGTTCACACGCAACGGCGGGTGTAACCGTCGTCCCGCGATACACGTGTACCGGGTGCTCGCGCACCAATCGCCGCGAGCGTTCCGCCATGCGCCGAACGCGCTGTTCGGCTTCGTGCTGCAGCTGCATCGTTTGTGCATCGTTCATAATATTCCGTTACCTCCTTTTTGCTGCAAAAGCGGTAGGAATTTTAGCAGCCGCATCATGCGCATGGATTCCTCCAACCGCTTTTCGCGCCCACCGTGCAGATAAGGGCGCAATGCTTTCAGCAGTGCGGTGTTTTCATCGTCCTGCCCCATTTGGGTAATCAGCGGCAACAGCTTCAGTAAACTGTCCATTTCCGGCAAAGCGGGCTCCGCCTGCGGTGGCGGCGAGGGCGGTGGTGCGGCTTCGCCGCCGAGTGCCGCCATCATGCGGCTGATCTTTTCCAACCCCTCGGGCGAGTTCAGTAACCCGTCCAGCTTTTTGGAAAGCTCATCCTCCATGCTTCTCGCCCCCCGTGACCCGTTTTAAAAAAGCCTGTACTTCGGGCGATGCCATCATTTGCTGTAATCGCTGCGGGTCACCAACCAGCTGTTGGATACGCCGTGCGTTTTCACCGCTTGTCAGCGAAGAAAGCCCGCCGTTTTGCACAGTACTTGCCAGCTGCTCGGGCGTGGTACCCAGTTGCTTGGCGGCGTAGCCCAGCAACGCCTGCATTTGTTCCGGTGTAATCTGACTCATGCTGTTCCCTCCCTACTGCACTATATGAAACAAAGGATGATACTATGTTCCGTTTATTGGTCGTGTCCGACACCCACGGCGACCGCCGCTCACTGCAAAAGGTCATCGATGCGCAGCCCGAAGCCGCTCTGCTGGTACATTTGGGCGACGGTGCTTCCGATCTGACCGCCCTCGAAGAATTTTGCAGTATCCGCACGCTGCAGATCGCGGGCAACTGTGATTTTGCCTCCCCGTTCCCGGACGATGCCGAATTCCGATTCGGCGGGCAGCTTTTCTTCGCGGCACACGGCCACCATTACGGTGTCAAGCACGATCTGTATCGTTTTTCCTGCGCCGCCCGTTCCCGCGGCGCGCGGGTGGCGCTGTTTGGGCACACCCACCAGCCGTTATCGCTGTATGACGACGGCTTGTATCTTGTCAACCCCGGCTCACTCGGTCACGGCAGCACCTATGCCATCCTGGATATCGATGCAAGCGGCGGCATTGCCGTCAACCACGTCCGTCTCCGTTAACAGTATATGCACCTGCCCCCAAAACGGGCACAAAAAAAGCAGGCGTTTTGCCTGCTTTTCTCGATTTTGTGTGACTAACCCCACCCCGCTTCCGTGTAGTTAGGTGAAAGGCCTTTTTGAACACCCGAAAGGAGGAAACGTGCCATGGACGATAAGCGCATTGTCGCGCTGTTTTTTGAACGGGATGAATCCGCCATTCATGAAACCGATCGCAAATACCGTCCGTATCTCACGCGCATCGCACGCAACATTTTATGTGACCGCGAGGACGAGGAGGAATGTGTAAGCGATACATATCTGCGCGCCTGGAACGCCATCCCGCCGCACGATCCGCAGCACCTTTCTACCTTTTTGGGGAAAATCACCCGACGCTTGGCGCTGGATCGCTTTACCGCCCGCACCGCCGAAAAGCGTGGCGGCGGCACCGTTCCTTTGCTGCTCGAGGAATTTCGCGATTGCCTGCCGGATCAAGCATCCGATACCGTCACGGATACGCTCGTGCTGCGCGATGCGCTGAACCGCTTTTTGCGCGGTCTGTCTGCCGAACACCGCCGCATGTTCGTGTGCCGCTATTGGTATGCCGATTCGGTGAGGGATATCGCGCGGCAACATAACAGCAGCGAAAGCCGTGTCAAAATGATCCTGCTGCGTACCCGTCGGGACCTCAAACATTTCTTGGAAAGCGAGGATATCGGCTTATGAAAGAACAAAAATTGTTGCAGATATTCGGCGATATCGACGATAACCTGATCGAAGAGGCCGCGCATCGTGCGTGCCCTCTCCCGCTGCTTCGCATGGCCGCCTGTGCGGCGGCTGCCTTGGTGCTGGTGGCCGTGGCCGTTTTTGCGTTTCATCCATCCAAACCGCCCGTGGACACACCGCACACAACCACCGCACCCGCCACCACGACCAAGCGCTTGCCCGAAATCGCCGTTATTCCCCATTGGGAGGATAAAACGCTTGCCGAGCGCTTCCCCGAAGCCACGTTCGGCGGCTCCACCTATATCGTTACCAATCACACCATGGAGCCACAATTCGTAGAAAAACGGCTCGGCTCGGTTACCGTGCACGGCGAGGATATCTACACCGACACCACGCACACCACCACCGCCGTGCTGTATGCCGTCAAGGATATTGCGCAACGCTGTGCGGTCGCGGTGCAATACGAGGGCTCAAACGCGTACCATGCCGCCATCACCGCATGGTACACCCCCAAAACACTCGGGCAGTTTGTGGAAGACTTGAGTTTAGAACACACGTTGGAGGTCGGCGCCATCTATGTGGATCGCTCCAACACACCGCACGACCACTTGCTGTCAAAAGCAGACGTTTTCCGCTTGCTGTGCGACGATCTGTTGCTTCCCAACGTGTACGAAGATCGTCATTGGTACAAGCCCGTGCTCAGCATGTCCGTCGGCATCCCCGTGCTGGGCATCGAAAACGTCAGCATGGCGGTCACCGCCGATGGGTATCTCTTCACCAATCTCTTGCGCACCGGCAAAGCCTTTTTCATCGGCACCGATCGTGTGGAAGCGCTGTTCCGTCACGTGAATATGACCATCCCCGCCACCGACACCACCGCAACCGACAACAGCGGCACCACCTCCAAACCCGCGGTGCCGACCGTCACCTCCCCGGCCTATGTTCCCGAATAAGAAACAGCCGCCAAGCGCACCCTTGTCGGGTTTCTTGTTTATACGTATTGCAAAAGGTCACCCAACCGCGCAATCTCCGGCACCCCGTCGGGATGCTCGTCCAGCTGGCGGGAATTGAGATACACCGCCTGCATGCCGGCGTCCCTTGCCCCGCGCACGTCGTTTTGCGGATGATCCCCCACAAACACGCAGTTTTCGGGCGCCACACACAGCCGCTCCGCCAACCGCGTGAATAAAGCGGGGTTTGGCTTGTGAATTCCCTCATCTTCCGAAACCAGCGCTAAATCCAAATACGGCCGCAGCCCCGTCACGTCCAGCTTGCGGTTTTGCATCAGCGCACTGCCGTTTGTGATAATCCCGATACGATACCCGCGCTGCCGCAAGGTTTTGAGCACCTCCACCGTTTCGGGGAACAATTTCGAACAAAGCGGGAACAACCGTCGGTATTCCCATAACAGCTGGTCACCGGTCACACCCTCGTCAAACGGCCAACGCTCGACAAAGCTGTGGAAAAACACGTTGTAGTCCACGTAACCGCCGCAATTCTCCGCAAACATTTGGTAGGCATATTCTTCCCGCTCTTCTTCGGAAACGGCCGTCATGTGTCGCTCCATCAACCGGCGCGCCACCGTCAAAAACGCCGTCACGCGATCCTGCAGCGTATCATCAAAATCAAAAATCACCGCTTTGGCACCGTCGGCACCGCCAAGTAAGGCCAGCGCCGTTTCAGCGTCTGCCTTGATCTGCGCGGTCAACTCGTCCACCGTATCAAAGCGCCGTTCCTCACGCAAAAACCGTATCAGCATCACCTGCACGGTATGCCCATACAGCTCCCCGTCAAAGCCTTGAATCCAGGTTTCCGCCTGCGGCTTCGGCACGCCGCCCACCGTGGGATGCACCCCGATGTTGGTCACCGCGCGGTATTGCCGATCGCCCACCATCACCAGTGAAGCATACACCCCGTATCGCGGCACCGCGTACCCGTCGGGGAGCACCTGGTTGAGCGTCGGCATGCCCCACCGCCGTCCGCGATGATCGCCGTTCACCACCGGTAATTCCACCGCAAACGGCCGACCGAGTAACTGCATGGCCGTTTGCATATCGCCGACTTCCACGGCCGCGCGCACCCGCGTGGAGCTGATCGGCGCGCCGTCCCGTTCCACGGGCGGCACTTCCGCCACCGCAATACCCAGCGGCACGCACAGCGCCCGCAGCGTGTCAGCATCGCCCTTGCCGTCTTTGCCAAAACGGAAATTATAGCCGCACGCCACCAGCTTTGTGTGCAGCTGTTCGTGCAGCAGCTCGCGCACAAACCGTTCGGGCGACCAGTCACAAATATCCGCAAACGGCACTTCGATCCACTCATCCGTGCCCAGCGTTTCCAGCAATTGCTCTTCCCGCGCGGGGATAATCAGCCGTGCGGTATCCCCCTTCGGCACCCCCACGATGGACAACCCCGTTGCCCGCAACGGATACGGAGAAAGATGCCCGCACACCGCCGACAACACCGCCCGATGCCCGATGTGCAGCCCGTCAAATACGCCAAGCGCCACCGCTCGTTCCACACACGGAATCGTCTCTTCGCCGTACCGATATCGCCGAATCGCCATGCCAACACCTCCCTTTTCTTACAGACAGTATACCACAACTCCATGGAAATGCAAAACTGTTTTATAAAAATACACACAATGTACACAATTCGCCTTTATGCTATATATTGTATAATTATACCCCAAAAAGGAGGACCTCATATGATCCAAGTGCAAAACCTGACCAAGCGTTACGGTTCCCACCTCGCGGTGGACAACCTAAGCTTTCAGGTAAACGAGGGTGAGATTTTGGGCTTTCTCGGCCCGAACGGCGCTGGTAAATCCACCACCATGAACATTCTCACCGGGTATCTGTCTTCCAGCGAAGGCACCGTGACCATTAACGGCCACGATATTCTGGAAGAACCCAATGAAGCCAAATCCAGCATCGGGTACCTGCCCGAGCAACCGCCGCTGTATCTGGACATGACGGTGCGGGAATATCTGGACTTTGTCTTTGATTTGAAAAAATGCACCTTCAACCGCAAAAAACACCTGGCAGAGATCTGCCGCTTAATGCAGATCGAGCATGTGTACAACCGTCTTATCAAGAACCTCTCCAAAGGTTACCGCCAGCGTGTCGGCTTTGCCCAGGCGCTCATCGGCAACCCGCCGGTTTTGGTGCTGGACGAACCCACCGTGGGCCTGGATCCCAACCAGATCATCGAGATCCGTACCTTGATTAAAAATCTCGGCAAGCACCACACCGTCATTCTCTCCTCCCACATTTTGCAGGAGATCGAGGCTGTGTGCGACCGCATTATCATCATCAACGACGGTAAAATCGTCGCCGACGATACCGCCGCCGCGCTTTCGGAAAAATATTCGTCCGATCGCCGCTTGATGGCACGCATCGCGGGTGATGAAAAACGCATCACCGATATTCTCACCCACTTAACCGGCGTCAGCGACGTGGTGTGTTACGGTGAAAAAGAACCCGGCGTGTTCGAGTTTGCGCTTGAGCCACAGGACGGCGCGGATTTCCGTCGCGCGCTGTTTACCGCGCTCGCCAAGGACGGCTATCCGCTGCTTGGCTTGCGTTCCATGGAAATGTCGCTGGAAGAAATCTTTATTTCGTTAACGCGTGAGCAGCTGCCCGCCGTTACCCGCAAAGGAGGGAAACACAAATGAGTGCCGTCTTTAAACGTGAATTCAAAACCTATTTCACCTCCCCCATCGGGTACATCGTACTCGCCATGATCTATGGGCTCAGCGGCTACTATTTCTTCATGTACAACCTGGCAAGCGGCTATGCCGATCTGTCCTATGTGTTCAGCTCGGTGCTGTCCTTCCTCATGCTGTTGGTGCTGCCGGTGCTCACCATGCGCCTGATGAGCGACGATAAGCGCCAAAAAACAGATCAAGCCCTGCTCACCGCTCCCGTCAGCCTCACGGGCATCGTGCTCGGCAAATTTTTCGCCGCCGTGCTTCTGTTCACCATCGGCATTGCCATCATGCTGGTGTTCGCCTTTATCATCGCCACGCAGGTCACTCCCGCCTGGCTTGTGATCTTCGGCAACTTCATCGGCTTGTTGCTGCTGGGCAGCATGATCATTGCGATCGGCCTGCTCATCTCGTGCCTCACCGAAAGCCAGTTTGTGGCCGCACTCGGCACCTTCCTCGCATCCTTTGCCCTGCTCATGATCGACAGCGTCGGCGATCTGTTCTCGTCCAGCAAGCTGGCAACGACCGTCACCGAGTTTTTGTCGATCTCCAGCCGCTATTCGAATTTCACCAGCGGCCTGATGCAGTATGACGATATCATCTTCTTTGTCAGCATGACCGCACTGTTCTTGTTCTTAACCGTGCGCGTGCTCGACCGTAAACGTTGGAATTAAGAAAGGAGGTTCTTGCGCTATGAATAACTTTGATGAACTCAACAACACCAATGAAACTGCGGCAGAGGTTGTCGAAGAAGCCGTTGCCGAAACGGCAGAACCCGCTGTCGAAGAGCAGCCGACCCCGAAAAAGAAACGTCTGTCCAAGCTGAACCTCCGCACCAACCGTAAGCTGCGCCTGGGTGCCACCGCCACCGCGATCACGGTGGTCGTTGTCGCGGTTATCGTGCTCTTGAACGTCGTGTTCGGCATTTTGGCCGACCGTTTCCCGTGGACGCTGGACCTCACCGCTGACCAAACCTATTCGCTGTCGGAGGAAAGCCACGCGGTTGCCGAAAACCTTTCAGCAAAGGTAAACGTCACCGTTCTCGCCGAGGAATCCTATTTCTCCGATCCGAATTTCGGCTCGGAAGAATACGACACCGTGTTCCGCCAATTCTATCTGTTCACCAAGGAATACGGCACCTTGAGCGGCGGTAACCTCACCGTTGACTATGTCGACTTAGAGAAAAACCCCACCTTGTCGTCCTCGTATCAGGAAAAATACGGCGCGACCACCGGCGATATTCTCTTTGTTTGCGGCGAACAGTACCGCAAGATCTCGGTCAACGATCTGTTTGACGAGGAGGTCGACTATTCCACCTATTCCTCCACCATCACGTCGCTCGTGGAACAAAAACTCGCCACCAACATCAGCAGCGTGTGCGGCGGCAAAACCGTCACCGTCACGTTCCTGACCGGTCACGGCGAAAACAAGGATTCCATCGCCGCGCTGAAAGACCTGTACGAGCTCAACGGCTACTACACGCAGGAACTCGATTTCACCTCGGCCGGCACCATCAGCGATACCACCGGCGCCCTTGCCATCGTCGGTCCCGTCAAGGATTATTCCATGGATGAGATCAAACGCCTGCGCGATTGGCTGAAGAACGACGGCAACCTCAACCGCAACCTGTTCGTCTATTGCAACTATGAGGGCACCTGCCCCAATCTTTACGATTTCCTGGCAGCGGATTACGGCATCACCGTTACCAACAATATCATCATGGAAACCGATGCCAACAACTATCCCATGGATATTTACGGCTCGTATCCGTACTATCCCATGACCGCCATCACGTCCAGCGATTTGACCCAATCCGTTGCCGGTCAAAAGGTCATCATGCCGCTGACGCTGCAGTTGCTCACCGAAAAGAGCGACAACACCGAAAACGAGATCCTTACCAACCACAAGCTGATCACCTTCCCCGAAAGCAGCCGCCTGACCACCATGCAGGATCTCAAGGATGCCACCTCCAACGAGGACGTTCCGCAGAACAAGGCCGAAAGCTATCCTGTCATCGGTGCGGCGTATGCCCGCGATTTCAACATTGTGGATAACGAAGGCGTGGAAAACCACATTGTGGTATACGGCAGCGACGCCATGCCGCTGTACGCCGCCAACGGCACGTATGAAAACGAAGGCTTGGTGCTGGAGCCCCTGCGCACGCTGTGCAGCTTGGGTGACACCGTGGTGATCTCCGGCAAGGACCTCGCCGCCGAAACCTTCTCGATTTCGTCCATGACCGCCACCGTTCTCGGCCTCGGCGTGTTCACGCTCGGCATCCCGCTGGTTCTGGTTGTTCTGTGCCTGGTCGTCTTCTTCAAGAGGAGGCACTTATGAGTAAGCGCATGAGCAAACGCACCCGCTCGCTGCTGTTCGCCGTCATTGCGTTGGCGGCGGTAGCGGTGCTGCTGGTCGGCCTTTTGCTGTTGCTGCCCGAACCGCAGGAAGATCTGCCGGAGGAGCAACCGCGTGACGATTCCGTTGTGCTGTTGGACAAAACAGATAAAAAAGACGTCACCGTCACCAAAGCGGAAATTGCGATCGGCAGCGTCAAGCACACCATCGCCGCCACCAAAGACGGCCTGTATACGTTGGTCGGCTTCGACGATCTGCCGCTGTCACAAAGCACGATGGAGGAAGTAACCAAAGCGCTGCTGTCGGTCAGCGCCACCCGCTTGATCGATGAAAACCCCGCCACCCCGGCGGATTTCGGGTTTACCACCCCCGATCTTTACATCACCGTTTCGGCAACCTATTCCGACGATACGACGTTTGCATTTGAGATCGGAAACCTCGCCCCCTCCAAAGAGGGCTATTACCTGCGCGAGGTCGGCAAAACCGCCGTTTACCTGGTGGATGCCACCTTCTGTGAAACCGTGTCGTACGAGTTCACCGCATACCTCGATTGTGTACCGATCGTCGCCCCCACCGCCACCGAAACCACCGACACCGTGGTGGTGCGCGATTGTACGTTGAGCGGCAAGGTGCGCCCCTCCAAGGTTCGCTTCCAGGTAACGGAGGAACCCGCCGACAAAGAAAACGCCATGATTATCAGCGGTTACGTCATCCAGGAACCGTATTTCCACGCGGTGGATTCCAACAGTGAACTCATCAACTACACCACGTTCACGTCGCTCGCCGCTTCGGATGTGGCCAAAATTCGTCCCACCGCAGCCGATCTCGCCGCTTGCGGAATCAACACGCCCTATTCGGCTTGCGATGTGAGTCTGTCGTTAAAGCGCACCACCCCCACCGCCGATAAAGAAGGCGAAACCACCGATACCGTCACCTATCACAGCACCTATCGCTACACCATCAAGATCGGCAATAAAACCGAAGACGGTCTGCGTTACGGTGCGGTATATGCCGAGGGCAAGCTTGTCCCGCTGCTTTATCTGTTTGATCCGTCCACCATCACGTGGCTGGAGATGCAGTATGACGATGTTGCCGACAGCATGTTGTATTTCCAATACATTCAAAACGTCAACAAGCTGACGTTTACGGCAAATGGCACCACCACCGCGTTTGCGCTGTCGCATCACCCGGACGAAGAAGACAGCGACAAAAAGCTCACTGTGACCGCAAACGGCAAAACGTATCCCACCGCCGATTTCCGCGCTTTGTATGCCGACCTGATCGGCATGCACCGCGTCGGCGGTACCACGGAAACACCCACCGGCACGCCGTTGCTCGGCGTCGTGTTTTCGCAGAATGCCCAAAACGGCGGCACGGTTCGCATCAACATTTATTCTTACACCGCGGGTCATTGCATCGTACAGCACAGCACCGGTGAAAAACATCTGGTGAACATGAAAGACGTGCAAAACTATCTTGATAATTTGCAAAAATATCTGGATGGAAAACCCGTTGCTCAATAACGGCAAAAGCAGGCGCTCTTAAAGAGAGCGCCTGCTTTTTTATACCCATTGCTTCACGGCATCGTATGGTAAGCCCCACACCCGATGCCGTCGCTTCTTTTCGCCAAAGCAGCGCACCGAAACGGTACACAACCCACGCCGCCGTTGCCACACACTTTGCGTCACCGTCACATGGTCCACCGTGTCGCGCGGCATCTGCACCTGGTACAGCGCCAGCCCTCGCGGATAGCGCACCGTCACCGCCTTGTCATCCCAGCCAAAGCCCCCGCTTCGATATCCCAGCCATCGCACCGCACCCCACCAAACGCCCAGCACCAACGCCAAAAATGCGGGCGTGCGCCACATGCTGCGAAGCATCGGCAGACTCGCAGCCGCCGTCAGCAAACACAACGGCGCAAACAAATATCGCCACGCCGCGCGGCGCTGCACCTTCACGTATGCATCACAAATCGGGAAACGCGGCAGCACCTGCCGCAAGGTCGCACTCACGGTATGCGGGTCCGCAGCAGGTACCAGCACGGGGCGTGCGCCCAAATCCCGTCCGTACCCCGCCGCCGTAATCACGGCGGTATACAGCCCCATCACCCGCATCAGCAGCGTTTGCCGCAGCTCCACCGCCGTGATCTTATCGCGGTCGATCAGCACGTCGCGTCGGGTGAACAATCCCGATACCAAATGCAACTGCTCCCCCTGCACCGTCGCGTAAAAGCCGATATAGCGCAACACGGTGTTCAGCGCTGCAAAGCCCCACCCCCACAGCAGCAGATTCCCGAGCGTATATAACGCCGCCCCTACCTCTGCCGAAAACAGCTGCTGCACGGCCCCCACCGCGTCGGGAGCTATTTCTTCGCCCAAAAATCGCCCCAGCTGTCGTAACAACGGAACCGCCGTCAGCAACCCCACCGCCGCGTTGGAGCCCGAAATCGCCAACACCACGATCGGCCAAAAGCGCGCCCGTAACCGCCCCGCCTGCGCACGGTCGCGCAGCACAAACGACCGCCGCACCTCGTCAGCGGATACATACAACACCGCATCCGATCGCCGCCGCAGCCCCGCCGTGTTCACCCGCACCCGCCTGCCGCGCAGCAACGCTGCCGGCAGACTGCGCTCGATCTCCACCGAAGCCGCATCCGCCACCTGAATGTGCAGCGTGCGGCGGCACACCACGCCCTGCCGTACCCCCACGCTGCGCGCATCGATCCGATACCGACAGACGCACATCCGCATCACCGAATAGCCCAGCAGCAACACGCAAAACGCGCCGTCACGCACCCATACGGTTACCGACGTTTCAGCACTCAGTAACCGCAGCACGATCACCGTCAGCAACGGCAGCCATCGTTTTATATCGTATAATAGGAATAACCCGTGTGGACGTCGTTGCATCATCCTGCCTCCAACCGCCGTGCCAATTGCTGTGCTGTCTGTTCACAAAGCAGCGGCAGCCACACGCTGCCGCCCGCAAACCGCAGCACCACCGTGCGGCAACGGAAAATACGGTGCAGCGGCGGCACAAAGGTTTCGAACGTGCGCAGCGCACGAAGCGGCACGGTGGTTTCCCGCTTCCACAGCACCCCGTATTGCACGCGGATGCGCACCGCATCCATCGTTCCTTGCAACGACCGTACAAACCGCGCGCAGTACCACCACAATACCTCGAAGCACACCAACGGGATCGCCAGCCACCAGCCGTCCCCTGCCACCGTGCGCACGGCTGCCACGATCAGAACCAGAACTGCGGCGACCACACAACGCAACACCGCTGCCGCGCCGTCCCCCGCACAAAACGTCATACGCTCCCGCCTTTTCTGTCTTTTATTTCCTATTGTAGGTATACCCCATCTGCCGCCGACTATGTTGTTTTGCAAAAATTAAAAATTCCTCTTTACATCCGGAATTTTATGTGATATACTACGAAAGCACGCGATTGTGCACATCCCTTATCCGGATCGTGGAGTATGCCGCCTTTGGAGGAAACACCGTTTCCCTTTCTGGATTTGCGGAAATATTGTAAAGAGGTGTAACACCATGTTAGCAAACGAAAAAACCGAAATCATGCAGAAGTACGCCACTCACGAGGGTGACACGGGTTCTCCCGAAGTCCAGATTGCGGTTCTGACCCGCCGCATCAACGATCTGACCGAGCACTTGAAAGTGCACAAGAAGGATCACCACTCCCGCCGTGGTCTGCTCAAAATGGTCGGCCATCGCCGCAACCTTCTCAACTACCTGATGAAGAAGGACATCAACCGTTACCGCGCGATCGTCGAAAAACTGGGTCTGCGTAAATAAGGCTGCTATGAGGCAGGCGAGCGTCACGCTCTCCTGCCTCAACCTGCTTTATTATCCCGTCCTGCACGGTATGCGGGGGCGTGATTTTTTAGCAGTGAAACGGGCGCTTTCACCAAACGAGAACGTCGGTTTTATTGCTAAAAAGATCCGTCCGCATACCGTTTGGAAATATCAAATTTTAAAACGGAGGATTGTACTATGTTCGAAAACTATCGTGTATTCGAAACCACTCTTGCCGGCCGTCCCTTGAAAGTGGAAACCGGCAAAATGGCACAGCTGTCCAGCGGTTCCTGCATGGTACGCTACGGCGATACCTCGATTTTGTGCAACGTCACCGCTTCGGCAAAGCCCCGTGAAGGTGTGGACTTTTTCCCGCTTTCCGTCGACTACGAAGAAAAGCTCTACGCTGTCGGTCACATTCCCGGCTCGTTCCAACGCCGTGAAGGCCGCCCGACCGAAAAAGCGATCCTGACCTCCCGCGTCATCGACCGCCCGATCCGCCCCCTGTTCCCGAAAGATATGCGTAACGACGTATCCATCGTGTGTACCGTCATGTCGGTCGATCCCGACTGCCCGCCGGAAACCACCGCGATGATCGGTGCGTCCATCGCCATCTCCATTTCGGACATCCCGTGGGACGGCCCGATCTCGGGTGTTGTCGTCGGCTTGGTGGACGGTGAATACGTCATCAACCCCACCGCCGAGCAGGAAAAGAAATCCGACATGCACGTCACCGTCGCTTCCACCGCCGATCTGGTTGCCATGATCGAAGCCGGTGCCAACGAGGTGGACAACGATACCATGTTTGAAGGTATCATGAAAGGCCACGAAGCCAACCAGCAAATCGTGGAATTCATCAAAGGCATTCAGGCGGAAATCGGCAAACCGAAGTTCGCGTTTGAATCCAACGATCCCGATCCGGATATGTTCGAAGCGATCAAAGAATTCGCCATCGAAGACGTCCGCTTTGCGCTGGATACCGATGATAAGCTTGTCCGTGACGAGCGCTTGCTCCCCGTGTACGACAAAGTGCATGAGAAGTTTGACGAAGTGTATCCCGAGCAGATCGCCAAAATTGACGAATGCCTGTACAAACTGCAGAAATACGTGGTACGCCGCTGGTTGTTGGACGACGGCAAGCGCGTGGACGGCCGTGCGATCGATGAGATCCGCCCGCTCGCCGCTGAAGTGGATCTGCTGCCCCGCG
>JAZQIV010000150.1:0-10492 GCA_045541305.1 Acutalibacteraceae bacterium | reverse complement strand
CTGCCGCCGCTGCCGATCCCCGGGGCCAAATTGGGACTTGCCAATATTACGGTGATGTTGGCGCTGCAGGCGGTGTCGGTTCCGTGTGCCGGCGGGGTGGTACTGGTCAAGGCGGCGTTTGCTTTGTTTCGCGGGCCGATGGCGTTTTTGATGAGCGCGGTCGGTGGCGCGTTGTCGCTTGTGATGATGAGCATTGCCCGATTGCTTTGGAGGGACAAGCTCAGTTTTGTCGGTGTTGGCGTGATCGGTGCATTGGCACACAATGTGGGGCAATGGTGCACGGCGTACGTGTTGCTGGGCTCGGCCATGGTGTATTATGCGCCGATTCTGGTGCTGCTCGCGATCCCTGCGGGTGTGCTTACCGGCCTGGTCCTCAATGTGGTATATCCGTATTTACAGAAAACTCCATTCTTTCGGAAAGGATGAAACAGAATGTCTATATCAACCCTTATACACAAGACGCGTGGCGGCGTTCACCCGCCGCACCGTAAACATACGGCGGAATGTGAAACGGTGCAGATGCCGGCGCCGAGCACCATTATCATTCCAATGCAGCAGCACCTGGGTGCGCCGTGTATTCCGACGGTCAAGGTTGGCGACACGGTGGAGGTCGGACAAGTTGTCGCGGATAGCGAAGCGGCCATTTCCGCACCGATTCACAGCGGCGTTTCCGGCAAGGTTGTGGGTACCAAAGAATTGCTGATGCCGGGTGGACGCACCACCATGGCGCTGGTGATCGAATCGGACGGCGAGGGTCGGCTGCACGAAAGCGTGAAGCCGCCGGTTATCCAGACGTTTGACGATTTTATTGCGGCGGTGCGCGCGTGCGGTTTGGTGGGACTTGGCGGTGCCGGATTCCCGATGCACGTGAAGCTGAATCCGAAGAATTTGGAAGAGATCGACACGATTATTATCAACGCTGCCGAATGTGAGCCGTATATCACGACGGACTACCGCGAGTGCATGGAAAACTCGTGGGATATTGTGTCGGGCGTGCAAACGGTGATGGAATTTTTGGGCGTAAAGCAGGTGATCATTGCGGTGGAGCGCAACAAGCCTGCGGCGATCGCGGAGCTTTCCCGCATTGCGGCGAGTGTGAGCACACCCGCTCGGCGTGTGGTGGTCAAGCCGCTGCCCGCGCGGTATCCGCAGGGTGCGGAAAAGGTGCTCATTGCCGCGTGTACGGGGCGGCGCGTGCCGACCGGCGGGTTGCCCGCAGACGTGCATTGTATTGTGATGAACGTTACCTCGGTTTCGGTGCTGTCACGGTATTTGAAAACCGGCATGCCGCTTGTGGAAAAGCGCTTGACGGTGGACGGTTCGGCGGTGGAAAACCCGATGAACGTGCGCGTGGTCATCGGTACTCCCGTGCGGGACGTGATCAACTTTGTGGGGCTGAAAAAGCCGGTGCGCAAATTGCTGTTCGGCGGCCCGATGATGGGGCTTGCGCTGATGGACGATGAATTGCCGGTGCTCAAGCAAAACAATGCGTTGCTGGCGTTTGCGGAAGAGGATGCGCAGGATATTCCCGCTTCCACCTGCATTCGTTGCGGGCGTTGCGTGGATGCGTGCCCGATGAATCTGATGCCGACCGCGATTACCAAAGCGTATGCGGCGGGGAATACCGATGAACTGAAACGCTTGTGTATTATGACGTGTATGGAGTGCGGCAGCTGTTCGTTTTCCTGTCCGGCACATCGCCCGATCGTGCAGACGATCCGCATGGCAAAAGATGTGTTGCGTTCGAAAAAGTAAGGGGGTGGGGTCAACATGCAAAAAACCTTAATGGTATCGTCTTCGCCGCATTTGCATTGCGGTATGAATACGCGTGACATTATGCGCGACGTAATTATTGCGCTGATCCCCGCGCTCATCGCTTCGGTGTGGCTGTTTGGATTCCGTGCGCTGGCGGTGGAAGCGGTTTGTGTGGCTTCGGCAATGGCAGCGGAATATCTCAGCCGCAAAGTGATGAAGCGCCCGCAAACCATTAACGATTTGTCCTGCGTGGTTACGGGACTCCTGCTGGCGTTCAATCTGCCCGCTACTATCCCGTTGTGGCAGGCGGCATTTGGCAGTGTGGTAGCGATCGTGGTGGCCAAGCAAATGTTTGGCGGGCTGGGGCAAAATTTTGTCAACCCCGCTTTGGTGGGCCGTATTGTGCTCATGGGCAGCTTCCCGGATACCATGAACAACTGGATCAATCCGTTGGCGTGGACCGGCAAGGTGGATGCCGTTACCGGAGCGACGCCTCTGGCGTTGCTGGCGGAGGATGCAGCGGCACAGGTTGATCCGTTGTCGTTGCTGTTTGGACTGCGTGGCGGATGCTTGGGCGAGGTGTGTGTGATCGCGCTTGTGATCGGTGGCATTTATCTGGTGATTCGCCAGGTAATCAGCCCGCTCATTCCCGTGATCTACGTGGGCACCGTGTTTGTGCTCGCGTTCTTATGCGGTGAAAATCCGCTGGTGCACATTCTGTCGGGTGGCTTGATGATCGGTGCGATCTTCATGGCGACCGACTATGCGACTTGCCCGATCAACAAATGGGGTAAGGTGGTTTATGCCATCGGCTGCGGTTGCATTACGGTACTGATTCGGTTGGCGGGTTCGTTGCCGGAAGGCGTATCGTTTGCGATTGTGATTATGAATATTATGACGCCGCTGATCGAGCGGTTTACGCGTCCGCGTCCCTTTGGTGAGGGAAGAAAGGCGGTGCGGTCATGAAGAATTTGAAAGAAATCCTGATTTCGGCGTTCGCGCTGATGCTGATCGCCGGGGCTGTGACCGCGGCGTTGGCGGGTACCAATGCACTAACGGCGGGCGTGATCGCCGAGAGAACAGAGCTTGCGGAGAACGCGGCGCGGCAAGAAGTGATCGAGGCCGACCGTTTTGATAAACAAGCCGTTCAGATGGAGGATGCACAGCAGGTGTATTATATCGCCTACGCTAACAATCAACCGGTCGGGTACGTGTTTACCACCCAGGCGGTGGGCAAGAGCGCCGGGCTGACGGTGATGACCGGCATTTCCAAAGACGGTGCGATCACCGGCGTGAAGGTGACCGAGGATAACGAAACCGCCGGTTACGTGGACAAGGTGAAAAAAGCAGGGTATTTGGATGCTTTTATGGATAAGAAAGCTGAAAAGCTGACGGTGAATGCCGATGTGGATGCTGTTTCACAGGCGACCAAAACGTCCAAAGGTATCTGCGATGCGGTGAACAAGGCGATCGCCGCTTATCAAGCGATTCAAGGAGGTGACGGCAATGGCAAATAAGTACTGGCAAACGTTTTCCAAGGGCTTGGTTAAGGAAAACCCGGTGTTACGGCTGGTGCTGGGTACTTGCCCGACGCTTGCCGTCACAACGGCGGCGCTCAACGGCCTTGGTATGGGTGCTGCGGCTTCCTTTGTGTTGATTTGTTCCAATATCGTGATTTCGTTGTTGCGCAAGCTGATTCCCGGCAAGGTGCGCTTGCCGGCGTACATTGTGGTGATTGCGGGCTTTACCACCATCGTGCAGATGCTGGTGAAGGCGTATTTGCCGGCGATTGATCGGTCGCTGGGTATTTATCTGCCGCTCATTGTGGTTAACTGTATTATTCTGGGACGTGCGGAAGCCTTTGCGGGTAAAAACTCGGTGGGGCTTTCGGCACTGGATGGTCTTGGCATGGGTGCCGGCTTTACGGCGGCGCTTGTGATCATGGGCGGTATCCGCGAATTTTTGGGCAACGGCACGTTGTTCGGGTGGCCGGAGGGCGGTCTGTTGCCGCCGATCACCATTTTCGTGCTGCCTGCCGGCGGATTCTTTGTGTTTGGTATGTTGATCTGGTTGACCAATCAATTGTCCACGAAGCTGGAACACAAGGATACCCGCAAGGAGCTCACCGAAACGGTTTGCGCGGCTTGCCCGATGGCGGGCAGCTGCCACGGAGAGGGGGCGGCATGCCATGAGTAATACCGGCTTTTTTGCGATCTTGATCGGTGGTTTGCTGGTGAACAACTTCGTGTTGTCGCAGTTTTTGGGTATCTGCCCGTTCCTGGGTGTTTCGAAAAAGCTTAATTCCGCCGTGGGTATGTCGGTGGCGGTTATCTTTGTTATGCTGATGGCGACCGCTGCGACTCACCCGATTTACACGTATCTGCTTGTTCCCAACGGATTGGAATATTTGCAGACCATTGTGTTTATTCTGATTATCGCGGCGTTGGTACAGCTGGTGGAGATCGTGCTCAAACGGTTTATCCCGCCGCTGTATCAATCGCTGGGTATTTACCTGCCGCTGATTACGACCAACTGTGCGGTGCTGGGCGTGACCATTCTGAACATTGACAGCGGGTATAACTTCCTACAGTCGCTCACGAATGCGCTGGGCGCGGGGTTGGGTTTCTTACTCGCAATGGTGATGTTTGCCGGCGTGCGTGAGCGATTGGAGAGTGCGGAGATTCCCGAATCGTTAAAAGGATTGCCGATCACACTGGTGGCGGCTTCCATTGTGTCGGTTTCGTTCCTTGGCTTTCAAGGCTTATTTGGTTTGTAAGGAGGGGCGGCGTTTATGAATTCCATTCTGTTAGCGGTTCTGCTCCTGGCCGGTTTGGGCTTGATTGCCGGGTTGATTTTGGCGGTCGCTTCCATTCTGATGGCGGTGCCGAAGGATGAAAAGGCCGAGGCGCTGTGCGAGCTGTTGCCCGGCGCAAACTGTGGCGCATGCGGCTTTTCCGGCTGTGCCGGTTATGCAGATGCCATGGCAAACCACGGTGCCAAGGTTGGTTTGTGCTCGCCCGGCGGCGAGGCGGTTGCCAAAGCGACCGGCGAATTGCTGGGCATTTCGGGCGAGGTTGCTCGTTTGACGGCGCTGGTGCGCTGCGGTGGGTGTGAAGATTTTACCGAGCGTAAGCTGGAATATCACGGGTTACAATCCTGCCGCGCGGCTACCCAGTTTTACGGCGGCAACTGGTTGTGCAACTACGGCTGCCTGGGTTACGGTGACTGTGTGGCGGTCTGTGAATACGGTGCTGTTAAGGTGGAAAACGGCTTGGCGCGGGTGGATGCCTCGCTGTGCCGCGGATGCACCAAATGTGTGAGCGCCTGCCCGAAAGGTCTCATTGAAATGATGCCGGGTCACACGCGCGGTGTTGTGCGTTGCTCCAACCACGATAAGGGCGCCAAAACACGTGCGGCGTGCAAGGTGGGCTGTATCGGCTGCGGCAAATGTGCCAAAGTGTGTGAGCACGATGCGGTGCAGGTCGTCAACTGTTTGGCAACGATCGACCCCGAAAAATGCATTGGTTGCGGCAAGTGCTCCGAGGCGTGCCCAATGCATTGTATCACCCTATTTCGGCCTGCTAATTAAAAATTATTCTTTTTTAAAAAACAGGCTTGACAAACAATAGGGACATACTATATAATAGTCTGCGTCCCCTTAAGAGGGGTGCAGATATGGCTGTATAGCTCAGTTGGCTAGAGCACGCGGTTCATACCCGCGGTGTCACCGGTTCGAATCCAGTTACAGCCACCACGGTGACAGGATTCCAGCCTGTCACACATGGCCCGATGGTCAAGCGGTTAAGACACCGCCCTTTCACGGCGGTAACACGGGTTCGATTCCCGTTCGGGTCACCATATTTTTGTGGCAGGCGTTTGCTTGTCACATTGTATTAGTCGCTGCAACAGCGGCGGCTGTATACATGGGCGTATAGCTCAGCTGGTTAGAGCGCCTGCTTCACACGCAGGAGGTCAGCGGTTCGAGTCCGTTTACGCCCACCAGAAAAAAGGTACCCTTTGTCCACTGACAAAGGGTGCCTTTTTTCAACTAAATCCGTCCTTACGGACGGGATAAATCCACCTATGGTGGATGAAATCACTTGCGTGATGAAATCCGACTTCGTCGGAAAAAGGACGGATTTAATTTCATCGAAACCATAAGGTTTCGATTACACTTTATTAGCATTGCATAAGCGTTTGTGTTATAATATTCCCAGAAATGAGGTGCAATATGGCTTCAAGTAAAGAGTATTTGGATTTTATCTTGGAACAGTTATCCGATTTGGAAGACGTAACCTATCGCGGCATGATGGGGGAGTATATCCTCTATTACCGTGGAAAAATCGTGGGTGGCATCTATGACGATAGATTGCTTGTAAAGCCTGTTTCATCGGCGGTGGTGTTGATGCCGCACGCAAACTATGAATTGCCGTATAAGGGCGCAAAAGAGATGCTGCTGGTGGATGACGTGGATAACCGTGAGTTTTTGACAGAACTTTTTACTGCTATGTATGACGCGCTTCCCTTGCCGAAGAAAAAATGAACAGTACTTCCGTATAAAAGGGACGAAGTTGTATGGAGTACACCCTACAGACACGAAAAAAGAAGCACGAAGTTCGTGCTTCTTTTTTTATCTTATTCTACTTGTTAGATTCCCCAAACGCCCCATTCATACCACTGGCTGTTGATTCTATGATACTGTCTGTCTTGCGCCAATTTATGAAGTGCCAAAAGAGGTTTTTTGGAATATACAAGTCCGTAATATCCCGTTTCATCCCGGCAAAAGAAAACGGCATCTTTGCAAACTCTAAGAAAGCCGAATCTTTTTTCTGTGGTTAAAGCCGCGTTTTTTTCTTCTTCTGTTAACGGCAAAACGGAATCGTTGTGTTGGAGATTACCGTAATACAGATCGATAACAATAAACTCATTTTCCGGATAGGTGTCGTAAGGCTTGAGCTCATCATAAGAATTCAACGCAAGTTGTGCGATGATTTGGTAATCGTCAGCAACTTCTTCAAAATCTTGTATTTCAGGTTCTCCGCCCCAAATATAAAAGTAGGTAACCACGGACAACACGAAAGCCAAAAAACACGAAGCAACGATTACAATTGCTTTTTTCATATACTCGCCTCTTTATTATTGATCGGGGGTTTTATACAAGAAGTGTAACATGAATGGGATGCTGACAAGACCACACAGTACGTCGGTGATGGGTTGTGCCAGCTGAATGCCGGTTAAACCAAACACATACGAGCCGACAAGCAACAAGGGAATAAGGAACAGACCGGAGCGCAACAACGCCAAAAACGAGGAGATTCCGGCTTTGCGGATGCTTTGGTACAGCATGTTGACGGGGATGGACAGCGGCATGAACAGCGTGCCGACCGATGCATAACGCAGGGCGGGAACGCCGATGGCAATGACATCGGGACTTTTTTGGAAGAGATACACGATCTGTTCTGCAAAAATAAAGCCGAGCGAGGCGAGGATGGCCACCAGACCGAAGCCGACCGCCGACGTGAACAGCAAGCCTTTTTTCACGCGCTTTATGTGGCCGGATTGATAATTGAACGAGGCGAGCGGTTGGAAACCCTGGCCGATACCGAGGCCGATGCACATGACGAACATGGAATAACGGTTGACCACGCTCATGGCGGCAATGGCGGCATCGCCAAACGGTTTTGTGAGGTTGTTGAGAAGTCCCGTGGAGATGGAGGTAAGCCCCTGACGGATAAGGGAGGGGAACCCGATCTTACAGATTGACAGATAGGTTTCCGCCGTGCGGCTGATGTGGCGTGGGCGGATTTTGCTTTGCGCCATGCGTTCGTACATGATGAGCAAAATCACAAAGCTGATGACCTGCGAAATGGCGGTTGCCATGCCGGCACCAAACACGCCGAGATGACAATGACGAATGAATACATAGTCGCCAAAGATATTGAGAATACCGCCGGTGGTTAAGCCGAACATGGCGTAAAACGCTTTTCCTTCGTATCGTAGGTTGTTGTTGAGCACCAGTGAGCCCACCATGAACGGGCAGGAGAGCAGTACCCAAAGGCCGTAATCCTTGGCAAAGGGGAGAATGGTATCGGTGCTGCCGAGCAGTCGCATGAACGGATCTAAAAAGAGCAAGCCGAGCACGGTTAACACTGAGCCGGCGGCGATGCCGGTGTAAAAAGCGGAGGATACGTAGCGCGAAGCGGCATCGGTATCCTTATCTGCCAACGCTTTGGATACGAAAATACCGGAGCCGTGGCCGAGCATGAACGAAATCGCCTGGATGATGGCCTGCAGAGTAAACAGAATACCGGTGGCGGCTTGCTGGCTTTCGCCGAGTGTGCCGACGAAATAGGTATCCGCCATGTTGTAAATGTTGGTGATGAGCATGGAAACGGTGGTAGGGATCCCGAGCGAAATAATCAGACGGGATACGGGCGTTTCGGTCATGCGCTGATAATACTGGTCGGCTTTGGTTGCCATGCAGTCATCTCCTTTGCTTTTTGTATTATACACCCGCACAAAACGGTTTGCAAATGTTTCGGTTGCAAAAAGCCGAAAATTGTGTAGAATAAAGTCGAAAGGGTGTGAGCGGGTGAAACAATTCGGTGTAGTGCTGGTGTGGACGATGACTGTCATTCTGCTGGTCGCAGTTGGTGTAACCGCAGTGGCCGATGAGATGGCGTTGCATCCGCTAACGGTGGAAAGGCTGGAGGAAATTGCCGAAGAAACCGAGCGGATCGATCTGAATACGGCGACGGCGGAGGAACTGTGCGAAATTGACGGTTTGGGCACGGTGTTCGCCGAGCGCATTTTGGAATACCGCGAAACGTACGGTTCGTTTCGCAGCGTGGAGGATTTGCTGGATATCAAAGGCATCGGTGAAAAGCGGTTGGCACAATGGCGCCCTTACTTAACCATAAAAAGCCCTGAAGGATGAGCCTTCAGGGCTTTATGTTTTCCGTACGATTTCGTGGCGGCAACGCGGGCAGGTGATGTGCACCTCGCCGCGGCCTTTCGGTACGCGCAGGAATTCCCGACAACCGGGACAACGAAAGAAGCGATGCGTTTTGCGGTCGCGAAAGCGGCTTTTGACCAAATTGATACGGCGGCGCACGGTGACGGTGAACCGTTGGTAGGCGGCAAGCTCCTGCTGCCGTTTGTAAATGTTGCGGGAATAGATGCGGAACGTGGACCACACCATGAGTGCGAGTGCCAGCCAATACAGTTGCGGTACAAACAGCGAGATAAGTAGTACGCAAAGCGATGCGACATTCAGATGCTTCGACAGCGCATCCACGCCGTAGCGACCGTACATAAACGTTTGAAAGCGGTATGCCAAGATTTGCAGCCAGTTTCTCATAACAAGGTACGCCTCCCATACGACGAGGATAACACAAAAACATGACCGGTTCATGAACAAACCGTAAAACAACCGTTACACGTTGGCGGGTAACACCGTGCGGGATTCACCGAGATGGCTGTCATGAGGCGGGGCGATCAACCGAAATTCCCCGTTTTCGAAGGCGACGGTGGTCACCGAGGCATTGGTCGCCCACGGGATTTTGTGCATCTCACTCAGCGGTTGACGGGCACAATGGCATTGTAGGGCGCGAATGGGGGTGGCGTGGGTGGCAATGACGATGGTTTTACCGTCGTTTTCGACCGCGATGCGGCGAAGCACACCCAAAACTCGTGCTTGCAGCTGCGCGACGGATTCGCCGTTGTCGCATTGCGCGTTTCCGATATCGGTCAGCCACACGGCGTATGAAGCGGCGAAGTTTTTTTGCAGATCGTCGAACGATTGCTGTTCCCAATCACCGGCGCAGATCTCACGCAACGCGGTATCGGCAACGAGGGGAATCTGCAGGCGGTCGGCAACGGCTTTGCCGGTGTGGAATGCGCGCTGCAGATCGCTGGCGTACACCGCGTCCACCGCATAGGTGGCGGCGATGTACTGCGCGGTGGCTTCGGCTTGCGCTTGACCGAGGGGAGAGAGCGGGATGTCCCAATGCCCCGCAAATCGTTTTTCGGTGTTTGCCATGCTTTCGCCGTGGCGGATGAGTAAGAACGTGGTCATGCTGAAAACTCCTTACAGATAAAACAAACGAAGCGTTTGATAGGCGATGTTACGATTTTATGCATCTTTGCACATGGTATGGGTAAAAGTATAGCACAAAGAGAGACGTGTTTCAAGAGCGGGTGCGCGCTGCGGGCTTCGCAGCTAAAAACAGTCCACGGACTGTTTTTTAACGCTGCTCACCCTCTCAGGGTTCGAGTCCCTTCGTGCGCACGCAAAAAAATAACGCCCACGCAAAAGCGTGAGCGTTATTTTGGCGCGCCCGAAGTATTTTGTACAGCGCGGAAGATTGATCTCGTTTTTTGGAAACGGTACAGTGCGGCAGGGCGGTGGAGCGCTACGGCCTAAAAACGTGCCACCGGCACGTTTTTTAAACGGCCTTTCGAATCCCACTCTTAAATTAAATAATAACTCCACCCGGTTGGGTGGAGTTATTATTTGGCGGAGAGAGGGGGATTCGAACCCACGGTGGGTTGCCCCATCACTAGTTTTCAAGACTAGCTCCTTAAACCGCTCGGACATCTCTCCATTGGCGTACACTATATCATTTTACCCTTAAAAAGTCAAGGGAGAATGCGTTCGCTTCATCAATCGTTGCTGTTTTTGACTTGTGTGCTGCTGCGATAATGGCTCATGGTGATCCCGTATTTTTCCTTGAAC